>NZ_POHV01000015.1:0-149362 GCF_002884345.1 Pseudomonas sp. GW456-12-10-14-LB2
CCCACACACAAACCGCTCCAACCCCCAACACCATCCCGTGAATCACAAACGTGAAAATCAACGCCTGCACAATCTGCCCGAACGTATCCGGCCGTTTGAACGCCGTCAGGGTGTAGAAAATCCAGGCCGAGACAAACCCCGGGATCAGGTACTGCAACAGCGGAATCACTTCTTTCACCAGATCATCCATGATCGGTCGCTCCTTGAATCAAAAACAATCCTCCAGAAACAGCAATGCCGGCCCGTAATGGGCCGGCATTCAAAGCCTAGTGCACGCTGGAAAGACGCTTGCGATCAAGTGTCACGGGGCATTACGCATCGTAGAGAAAACAGGGAGCCGTGAGGATTAGTCACAGCCGTGGCACAAAGAAGATCAAACAGGGATTTCTTCAGGTAACCGATGCTCGCGACAGATCAGTTCGATTTCCGGCGGGGCCAACGCTTCGCCGGTCAATCCGCAGACGGCGCCGGCAGTCGATGTCTGGTGGAAGCGACAAGTCCGGCAAAGCCCGTAACTGGGTACGTTTTCGCTGCGTTGAATGTTGCGCAGCAACTCCAGCAACAAGCCTTCCAGATCGCCGGCACGCGCGCCCATGCGTTGCGCGGCATTGCTCAGGAATTCCGGCGGCATCACTGCGTCGATCAGTTCGCGCGCAGTGGTCGTCAGTTCCAGATGCACGCTGCGCTTGTCTCGGGCGTCCGGAACCTTGGTCAGAAAACCATGGGTCTCCAGCGCCTTGAGCGACTGCGACACGGTGCCCTTGGTCAGGCCCAGATAATCGGTAACCGCCAGCGGCGTATTCGAATAGCGGTTGCACCGCGCCAGGTACAGCAGCGCGCTGAGTTGAATCGGTTGCAGTTCGGCCAGCAGCGGGTGCTCGCGAAACCACACCCGGGTCAGGCTCGACAATCTTTCCAGCAGGTCAAACAACACGGTCATCGCCTGTTTCAATGGGATCGATAAATAGTATCGTTTAAAAACCTTATTGACAAAAAACAGTGCCACCTTAGGATTGCGGTGTCGATTCGAAACTTAAACGCACATCGAGGCATTCCATGAAAAGCGCATTGGCATTGACCATCAGCACGCTTCTGGCAACACAAGCCTGGGCCCACGGACCTGAAGGCATTCACAGCGAACCCGGTAAAACCGACGCCGCGTTCGATCTGGTCCACACCCGTGTTTTCAAGGACGGCAACACCCTGGTCTTCGAACAATTGGTCGATGGCAAGGCCGGCAGCCGCGTGCCGACCGCCAAGGGTTCATTCGCCGGCGCCGAGGTCTACAGCTACGTCTGGCCCACCAGCCTCGACAGCGGCGCCGTCGGTTTTGAAGCGAACTCAGGCATTCTCGCCCTCGCTCTGACCTCGCATCCGGACTTCGATGACACCCCGCAGTTGGATGAAAACAAGGATGGCAAGAAGGACAACGATGGTGGCCTCTGGCACTCGCACTGGGTGGTTCTGAGCAAGGATGAAAGCTGCGGCCCCGGTGGCCTGAAAGTGCGCGACATCCCCAAGGACGCCAAACCGAAACTGCCCGCGACCTGGCCCGGCGCGCCGATTTACATCGACTCCCCCGGCTACGACCTGAGTGTGAAACAGAACGCCGCGCAGATCCGCGTGCCGCTGGCTGCCGTCGGTTTCCCGCAAAGCTTCAACTATGACGGCGTCACCGCAGCGCTGAAGGTCAATGCCGACCTGCACAACCCGCTGCTGTGTGTCAGCAGCGTCTACGACATCGCCTCGGGCAACCTCTCGCTGCCCGGCACCTGGAAAATGCAGGAGAGCCAATAATGTTCGTCAAAGTATTCGATACCCACGTGCGCACCAAAGATGGCCGCTATCTTCATTTCGACGTGCTGACCGATCGCGAAGCCGAAGCAGCGAAAGCCTACGCTCGGCAGTTCCTGATGGACAACGGCTTGCAGGACGAAGACATTTCCCAGAGCCAGTGTCTGTTCTGCCACAGCGAGCCGGCCAATCCGCAGGTCGCCAAGGCCATCGCCGAAGACGGCTATTTCATCATCACCCTGCAAGGTTTCGAGGAGTAACGCCATGACCCGTTATCAGCCGTTGAACTGTGATCTGCACGACTACCTGGAAATCGCCTGCCTGCGCGGCTATCAGCTGGACATCGAGCTGATCGACGGTCAGCGGCTGATGGCCCGGGCCGTGACCACGCGAACCAGCAGTGACAAAGAAGAATTTCTGGTGATCGAACAACTGGGCGCGCAACAGGAAATTCGCCTCGACCAGTTGCTCGCCATCACACCTCAGGAGACCAACGCCGAGTTCGGTCGGGTGGTACTTACCGGAGAGGTCTGCGGAATCTGAACGAAAAAAATCCCGCCCAGCGTCAACCGGGCGGGATTGTCTGCGACACGTCGTTTTACGCGACCACGGGAATCATCGGATCCGCAGCCGCCAGCGCGCTCGCGCGGTCAGCCGCCGGCGGGTAGATCCACTGGGTGTTGATCTGGGTCTTGAGCGACTTGCCCTCTTCCTTGACCAGTTTCACCTGACGATCCCAGCCTTCGGTGTACACCGCGCCCCAGGCGCCGAGGTCGAGGCAGGTCACGTACTTCGGTTGGCTGTACGGCGTCGGGTCGACACCCAGAATCTGCGCCGCGACGTTGTTGCCGGCGTGACGACCGAGGGAAATCGCGTGCTGGCAGGTCATCAGGGCGAAGTTGCCGACATCGTCGGTGGCCGCGTAAGCCACGTCGCCGGTGGCGAAGATGTCGTCCTGGCCGATGACTTTCAGGTTGGCATCAACGTGCAGACGGCCCTGGCGATCACGCTCGGCAGGAATCTGTTCGGTCAGGGAGCTGGCGCGCACACCGGTGGTCCAGACCACGGTTTTTGCCTCGATGCGCTGGCCGTCCGACAGGGTCACGCCGTTTTCATCGACCGACAGCACCGACACACCCAGTCGCCACTCCACGCCCAACTCTTCGCTAGCTTCAGCAATCGACACGCTGATGGCTTCGCCCATGGAAGCGCCGACTTTCTGCCCACGGTCAACGATGATCACTTGAACCTTGGCATCAGCGCCCAGCACAGCCCGCAGACGCGCCGGCATTTCAGTGGCGGTTTCAATACCGGTGAAACCACCGCCAGCGACGACCACGGTGTTGCGTGCCTGGCTTTCAGGCTGACCGATCAGGGAATCGAGGTGGTTTTCCAGGCGGATGGCGGCTTCGATCTGGTCGACGTCAAACGCGTATTGCGCCACGCCCGGGGTGTCCGGCAGGGCCAGGCCGCTGCCGGAGGCCAGTACCAGTTTGTCGTAGTTGAACACCTGCTGCGCACCGGCTGCGTCGGTGTAGCCCACGGTTTTCGTCTGTACGTCGATGGTGTTCGCCGCGCCCTTGATGAAGTTGACGCCGACCGCGTCGAACAGATCGCCCAGCGGTGCTGCCAGTGTGTGGGCATTCGGCTCGTAGAAACGCGGACGAACGCGCAGCTCGGCCTGCGGCGCCAACACGGTCACGTCGATGTTGTCCCGATTGTGAATGTCGACCAGACGCGTGGCGCTCAACGCCGTCCACATGCCACCGAAACCTGCGCCGATTACCAGAATGTGCTGTTTCATTGTTCTCTCCAGGCACGAAGCCAAGTCACTGAATGAGGTTGAAGGATTCACATCATCGGGAGCGGACTCGGCTGTATTTTTCAAGAACGCGGAAGGCTGCTCACCGGATAACGGCGACTCTATTGGTCGCCTTTAGATCCAACAAGTCAGATTTTGTGATGATTAGCATCGAAAACTTCGATAGCTCAGATTGATCTGAGCCACCCTCTTTAACTCGTTGATTTAGCTGAAAACCAAGAAAAACGGGATCCTCATAGCCAAAAAACCAAAGTGTTCCCGAATTGTTTGCCACGAACAACCCTGATAACATCGGCGACAAATACAGTCGGAGATAGTTATGTCGCTTTACAGTGCGGGGGTCGAGTACGGCATTCACTGCCTGGCCTTTCTGGTGGGCAGCGGCGGTGACAGTCGTGAAGCCAGCGTGCGTGACCTGGCAGAGCTGCAAGGGGTGCCGCTGGATTACCTGGCGAAGATCTTCACCAAACTGGCCAAAGGCAAACTGGTGGAATCCACCGGCGGTGTGCGCGGCGGCTTCACTCTGGCGCGTCCGGCGGACGAAATCACCCTGCTCGACATCGTCAATGCCATCGATGGTCCCAAGAACATTTTCGAATGCCGGGACATTCGCGGACGCTGCGCGCTGTTCGACGGCTCCCCGCCGGACTGGGCACTGGACGGCACCTGCTCGATTCACGCCGCGATGATGACCGCGCAAAAGCGTATGGAAGAAGCCCTCGCCCAACAGACCATCCTCGACATCGCCAGAAAGGTCGGGCGCAAGGCACCGGCAGGGTTCAACAGCCAGGTGGAAGACTGGATGCAGGATCGTCGGGAAAAGAAGACCGGCGGCGCCGGCATTCCGCTCACCGAAATCTCGGACTGAGCCCGATCAGCAGGCAAAAAAAAGCAGAAACCGATCTCCGGTTTCTGCTTTTTTATTTCGCCATTACAGGCAGTCGCGCACCGCTTTGCGCAACGACCCGGACTTCGCCCACGGCGGCCCCTGGTACAGGGAAACGCGGCTGCCGTCCTTGTACTTGACCACATCGAGAATCTCGTCGGCGGTGACGATGCTCGGCGCGGTGATCCGGTAGCCATTTGAAATCGCTGTCTGGGACGTCTTGGCAACGTCCTGCTGCCATAGCGGCAATACACATGCGGCGTAGTCCTTGGGAGTCTTGTCGCTGGTCTTGCTGACATTCGGCTCGCCCGGCACCAGTGACGCAGGCAACGAACAACCGGCCAATGCCGCCATCAGCATCCCTCCGATCAACATCCGCATGGTGATTCCTTCATCTGAAAAAACGCAAATGTACCCTGTAACTGTTCGGACATCCATCGTAGCGCTCTGCCGGTACTCCCCGAAAACCGGGCCATTCAGCTCACCGACAGAAGACCTTGCCCCACACCGGAAAAATGCGGCTACTCTGTTTTACCGAGAATGTTCCGGAGGTGATCATGCGGCTCAATGAATACGAACACGAACTTCAACGTGACCTGCAAAGCGTGGCATCGGACTTGAGATGGTCGGCGGTGGACCTCAAGCGCATCGCCGAGCAACTGCGTCAGTCGGGCAACGAGGCGGACGCCCAGGCAGTACTGCGATCCTGCGAAGTGCTGCAAAGCGATGAAGAACGCCTGCAACTGTATGCCCGGGAAGTGAAAGCCCGCGCCATCAGCCGAACCAAAGTCCACTGAACCTCACTCAGCCCACAGCAAAAAGCCCCGGACAACCGGGGCTTTTTCTTCACAGACCTTCAGTCTGTCTTGCGGCCGCGTGCGCGGCTTTTGTATCCCGGCAGCGCTGCGGCGTACGCCAGCGCTTCCTCGCGACTGGCAAACGAAGCGAGCCGGTCACCCTGCGTGCAGACCCGCCACGGGCCGTTGTTCACACTGAGTACGTCGTAGCCATTCATGTGCATTTTGTTCAGCATCGCCATGCTCATAGGCACCTCCTGTCTGGTAACGAACTTTTCCACCTTACACCCGCAATGCACCGCCGTGCCGACCGAACGTCGCACCGCGGCCGCGTCAAGTCTCCGGCACTTTTGCCGCTTCCAGGCACTCAGAAGCTCTAAACCGGTAGCGGCCCAAATATTGCTAATTCATGACAGATTTATGACAACCGGCAATCGGGTAACACATGAAAGTACGAGCAACCGTCATCTGCGAACAGGATCGACACATTCTCCTGGTGCGCAAACCCAGGTGCCGCTGGACGCTTCCGGGGGGCACCGTCGAACCGGGAGAAACCCGCGCGCAAGCCGCCGTCCGAGAACTCAAGGAGGAAACCGGGCTGGACAGCGATGACATGCTTTATCTGATGGAATTGCAGAACGGCAGCACCCGCCACCACGTCTACGAGGCATCGGTGCTGAACATCGATCAGGTTCGCCCGCTGAATGAAATCGTCGACTGTCTCTGGCACCCGCTGGATGCGGTGCAGAACCTGAACGTCAGTGACGCCACACTGAGCATCGTCCGCGCCTTTCAGCGACGCCTTTGACCCTCAGCCGGCAAATGCCCGGCGACCGGCGCTCATTTCCGTGCGCAATTCACCGATGAAGTTGGAGATGTCACGAATGGTGACCAGATGCTCAGGAGAAACACCATTGAGCAGCAACTCGACACGCCCGCTGTCGGGTTCGTAAACCTTGATCTGCAAGAGTCCCTGCGCCGTTTCGGTGCAATCGCAATACAGCGGCGAGAAGCCGGATTCGACGATGCGGCAAATGTCGGCAATGGCAATCATGGGGGGCACGCCTCACAGGCGCAGGCTCGGGCGACCCGATCAGCATAGATGAGCTTTTGTCGCCTTGCTCTCACCGACACCCGCAAAATTTGCCAACCGCTTCACATCTTCAAGTCGCCGCTCTCAATGGGCGTCATGGTCCCAAATCCAGTTCCAGATCCCCGGCAGATTCACCGGTTTCGACGACTCGCCCACCGTGCGCGCCAGCGCGGCTTTTTCCAGTGCTGCGCGATCCTCATAGAACGGTTTGTCCGCCAGTCGCACGCCGGTGGCGGCGGCGCTGTCGAGCAGAATCTGCAAGTACTCGCGGGTATGGCGGGCGGTGTAGCGGTTGAGATCGTGGAAGGTCACCACCACCGGAATCACCCCGTCCACTGTTGGCAATTCACCGAGGGCTATCCGTTCGCGGACCTCAGACAGCTGACGCAGCATGTTCGCCCGCCGCCGGGGGCTGGCGTTGAAGCCCCAGATCTTGCCGTCGTTGGCGCTCAGATCAGTCAGCAAAACCTGCATGTGGTGCTGCTGATAGGCGGCGAAGGTGCGTTTGTCGTAGTTCCAGAACGGCGGGCGCAATAACGTCGGCGGCGCGCCGGTAATTGCCGCGATGTCCGCCGAGCCGTTGGTCAACGTGGTTTCGAGCTCATCCGGGTCGAGCAATCGATGATTGGTGTGCCAATGGGTGGCGGTGTGAAAGCCCAGAATGTGCCCTTCAGCGTGCTCGCGGCGCATCACCTGCCGGCCGATCTCACTGTTGCCCGCTCGCGGCGCGCGGGTCTGGACGAAAAACACCGCTTTGATCCCCGGCTGCAGCGGGTTGTCCTTGAGGCTGTCGAGCACGGTGTCGGTGGGGTTGAAAAGACTGGAAGCGCTGGGCCCGTCATCGAAGGTCAACAGAAAGCGCACAGGCGCCTGCTCTTTGAGCCGGGCTTCTGTCTGCGCGGTCATTTCAATGGGAGCGGCGATGCACCCGGCCAACCCGACGGCCATCGCCATCGCGCAGAAAAGCTTGAACCACTGTGTCATGTTTTGCCTTGAGCCCCGACCGTTACGGTCATGTTGTCGATTGGCAAAACTCCTTCGCCGCTGCTGCCTCCCTGCGACCCATTGAGATGGGCCGAGGTTGGATAAAGATACACAGGGTTTGGTTCCGGCGCTCGCTCAGCGTGCCAGTGCCTGTTGAAACGAGCTGTCGATGATCCCCGCCGTGGCCAGCGGAGCCGGCAGCGCCTTGACCTTGAACAGGAAGTCGGCGGTGCTTTGCAGATCGGCGGCGGCCTGCTGATCCACCGGGCCGACCGTCATGTGCGCCTGGCGCAACCAGTGCCGCGAAACCTGCTGATCGAGGTTGGCTTTCTTCGCCCACAGGTCGGCGTATTCGTCGGTGTGGCTGTCGACCCAGGCCCGGGCCTGCTTCAGGCGCCCGAGGAAATCGGCGATCGCTTCGCGCTTGCTGTCGATGGACGGCGCAGACGCGGCGATGGCGCTCAAACCCGGCATCAGGTTTTTCGCGGTGAGAATCGGCCGCGCACCGGAGAACACGATCTGCTGGGAAATGTAGGGTTCCCAGACCGGGAACGCATCGATGCTGCCTTGCGGTAGCGCCGCCGCTGCATCGATCGGCATCAGCTTGACGAAGTCGACGTAGTTCTCCGGCAAACCGCCCTGCTCCAGTGCCCGCAAGGTCAATTGCTGACTCCAGGCACCCGGCCAGTAGGCGACTTTTTTGCCCTTCAGGTCCTCGATGGTTTTCACCGGAGAATCCTTGGGCACCAACAGGGCGATGGTGTCCGGGTTCTGTCGCGACACCCCGATCAGTTTCACCGGCGCCTGTTTGGCAGCCAGAAACAGAAACCCCGAATCCCCCAAGAAACCCAGATCCAGGGATCCGGTCTGCAACGCCTCGGCCAACGGCGCGGCAGCCTGGAAGTGTTTCCAGTCGACCGTGTAAGGCGCGTCCTTCAACACGCCGGACGCCTCTATGGACGCGCGGATGTTGTAGTAATTCTGGTCGCCGACGTGCAGGACCAAGGGTTCGGCAGCGTAGGTCAATGGCGTGGCAAACAGTGCGCTGGTCAACGCGGCGCGTAGGAAACGTGAGAGCTTCATGGCGAGTCCTGCAGAGGGATTTTTATAGACCATAACGCTCTTACAAATCAGATTTTAAATTCGATTTTCGCATAAGCTCAGCACCTTCCCGCCGCACTGTTGGCCGAGCAACAGTGGCTCGGAACAGTGTTTTCCCTGCAACACTTCCGACCTGAAAAACCGGCGTCAAACCCCGTAAATACGGGACAACGCGCACATGGCACAGAGCCTGCAATATTCCTTTCATGCAGGAAGCATTCGATAAAAATATCTTTTTGGACATAAGAATCTGTTGCCTTGCCGGAGCGTGCCCATGAAATCCCTCTTACCGTTTTCCCGCGTCAAAACGCTGCTCGCGGCCTGCGCAGTCGCCCTGAGCCTGCACCCTTTCGCCCACGCTGCCGAAGCGCCGCCGGCCGAAGTGCATCTGGATTACGCCTATTACTCGCCGGTCAGCCTGGCGCTCAAACATCTGGGCTACCTGGAAAAAGCCTTGCCCCAGAGCAAAGTCAGCTGGGTGCTGAGCCAGGGCAGCAACCGCTCGCTGGAGTACCTCAACAGCGGCGGCGTGGATTTCGCCTCGTCGGCCAGCCTCGCTGCCGTGCTCAGCCGCGCCAATGGCAGCCCGATCAAATCGGTCTACGTCTACAGCCGCGCCGAATGGACCGCGCTGGTGGTGCGCAAGGACTCGCCGATCCAGTCCGTCGCCGACCTCAAGGGCAAGAAAATCGCCGCTACCAAAGGCACCGATCCGTACCTGTTCACCTTGCGCACCCTGCAACAGGCCGGGCTGAAAAAGGACGATGTGGAACTGGTGCACCTGCAACACCCGGACGGCCGCACCGCGCTGGAGAAAGGCGATGTCGACGCCTGGGCCGGCCTCGATCCGCACATGGCCGCCAGCCAGGTGCAGGCCGGTTCGCGCCTGCTGTACCGCAATCGCGACTTCAACAGCTACGGCGTGGTCAGCGTTACCGAGCAATACGCCAAGCAACACCCGCAAACCATCGACACCGTGATCAAGGCCTATGAGCAGGCCCGCGAGTGGTCGGTGAAGAACCCCGAAGAATTGGCCAAGTTGCTCGCCAGCGAATCCGGCCTGCCGCTGGACGTGGCCAAACTGCAACTGTCGCGCACCGACCTGAGCAGCCCGCAACTGACCACCAGGGACGTGCTGGCCTCGAAAGCCGCCGCGCCGATTCTGGTCTCCGAAGAACTGGTGCGCCGTGGAGTGAATGTCGACCAGGTCATCGATCAGTTGATCGACACCGGTTTCCAGCAAGTCGCCGCCGCCCAGTAACCGATCAGGCTCATGACAAGTCCGCGCCCGTCGCGGATTTGTCGTGAGCGGAGAACCGTCCATGAGCAACGACTTGCCCGCCCGCCTCGCCTTGTCGGCACCACGGCGAAAACTCCCACTGCTGAATCCGCTCTGGCGCCGGCGCCTTAAGGGCCTGGCCCTGCCATTGCTGATCGTGATCGCCTTGGAATTTATCGTACGCATCGGCTGGCTGCCGTCCTACCAGATGCCGGCGCCGAGCGAGATTGCCCTGACCCTTACAGATCTGGCCGAAGGTGCCTTGTGGAAACACATCGGCGCCAGTCTGATTCGCGTGCTGCTGGGGTTTGCCATCGGCGCGAGTCTGGCGCTGGTGTTCGCCGCATGGGTCGGCCTCAGCCGCGAAGCCGAGGCCTATCTGGAACCGACCTTCGCCGCGCTGCGTTCGATTCCCAGCCTGGCCTGGGTGCCGCTGTTGTTGCTGTGGCTGGGGATCGACGAGACCTCGAAAATCGTCCTGATCGCCATCGGCGCGTTCTTCCCGGTTTACGTCAACGTGGTCGCGGCGATTCGCAACATCGACCGCAAACTGGTGGAGGTCGGGCATATCTACGGTTTCAGTCCGCTGCAACTGGTGCGACGGATTCTGTTGCCAGCTGCCCTGCCCGGTCTGTTTACCGGATTGCGCAGCGGCATGAGCCTGTCGTGGATGTTTCTGGTGGCGGCCGAACTGATCGCGGCGACCAAAGGGCTGGGTTACCTGCTCAGTGACGGTCGCGAGACTTCGCGACCGGACATCGTGCTGGCCGCGATCATCGTCCTGGCACTGCTCGGCAAACTCAGCGATGGCCTGCTGGCCATATTGGAACGCCGCTGGCTGGTCTGGCGCGATGCGTTCACCGGCCAGGGCAGCAAGGATTGAACCGTGCAACTAAGCTGAAGCCTTCAGGCAGCTGTTCGCCGGAGGATCGGCCGATGTGCGGAAGACTGTCGCAATACCGTGGCATCCACGATTTCGTCGCGGTGCTGAGCATTCCCGATGCGCTGATCAATCACGTCGGCGACGCACCGCTGGCGCATTACAACGCTGCGCCCACCACGTCACTGGCGATCCTCCATCAGCACCGACAACGGCTATACGCCGACAATCTGCGCTGGGGCTGGCGCCCGCACTGGGCCAAGGATCGCGCTGCGCCAATCAACGCGCGGGTGGAAAAAGTCGCCCACGGGCCGTTCTTTCGAGCGATCTGGCGCCATCGACTGATCGTGCCGGTCGACAACTGGTTCGAGTGGGTCGATGCACCCGACAAGAGCCGACAGCCGTGGCTGATTCGTCGCGCCGACCATCAACCGGTTTTCTGCGCCGCCATCGGCCAGTTTCCGATACCCGGCGAACCTCCACGGGAAGACGACGGCTTCGTCATCATCACCGCCGACAGCGAAGGTGGCTTGCTCGATGTGCATGACCGTCGCCCGATTGTGCTGCACGCCGATCGGGTACAGGAATGGCTCGATCCCGCCACGCCCACCGAGCGCGCCGAGCAGATGCTGCTGTTTGAAGCCGAACCCAGCGAAGCGTTCCAATGGCACAAAGTCGGCAAAGCGGTGGGCAACTCCCGCAATCAGGGGTCTGAATTGATTGAAGCGGTGACGTAAATAAATGCCGATGCGGTGCGTTATCAAGAGCAGGAATTCACGAATTGAATCCTGCGCGTTACACCCGGTGTTTCAAACGCGAAACATTCAACATAAACAGTCGTTTGATTGAACTA
Source organism: Pseudomonas sp. GW456-12-10-14-LB2 (assembly GCF_002884345.1). Taxonomy (NCBI): domain Bacteria; kingdom Pseudomonadati; phylum Pseudomonadota; class Gammaproteobacteria; order Pseudomonadales; family Pseudomonadaceae; genus Pseudomonas; species Pseudomonas sp. GW456-12-10-14-LB2. The sequence continues at coordinate 11,490 of NZ_POHV01000015.1, forward strand.
ACCGCCTGTCTGACATTTCAACCGTCATACATACATTTACAAACACTACGGATAGCATGCGCGCCGCATTTCCTTTTGGCATACCAGTTGACCAAAGAGTCAGCAAAACCAGGAATACCCCACAAACTTAACAAGCCTTGCAGAGAACTAAGTTGCGCGACGATTTTGCAATCAAACAGGTCACAGGCCTGGAGTGTATTCATCTGTCCACGACAGAACGCTTTCAACTCGACTGTTTTATCGGCCACTACATAAAGACTCGAAACCTGCGTGACGTACCCGATATCGACCGCATCCTGCGCGCCACACTCGAAAACTATCCCTGCCACCCGCCGGTGATGGTCAACGAGCTGAATGCCTGGATCGACAAGACCTTGGGTTATCGGGCCTCCCACCCCGATTTCACGCAGCTGGACGATCTTTGATGAAACGAAAAAGCCCCGCAATCGCGGGGCTTTTTCGTTGTGGCGTTCAGGGTTTCAGCGGGCGTTCCTGATCACGGTCGGACAACTCGCGGCTGTCGTCATGCTTCCAGGTCTGCTCCTTGTGTTTCTCCCGCTCGATCTCTTCTTCGCTCGGCTCGTCATCTTTTTCGGGACGTTTCTGCTCGGTTGCCATGTTCACCTCGCTAATGGAATTCATCCATTAAGCGTAGAACTTAAAGCCACCAGCGCAATAGAAAGAAGAACGCCATGCTCAATAGCATGCTAAGCAATGTATTACGCGTGTAGATCACCAGACCGATTGCCACTAGTGAGCTCAGCAGATAAGGGTTATCCCACTGCAGATTCAGTTGTTTGTCCGGCATGAATACAATCGGCCCGCAAATCGCGGTCAACATGCCCGGCACGGCAAACCCGAGAAACTGCCGCGCGTTACTGCTCAAACGCACCGGCAGGCGCGGTTCGAGAAACACGTAACGGTTGAGGAACACCAGAATCCCCATGCCGAAAATCACTGCCCAGACCATCATGTGCGCTCCCGATACAGCTTGTTGCAGATAAACCCGGCAGTCATGCCGGCCAGGCCCGACAGCACCAGCGCCGAACCCCATTGCCAGTAGCTGAACAACACTGAGCAGAACAGCGACACCGCTACGCAGACGATCGTCGGCACATTGCGCACCACCGGGGTGATCAGGGCGATGAAGGTCGCGGCAATCGAGAAGTCCAGCCCCAGATGCTCAAGCCCCGGAATGCTGCTGCCGAGCACGATGCCGGCCAGGGTGAAGAGGTTCCAGGCGATGTAAAACGTCAGACCCACGCCCAAGGCGTACCAGCGGTTGAACTGCTGACGATCATGCTGACTGGTCAGAGCGAACAGTTCATCAGTGAGCAAAAAGCCCAGACCGATACGCCAGCGCCCCGGCAACGGCGAAATCACGTGGCGCATGCTCATTCCATAAAGCAGATGCTGCGAAGTCAGCAGCAGCGTGGTCAGCAGAATCGAGAAAATCCCCGCGCCGCCCTTGAGCATGCCGATCGCCACCAATTGCGCAGCGCCGGCGAACACGATGCTCGACAGGCCCTGCCCTTGCAGCGGCGTGAGGTTGGCTTCAATCGCCATGGAGCCGGCCAACAGCCCCCACGGCGCCGTCGCCAGCGATAACGGCATGATCGCCGCGGCTCCGCGAAGAAAGGCACTGCGCGGCATTAATGAGTCAGACATAACACGCTTCAACCGTGAGACAAGACCCCGGACTCTGCCAGCAAATGCCCGTGGGTGGCTTGAACAATCTTGCGCAGTTGGCGCAAATCCTTCCTTCCGTCAGTCGTTTACCGGCGTAACATGACAACCATTCACACACGCGTCAGGGAGACGACATGCTGTATCGAATAGCCACCGACGGGCTGGTGCTGTTTCATTTGCTGTTCATTCTGTTTGTGCTGTTCGGCGGGCTGCTGGTGCTCAAGTGGCCGCGGCTGATCTGGCTGCATTTGCCGGCGGCGGCCTGGGGCGTGGCGGTCGAGGTGTTGCACCTGACCTGTCCGCTGACCTATTGGGAAAACCTGATGCGCCACGCCGCCGGGCAGACCGAATACGCCGGCGGATTCATCGAACATTACATCTGGCCGATCATCTACCCGGCGGGGCTGACCCCGCAGATTCAGTTGGTGCTGGGCAGCGTGGTGCTGGTGGTCAACCTGCTGGTATACGGGCGCCTGATTCGCCGCTGGAAACTGCGGCGCGCCGCGCGCATTCCGTTTTAACGCGCTTTCAAGGTTTCCAGCCAGGCCGGATCGAGGCGCGTCTGATCGGTATCCAGACCGAGCGCTTCCATCCGCGTCTTGTGTGTTTCGACTTCCCGGTGCAATTGCGCGTGATCGCTGGAGTTACCGTCCAGTTCATGCATCTGGGTCAGCCCCAGGTGATAGAAACGCAGCACCTTCATCGCCACCGGATCACCCTTCTCCACCGCCGCCGTCACCTGATGCATCACATTGGTGACGCTCATCAGGCTGCGCTTGAGCCGCCAGCCGTACACCGCGGGAGCCATCCAGGTCTGGTTCCAGAATCGCCCGCGCAGCAACGCCGCCGTCAGCAGAAATGCGCCAAACACCCCGCCGACATTGAACCGCAGATTATCCCCGCCCGGCTCGCCGAACAGCGCCACCGCCACAGTCGAAAACACCATCGCCAGCACCAGAAACAGCACCGCGATGATCAGCGTGCTGCGCCGGGTCTGCTGGCGATAAGTGATGGCATCGATCGGTTGAATCTCGAACATCGCGACAGGCTTCCATGGCTTGAGTTAAAAAGAGGCTGCGCATTATCGCCTCTGAGGCGGATTTAGCTATGCTGGAGCGCCTTTTCATCTTTTCTACGTCCAACGGGGACATGGCGATACCACGCAGATCGTGCCATCTTCATTCATGGATACACACTATTCGGATGCCATTGGCCATGCTGGCAATGACATCGTTTTAAGGATCACTGCATGACCCAACGACACGTAATCAATGCCTCGGTCAGCCCAAAAGGCAGCCTCGAAACCCTTTCCCAACGTGAAGTTCAGCAACTGAGCCAGGCCGGAACCGGCAGCACCTACACCCTCTTTCGCCAGTGCGCCCTGGCCATCCTCAATACTGGCGCCCATGTCGACAACGCAAAAACCATTCTTGAAGCCTACAAGGACTTCGAAATCCGCATCCACCAGCAGGATCGCGGTGTGCGCCTGGAGCTGTTGAACGCCCCGGCCGACGCCTTCGTCGACGGCGAAATGATCGCCAGCACCCGGGAAATGCTGTTCAGCGCCCTGCGCGATATCGTCTACACCGAAAACGAACTCGATGCCCTGAGCATCGACCTCAGCACCTCCCAAGGCATCAGCGACTACGTCTTCCACCTGCTGCGCAACGCGCGCACCCTGCGTCCGGGCGTCGAGCCGAAAATCGTCGTGTGCTGGGGCGGCCACTCGATCAACACCGAAGAATACAAATACACCAAGAAAGTCGGCCACGAACTGGGCCTGCGCAGCCTCGACATCTGCACCGGCTGCGGCCCGGGCGTGATGAAAGGCCCGATGAAAGGCGCGACCATCGCCCACGCCAAGCAGCGGATTCACGGTGGCCGTTACCTCGGCCTGACCGAGCCGGGCATCATCGCTGCCGAAGCGCCGAACCCGATCGTCAACGAACTGGTGATCCTGCCGGACATCGAAAAACGCCTGGAAGCCTTCGTCCGCGTCGGCCACGGCATCATCATCTTCCCGGGCGGCGCCGGCACCGCCGAAGAGTTCCTGTACCTGCTGGGCATCCTGATGCACCCGGACAACGCCGGCCTGCCGTTCCCGGTGATTTTGACCGGGCCGAAACACGCCGCGCCGTACCTGGAACAACTGGACGCCTTCGTCACCGCCACCCTCGGCGAAGCGGCGAAGAAGCACTACGAAATCATCATCGACAACCCGGCCGAAGTGGCGCGGCAGATGACGGCGGGCCTCAAGGCCGTGAAGCAGTTCCGCCGCGAACGCGCCGACGCGTTCCACTTCAACTGGCTGCTGAAGATCGACGAAGGCTTCCAGCGCCCGTTCGATCCGACCCACGAAAACATGGCCAACCTCAAGCTGCACCGCGATCAGCCGCCCCATGAACTGGCGGCCAACCTGCGCCGCGCGTTCTCCGGGATCGTCGCCGGCAACGTCAAGGACAAGGGCATCCGCCTGATCGAGGAACACGGGCCGTATCAGATCCGTGGCGACGCCGCGATCATGCAGCCCCTCGATCTGCTGCTCAAAGCCTTCGTCGCCCAGCACCGGATGAAACTGCCGGGTGGCGCGGCGTATGTGCCGTGCTATCGCGTGGTGTCCTGACCCGAAGCGACCAGTGCCCGAAGCGCAACGCTTCGGGCACTCCTTATAAAAAGAGCGAACCATGGATCACATCAACCACATCCTGATCGTCGACGATGACCGCGAGATCCGCGAGCTGGTCGGCAATTACCTGACCAAGAACGGCCTGCGCAGCACCGTGGTCGCCGATGGCCGGCAGATGCGCAGTTTTCTGGAAGCCAACACGGTCGACCTGATCGTGCTCGACATCATGCTCCCCGGCGATGACGGGCTGGTGCTGTGCCGCGAACTGCGCGCCGGCAAGCACAAGGCGATCCCGATCCTGATGCTCACCGCCCGCGACGACCAGACCGACCGCATCCTCGGCCTGGAAATGGGTGCCGACGATTACCTGACCAAACCCTTCGCTGCCCGCGAATTGCTGGCGCGGATCAACGCCGTGCTGCGCCGCACGCGAATGCTGCCGCCCAATCTGCTGATCACCGAAACCGGACGCCTGCTCGCGTTCGGCCGCTGGCGCCTGGACACCACCGCCCGCCACCTGCTCGATGAAGACGACACCATGGTCGCCCTAAGCGGCGCCGAATATCGCCTGCTCCGGGTGTTTCTCGATCATCCGCAACGGGTGCTCAGCCGCGACCAGTTGCTGAATTTGACCCAGGGTCGCGACGCGGACCTGTTCGACCGCTCCATCGATTTGCTGGTCAGCCGCCTGCGCCAGCGTCTGCTGGACGACTCCCGCGAGCCGACCTACATCAAGACCGTGCGCAACGAGGGTTATGTTTTCTCCTTCGCCGTGGAGATGCTCGCCGAATCCTGACGGATTTGTATCGCTCTGTATAAATTCGCCGCGCAGATACGTAACCCGCGTTTTCGGGCCGCAACACCACATATCAGCGATACACCCTCGCGTTTGAATGAACCCACCAGAAAGCACTGGTTCACTCATCTCAAACGCAAGGAGAAGCACCATGTTCAAGTCCTCGAAATCCCTGGTACTCGCAATCAGCCTGTTCAGCGGTTTGGCCCTGGCCGACCTGGCGTCCGCCAGCTCCCAGCCGCTGGTTGCCGAATACGGCTCGGAAAACCTGCAGAAGGATCGCGTAGCCGAAGGTGGCGCGGATCGCTTGCAGGAACTGCGCGAACGCGTGGCTGAAGGCGGCGCGGATCGTTTGCAGGAACTGCGTGAGCGCGTCGCCGAGGGCGGTGCGGACCGCTTGCAAGAGCTGCGCGAACGCGTGGCTGAAGGCGGCGCGGATCGTTTGCAGGAACTGCGTGAGCGCGTCGCCGAGGGCGGTGCGGACCGCTTGCAAGAGCTGCGCGAACGCGTCGCCGAAGGGGGTGCCGATCGCTTACAGGAACTGCGCGAACGTTCGGCCCGCAGCGTACTGGTCGCCGAGAACCGTCCCGAGTTCGGCTCCAAGTACCAGCGTTACTGATCGTTTGTACCGCCGTTGTCGATTCCTGCCGGGGGCGCTCTGCCCCCGCAGCGTTCACTACCGATAAGCCTTGTTCTCTGACACAAAAGCCCGCTGTTTCCCCACGACAGCCGCCATGGCTCGTACTAAGCTGCGCGATTGATTTGTTCAGGGACGATCCATGAAACGATTTGCCGCCTGTCTGCTGTCCATGCTGGCCCTGACGGCCACCGCGGCGGATCTGCAACTGCTCACCGACAACCACCCGCCCCTGCATTTCATGCAAGGCAATCAGCTCGCAGGATTCGGTGTGGACGTGGTGCAGGCTCTGGCGACCCAGACCGGCGACCGCATCCATCTGCAACAAGTCCCGCTGCTGCGCGCCCTGCGCATGGCCAGCGACACGCCCGACACCGGCGTATTCACCGTGCTGCGTACCGATGCGCGCGACGATCGCTATCAATGGGTCGGGCCGCTGATCGAAGTCGAAACCGCGCTATACGCCCGCGACAATCTCCAGCCTCCCGTGCACAGCCTGCGTGAAGCCGATCACCTGGGCCGGATCACCGTACCGCGCAAATGGCTGGTCTACAGCTATCTGCAAGGGCAAGACCTGAACAACCTCTACGGCGTGGAAACCCCGGAGCAGATGATGCGACTGTTCAGCCTGGGGCGTACCGATTTCGTGGTCTCCGATACCTGGTCCAAAGCCGCCCTCGCCCGCGAACAAGGCATGGAGCCGGGACGCTTGCAGTACCAGATCCCGTTGATGAAACAGAACACCTACATTGCCTTTTCGCCGCAGACCGATCCGGAACAGGTCGCACGCTGGCAGCAGGCGCTGGATACATTGCGGGCCGACGGTCGTCTGGAGCAACTGCGCCAGCGCTGGCTGAGCAATACCCTACCGCGCTGATCGCGCATCAACACCTTCGATAACAACTATGCGCAAGGGTGTTTTCACATCAAACCCCTCCAGCACTACAGTGGGCCCCATCTTCTCCCCACTCTCTGGAGCAACATCATGAAAGACATCATCGCACTCGGCTTCATTGTTTCTCTGATTGGCGCCACCTCCGCCATCGCCGCCCCACACGCCAGCACCCCGGTTGTCGCGGCGGCGACCGTCGGCCAGTCCGGCACCCTGAACGTCGACACCGTCAGCAACGACGCCGAACACCAAGGCCTCAAACTGCAACAGAACGCCGAACAGACCAAACTGTACGTCGCGGAAAATCGCCCGGAATTCGGTTCCAAATATCAGCGCTACTGAGTGATCGGTTTGAGCTGCCAGAAACAGGAAACCCCGCCGAAGCGGGGTTTCTTGCATTTGGGCATCAGCGAACCAGTCGCGCGGCCAGTGCCTTGGCCTGCAACGCCACATCGGTGACGGCGGTGCTTTCCCACCACATGCCACGCAACGGCGGGCCCATGGCAAACAGGCGGTTCGAGACCCGGCCCTCGACATCCAGCACCGCACCGTCCACCTCTGCCGCGATCCCCAGTGCCAGCGGCCCTGGACGAACCAGACCGCGCGCCAGCAACTGCTGCGGCAAAGGTCGCGCGACCCGGCGCCAGTCGTATTCGATGCCGCTGGAATTGATCAACGCCGCGCCCTGCACTACGCGGGTTTCGGCCTCACCGCGAGGGCGAATGAGGATACTCACGCCGTCGCCCGATGCAGGCTCAAGACCCTTGTAAGACGCCGCATGAATGCGCAATCGCCCTTCCCGGTGCAGACGCTCGACCAGTTCCGCACTCAGCGGCGGCGAACGATGGTGATGACTTTCCCACCACGGCCGCACATGCCGCACGAATTGCCGGCGCTGCACATCGCTGGCCTGACTCCATAACCGGCCGATGTGCGCACGCACGGTGTCAAGCGGCGCCTGCCAGTCGATGCCCTGTGCGATGGCGTCGCGGCAATGCCGGCGCAATTCGCGCAGTAACTGGCGTGGTGTGCGAATGCTGTGATCCTCGGCGAGGAAGTCCACCCACGCGGGCGGTTGCCGACGCACATGGGGCAACAACCCGTGCCGGGAAAACACCTCGATCGGCCCGCGATGCCCGGCCTGCTCCAGCGACACCACGGCATCGACCATGGTCAGGCCGGAGCCGATGATCAGCACCGTCGATTGCGGATCGAGCTGGCGCATGGCCGCGACATCCCACGGATCGAGTGCCGCCGCGTTGAGACCACTGGATTCTTTTTGCGGGGTGCGGGCAGCCGGGAACATCCCGGTCGCCAACACGGCAAAAGCCCCGAGCAATTGCTGACCGTTACTCAAGGTGAGCTGCACGGAATCACTGGAGGCCTGAACATCGACCACTTCGGCGCGCACATGCTCGACCGTAGAACCGTGTTGCGCGCCCACCTGCTGCGCTTCGGCGAGACGCTGTTGCACATACACGCCAAACAGCCCCCGAGGTGGAAACAGTTCGCTGACCGGCACATGTTGCTGATCCGACTCCGGCCAGCCGCCACCGGCGATGTGAGCGGTCAGCCACTGGGTCAGGTCATCGGCATTGTCCGGGTCAACGCTCATCCGCGCCGCGTTGCCGTTAAGCGTGTGGCCCAGTTCCACCGCACTGTACGCTTCGCCCCGGCCCAGCTCGGCCCGGGGCTCGATCACCAGAATCTTTCTGCGCCCCGGCAAACGCAGCAATTGCACCGCCAGCATCGTGCCGCTGAGGCCGCCGCCGACAATCAGGATGTCGGCGTGACGCAGTGCGGTCGTATCGGTTTGAGTCATGCCGTTCTCGCTGCAGAGGGTTTGCTCAAGGCAGTGTCATTCAGACGCCGCGAAGGCGTCTAGACGGACGCGACTTTTTTCTCCTGCCGATGCAGCTCGCCGAGGTTTCGATAGACGCTGCCCGGATGAACCTCCGGCAGTCTCGGCCCTTCGCCAAACAGCTTCTCGCGCAAGGTCCCCGGCGCGTACTCGGTCTTGTAGACCCCGCGCTTCTGCAACTCCGGCACCAGCACTTCCACGGCGTCGATGAAGGTTTCGTGGGTCAGCGCGTAGGCCAGGTTGAAGCCGTCGACGTCGGTTTCGTCGACCCATTCCTGCAACAGGTCCGCCACCGTTTCCGGGCTGCCGACGAACAACGGGCCGAAGCCGCCGATGCCGACCCAGTCGGCCAGTTCGTTGGGGGTCCAGACCTTGTTCGGATCCGCCGTGGAAAACGCCTCGACCGCCGATTGAATCGCGTTGGTGTGCACATGCTTGAGCGGTTCGTCCGGTTTGAAGCGGCTGAAGTCGATGCCGGTCCAGCCGGAAATCAGCGCCATCGCGCCTTCGTAGCTGACCCAGGATTTGTATTCTTCGAATTTGGCTTTGGCCTTGGCGTCGGTTTCGCCGAGGATCACGGTTTGCAGGTTGAAAATCAGGATCTTCGACGGATCACGCCCGGCCTCGGCGGCGCGGCGGCGGATGTCGGCCACGGTTTTCTTCAGCAGCACTTTCGACGGGACAGCGACAAAAACGCATTCGGCATGCTCGGCGGCAAACTGCTTGCCCCGGCTGGAAGCACCCGCCTGATAGAGAACCGGCGTGCGCTGCGGCGACGGTTCGCAAAGGTGAATGCCCGGCACCTGAAAGTGTTTCCCGTGGTGGCGGATCTCGTGAATCTTGCTCGGGTCACTGAAGATCCGCCGTTCGCGATCGCGCAGAATCGCGCCCTCTTCCCAACTTCCTTCCCAGAGTTTGTAGCAGACCTCGAGGTATTCTTCGGCGAAGTCGTAGCGTGCGTCATGTTCGGTCTGGGCTTGCTGGCCGATGTTCTTCGCGCCGCTCTCCAGATAAGAGGTGACGATGTTCCAGCCGGCACGGCCTTTGGTCAGGTGATCGAGGGTCGACAGGCGTCGTGCGAATGGATACGGATGCTCGAAGGACAGCGAAGCGGTCAGACCGAAGCCCAGGTGCTCGGTGACCAGCGCCATCGGTGGGATCAACTGCAACGGATCGTTGACCGGCACCTGCGCCGCCTGCCGGATCGCCGCTTCGCCATTGCCGTTGTACACGTCGTAGATGCCCAGCACATCGGCGATAAACAAACCGTCGAACTTGCCGCGCTCGAGGATTTTCGCCAGATCGGTCCAGTACTCCAGATCCTTGTACTGCCAGGAGCGATCCCGAGGGTGAGCCCACAGGCCCGGCGACTGATGACCGACGCAGTTCATGTCGAAGGCGTTGAGACGGATTTCGCGGGGCATCAGACGGTACTCCCGATGTTCAGGAGGCGTTTAGCGGTTTGATTTGAAGCGATCATGTGAGGCGACTCCGTGGTTTCCGGATGAGGATCCAGAACCCATAGCAGGAGTCATGCCTGAATACATTTTCTTTATTTATCAATAGATTGAGATAACAACCTAAAGCAGTCTGCACGCAGGATGGAGCAAACTGTTTATCCGCTGTCGGCCCTGCAACAGTCAGATCACCACATTTCGCACGAAGCGCGCCGCCACTTCCCCGTCATTGCGATAGGTGTGCGGCTGGTTGCTGGCGAACATGAAAAACTCCCCGGCGGCGATGCGCTGGGGTTGATCGCCGAGCATCAGCGTCAGGCAGCCTTCGAACACGAAAATCTGCTCGCTCCAGCCTTCGGCGTCCGGTTGCGAGGGATAGACCTCACCCGGTTGCAGGCACCATTCCCACTGCTCCACCGCGCGGGTGGCATTGGCCTTGGATAGCAAAACGGCTTTGCTGCCGGGGATGCTGCCGGCCCAGGCAAGTTCGTTGATCCGGCCGGGATCGCGATTGTCCGGGGCCTGGATCAGATCACTGAAGGCCACTTCGAGGGCTTCGGCGACGCGGTCGAGGGTGGTCAGGCTGACATTCTTCTCGCCGGCCTCGATGGCCACCAGCATCCGCCGGCTGACCCCGGACTTTTCCGCGAGGGCCGTCTGGCTCATGTCGGCGGCGTGGCGCAGGCGCCGGACGTTCTGGCTGACGTGTTGCAGGACCGAAGCCCGCTGAACGGAATCTTTGTGCACTATATTGCTCACTGGCTGGAGTTGGGCAGTATACTGCGCAACATTTGGCGCATTGTGCGTCTCCTCCTTAAAAGTGCGCAAGGTCATGACGTCAGCCAATCCCTCCCAATCTTCCCTGCGGTTTTCCCGATTCAGCAAAGCCGAGTGCGTGCTGGTGCTGATCACCATGCTTTGGGGCGGCACCTTTCTGTTGGTGCAGCACGCGATGACCGTCAGCGGTCCGATGTTTTTCGTCGGCCTGCGCTTTGCTGCCGCCGCGGGCATCGTTGCGCTGTTCTCCTGGAAGCACCTGCGTGAGCTGACCCTGTTCGAACTCAAGGCCGGTGCCTTTATCGGCGTGGCGATCCTGCTCGGTTACGGTTTGCAGACTGTCGGTTTGCAGAGCATTCCAAGCAGCCAGTCGGCGTTCATCACCGCGCTGTACGTGCCGTTCGTGCCTCTGCTGCAATGGCTGGTTCTCGGCCGGCGCCCGGGTTTGATGCCGAGCATTGGCATCATGCTGGCGTTTACCGGGCTGATGCTGCTTTCCGGGCCGTCCGGTGCTTCGCTGAATTTCAGCCCCGGTGAAATCGCCACGCTGATCAGCGCCATCGCGATAGCAGCCGAAATCATCCTGATCAGCAACTATGCCGGGCAGGTCGATGTGCGTCGCGTAACCGTTGTGCAACTGGCGACGACTTCGGTGCTGTCGTTTTTGATGGTGGTACCGACCGGCGAGGCAATTCCGGACTTCTCGTGGCTGTTGCTGAGTACGGCTCTGGGCCTGGGCGCGATGAGTGCGGCGATTCAGGTGGCGATGAACTGGGCGCAGAAAAGTGTTTCGCCGACCCGAGCGACCTTGATCTACGCCGGTGAGCCGGTGTGGGCCGGAATCGTCGGGCGCATCGCGGGGGAGCGTTTGCCAGCGATTGCATTGGTGGGTGCGGGGCTGATCGTGGCGGCAGTGATCGTCAGTGAATTGAAGACCAAAGGCAAAGAGACACAAACGGTCACGGAAGAATTGGAGCACGAGACCGAAGGCTAAACGGGGTTTTACGGCTACTTTGTAGGATTCAGAGACATCCTCGCGTTTGGCGATCCGGGAGCTGGCACGTATGATGCTTCACAAACTTCCGCAGATTAGAAGCCTATGTCCCTGATAGTTCTACTGCTTCTGCCTTTTCTGGGCAGCTGTCTGGCAGCCGTGCTGCCGCACAACGCACGTAACGCCGAATCCCTGCTGGCAGGTCTGGTCGCACTGGTCGGGACTGTCTCGGTCGCGCTGCTATACCCGCAGATCGCCCACGGCGGCGTGATCCGCGAAGAATTCACGTGGCTGCCCAGCCTGGGCCTGAACTTCGTCCTGCGCATGGACGGCTTCGCCTGGCTGTTCTCGATGCTGGTGCTGGGCATCGGCACCCTCGTTTCCTTATATGCCCGTTATTACATGTCGCCGGACGATCCGGTGCCGCGTTTCTTTGCGTTCTTTCTGGCGTTCATGGGCGCCATGCTGGGGCTGGTGATCTCCGGCAACCTGATTCAAATCGTGTTCTTCTGGGAGCTGACCAGCCTTTTCTCGTTCCTGTTGATCGGCTACTGGCACCACCGCCACGACGCGCGCCGTGGTGCGTACATGGCGTTGATGGTCACCGGTGCGGGCGGATTATGTCTGCTGGCGGGGGTCATGATCCTCGGCCATGTGGTCGGCAGCTATGACCTGGACAAGGTCCTGGCCGCCGGCGATCTGATTCGCGCACATGCCCTCTACCCCATCCTGCTCCCCCTCATTCTTATCGGCGCCCTCAGCAAAAGCGCCCAGTTCCCCTTCCACTTCTGGCTGCCGCACGCGATGGCGGCGCCCACACCGGTTTCGGCGTACCTCCATTCGGCGACCATGGTCAAGGCAGGGGTTTTCCTGCTGGCCCGGCTGTGGCCGTCGCTGTCCGGCAGCGAAGAATGGTTCTACATCGTCAGCGGCGCCGGTGCCGCCACGCTATTGCTCGGCGCGTACTGCGCGATGTTCCAGAACGATCTCAAAGGACTGCTGGCCTACTCGACCATCAGCCATCTCGGCCTGATCACGCTGCTGCTCGGCCTGAACAGCCCGCTGGCCGCCGTGGCGGCGGTGTTCCACATTCTCAACCACGCGACCTTCAAGGCTTCGCTGTTCATGGCCGCGGGGATCATCGACCACGAAAGCGGCACCCGCGACATCCGCAAACTCAACGGCCTGTTCAAACTGATTCCGTTCACCGCCACCCTGGCGATGGTGGCCAGTGCATCCATGGCCGGGGTGCCGCTGCTCAACGGTTTCCTGTCGAAAGAAATGTTCTTCGCCGAAACCGTGTTCATCAACGCCACGGCGTGGGTCGAAGCCGCGTTGCCTATCGTCGCGACGATTGCCGGCACGTTCAGCGTGGCCTATTCACTGCGCTTCACTGTTGATGTGTTCTTCGGCCCGACCGCCACCGACCTGCCGCACACCCCGCACGAACCGCCACGCTGGATGCGCGCGCCAGTTGAGTTGCTGGTGTTCACCTGTTTGCTGGTAGGGATTTTCCCGGCACAAGTTGTAGGCCCGTTGCTGGCCACTGCCGCCTTGCCGGTGGTGGGTGGCGTGCTGCCGGAATACAGCCTGGCGATCTGGCACGGCCTCAATGCACCGATGATCATGAGCCTGATCGCCATGTCCGGCGGTATCGTGGTCTATCTGCTACTGCGCAACCAGCTCAAGCGCGGCCGCTTCAAGTATCCGCCGCTGGCGGGCCGCCTCAACGGCAAGCGAATGTTCGAGCGCAGTCTGGTGGCGATGATGCGCCTGGCCCGGCGGCTGGAGCGGCGCATCGGCACCAAGCGTCTGCAAACCCAGCTGTTCCTGATGGTGTTGGCGGCAGTGCTGGCCGGCCTGATCCCAATGCTGCACAGCAGCCTGAGCTGGGGCGACCGGCCGAAGATCCCTGGCTCGATCGTGTTCGTGACCCTGTGGCTGCTGGCAATCGCCTGCGCCCTCGGCGCCGCGTGGCAGGCCAAGTATCACCGTCTCGCGGCCCTGACCATGGTCAGCGTCTGCGGGCTAATGACGTGCGTGACCTTCGTCTGGTTCTCGGCGCCGGATCTGGCCCTGACGCAACTGGTGGTCGAAGTGGTGACCACCGTGTTGATCCTGCTCGGCCTGCGCTGGCTGCCACGGCGGATCGAAGAGGTTTCGCCGCTGCCAAGCAGCCTGCGCAAGGCGCGGGTACGGCGTCTGCGCGACTTGCTGCTGTCGATTGCCGTTGGTGGCGGCATGGCGCTGCTGTCCTACGCGATGCTGACCCGGCAGACGCCGAACGACATTTCCTCGTTTTACCTGAGCCGCGCCCTGCCCGAGGGCGGCGGCAGCAACGTGGTCAACGTGATGCTGGTGGATTTCCGTGGTTTCGACACCCTTGGCGAAATCACGGTGCTGGCCGCCGTGGCACTGACCGTGTTCGCCCTGCTGCGTCGCTTCCGCCCGCCGAAAGAAAGCCTGCAACTGCCGGCCCAGCAGCGCCTGCTCGCCCCCGACGTGGTCACCGATCTGGTCAACCCGCGCTCGGCCAGCGACACCGCGCTCGGTTTCATGATGGTGCCGGCGGTGCTGGTGCGTCTGTTGCTGCCGATTGCGCTGGTGGTGTCGTTCTACCTGTTCATGCGCGGGCACAACCAGCCGGGTGGCGGCTTTGTCGCCGGTCTGGTGATGTCGGTGGCGTTCATCCTGCAATACATGGTCGCCGGCACCCAGTGGGTCGAGGCGCAAATGAGCCTGCGCCCACTGCGCTGGATGGGCACCGGCCTGCTGTTCGCCACCGTCACCGGCCTCGGGGCGATGGTGGTGGGTTATCCGTTCCTCACCACCCACACCTGGCATTTCAGCCTGCCGCTGCTGGGTGACATCCATATCGCCAGCGCGCTGTTCTTCGATATCGGCGTCTACGCCGTGGTGGTCGGCTCGACCTTGCTGATCCTCACCGCCCTCGCCCACCAATCGGTCCGGGGCCACAAAACCGCTGCCGCCAAAGGAGCCGTCTGATGGAAGAAGTCATCGCAATCGCCATCGGCGTGCTCGCCGCGTCCGGGGTCTGGCTGATCCTGCGGCCAAGGACATTCCAGGTGGTGATGGGCCTATGCCTGCTCTCTTACGGCGTCAACCTGTTCATCTTCAGCATGGGCAGCCTGTTCATCGGCAAGGAGCCGATCATCAAGGACGGCGTGCCGCAGGATCTGCTCAATTACACCGACCCGCTGCCCCAGGCGCTGGTGCTGACGGCCATCGTCATCAGCTTCGCCATGACCGCTTTGTTTCTGGTGGTGCTGCTGGCCTCACGGGGCCTGACCGGCACCGACCACGTTGACGGAAGGGAGCCCAAGGAATGACGGCGATGACTCACCTGATCGCCGCACCGATCCTGCTGCCGCTGCTGACCGCCGCCATCATGCTGATGCTCGGCGAGAAGCACCGACCACTGAAGGCGAAAATCAACCTGTTCTCCAGCCTCCTCGGCCTCGGCATCTCGGTAATGCTGCTGCAATGGACCCAGACCACCGGCGTTCCCGGTTCGATTGGGGTTTATCTGCCGGGCAACTGGCAGGTGCCGTTCGGCATCGTGCTGGTGGTCGATCGTCTGTCGGCATTGATGCTGGTGCTGACCGGAATCATTGGCGTCAGCGCCCTGCTCTTCGCCATGGCCCGCTGGGACGGCGCGGGGTCGAGCTTCCACGCCTTGTTCCAGATTCAGTTGATGGGACTTTACGGCGCATTCCTGACGGCGGACCTGTTCAACCTGTTCGTATTCTTCGAGGTGCTGCTCGCCGCGTCCTACGGTTTACTGCTCCACGGCTCGGGCCGGGCGCGGGTGTCGTCGGGGCTGCATTACATTTCGATCAACCTGCTGGCCTCGTCGCTGTTTTTGATCGGCGCGGCATTAATCTACGGCGTGACCGGCACGCTGAACATGGCGGATCTGGCCCTGAAGATCCCGCTGGTGCCGGAAGCCGACCGAGGCCTGCTGCACGCTGGCGCAGGGATTCTGGCCGTGGCGTTCCTGGCCAAGGCCGGCATGTGGCCACTGAACTTCTGGCTGGTACCGGCCTACTCGTCGGCCAGCGCGCCGGTGGCGGCGATGTTCGCGATCATGACCAAGGTCGGCGTCTACACCTTGCTGCGTCTGTGGACGCTGCTGTTCTCGGGCCAAGCGGGCGCTTCGGCTTACTTCGGCGGTGACTGGCTGATCTACGGCGGCATGGCGACCATGGCCGGTGCGGGCGTGGCAATCATTGCCGCGCAACGCCTGGAACGCATGGCTAGCCTGAGCATTCTGGTGTCGGCGGGGATCCTGCTGTCGGCCGTGGGTTTTGCCCAACCCAATCTGATCGGCGCCGCGCTGTTCTATCTGGTCAGCTCGACCCTGGCGTTGAGCGCGCTGTTCCTGCTGGCTGAGTTGATCGAACGCTCGCGTACCGCCATCGAAGTGCCGCTGGAAGATGAAAACGAACTGCTGCCGCGTCCGCAGGAGTGGCAGCGTCCGGTCAAGGGCATCAACCTCGACGACGATCAGAAAGCCGTGGTCGGTCAGGTGATCCCGTGGACCATGGCCTTCCTCGGCCTGAGCTTCATTGCCTGCGCGCTGCTGATTATCGGTATGCCGCCGCTGTCCGGTTTCATCGGCAAGCTGAGCCTGATCGGCGCCCTGCTCAACCCGCTGGGCCTCGGCGCCGGCGAACCGATCTCGAATGCCGCATGGGCGTTGCTGGCCCTGCTGATCCTCACCGGACTCGGCTCGCTGATGGCGTTCTCGCGCCTGGGCATCCAGCGCTTCTGGTCGCCCGAAGAGCGCCCGTCGCCCCTGCTGCGCAAACTGGAATGCACGCCGATTTTCCTGCTGCTCGGGCTGAGCATCGCGCTGACCTTCAAGGCTGAACCGCTGTTGCGTTACACCCAGGCAGCGGCCGATGCGCTGAACAATCCGCAGCAATACGTAATGGCAGTGCTCGGCACCCGCGCCGTGCCGAGCCCGGAAGCCAAGGCTGCGCTGCTGGAGGTGCAACCATGAAACGTCTGTTTCCTGCTCCTTGGCTGTCGCTTGCGCTGTGGTTGCTCTGGCTGGTGCTGAACCTGTCGGTCAGCCCGGGCAATCTGCTGCTGGGTGCCGTACTCGGTTTCAGCGCTCCACTGATGATGCGCAAGCTGCGCCCGCAACGGATTCACATCCGCCGCCCGGGCACGATCCTGCGATTGTTTCTGCTGGTCGGGCGCGATGTGATCGTCTCGAACCTGCAGGTGGCCTGGGGTGTACTCAACGCCGGTCGTCGGCCGCTTCGTTCACGCTTCATCAAGGTGCCTCTGGACCTGCGCGATGCCAACGGTCTGGCGGCGCTGTCGATGATCTGTACGGTCGTGCCCGGCACGGTATGGTCGGAGCTGGCGCTGGATCGCAGCATTCTGTTGCTGCACGTGTGGGATCTGGATGACGAAGCGCAATTCATCCAGCACTTCAAGGTCACTTACGAGCGGCCATTGATGGAGATTTTCGAATGAGCCCGCTGCTGTCGAACGCGATTCTGCTGACGCTGTTCCTGTTTTCCCTGGCCATGGTCCTCACGCTGGTGCGCCTGTTCAAAGGCCCGTCGGCGCAAGACCGGGTACTGGCGCTGGATTACCTGTACATCGTCGCCATGCTGATGATGCTGACCCTGGGGATTCGTTATGCCAGTGACACCTACTTCGAAGCGGCGCTGCTGATCGCGCTGTTCGGCTTCGTCGGCTCGTTTGCTTTGGCGAAGTTCCTCCTGCGTGGCGAGGTGATCGAATGAACGCTGAACTGTCTCTCTGGGTGGAAATCCCGGTGGCGATCCTGCTGGTCCTCAGCGGCGTGTTCGCCCTGATCGGCGCGACCGGCCTGCTGCGGATGAAAGATTACTTCCAGCGCATGCACCCGCCGGCGCTGGCCTCGACGTTGGGCGCGTGGTGCGTGGCGCTGGCGTCGATCATCTGTTTTTCGGCGCTCAAGTCCGGGCCGGTGCTCCATGCATGGCTGATCCCGATTCTGCTGTCGATCACCGTACCGGTGACTACCCTGTTGCTGGCGCGAGCGGCGTTGTTCCGCAAGCGTATGGCCGGAGATGACGTGCCGGCCGAGGTCAGCAGCCGGCGCACTGAAACCGGCAGTTAAATCCAGGCAACAGCCAACAGCCCGGCTCCCAATATCAGACACAGCGGCGAGTAAACCCAAGTGTCGAGCCGGGCGAACCGCGACCCCTTCACTTCCTTGAAAAACCCCACCAGCTCCGAATCGCCGATTGCCCGTGCAAACATCAGCAGCGCAATCGCGCTGATCACCCATTGCAGCGCCCAGTCATGCACGGCGGGCAGCCACCACCCCACTCGCATGCACACCAGTGCGGCAATCAGTAGCAGGGCTGCCGCCACCACCAGCGTGATCCAGCCTGACGGCTTGAACGCCGGCCTGAGCGTCAGTCCGCCGTTGTCCACCGGAACCTGCGGCACCACCGCCACGGCCGCCCACTGCCCACCCATCGCCCAATACACATGCATCAGGCTGATCACCGCAAATATCGTCACCAGCCATTGAGCCAACACAAAGGTCATGGTCGAGAATCCTTTAAAGGGATTTGAACAAAACATCCTAGTCGGCATTTTTCCATGTGCACGACCGGTCGGCGGTGCGGTAAAGTGCCGCCCCATGAAATTCACCCGTACCGATCGCTCACTGCTGGCCTGGATGCTCTATTGCTGCGTCCTGTTCAACGTGTTCGCCTGCAGCATCGGTCACGGACAAATGGTCGGCATGCAGCTCAACGGTATCGGCGGCCAGTTCTGCGCCGTCGACCCGAGCACCCAGGCGCCGCTCGCCTCGAATCCCGCCGAAGAAAAACTGCCGACCCTGGCCAAGGCCTTCGGTTGTCCGCTGTGCTCCACAGGCGGCATGGGCCCGGCGTTCAACTCCAGCCTGACCCTCGCGATCCTGCCTGAACAACACAGCCCGCCGCTGCCGGTCATCGTCAGCGCCGACCTCCCTGCCCGCTTCATCTGGCCTTCGGCCAACCCTCGCGCCCCGCCGCTCGCCTGAGTGTCCTTGCCTTTTTGATTTGTCAGCCCACTGCGCCAACGCGCGGCGTTCGCCTGTGCGCTGACTCCTAGACAAGCATTCAGGATTCAATCGATGAAACAACTTACCTTGCTGGCGAGCCTGTGCGGCTGCCTGTCCGTCAACGTCTGGGCGCAATCCACCGTGGATCTGGCGCCAATCACCATTGACAGCGAGTCCGGCGCCGAACCGGGCCTGAGCCTCGACCAGTCCAGTGGCATGGCCTCGCACCTGGGCCTCAGCGTGCGCGACACCCCGGCGTCGGTGGCGATTGCCAACCGCAATGACATCGAACGTCACGGCTCGCAAAACTTCCAGGACGCTGCCAACACCTTGCCGGGTGTGAACGCCAGTGCCCCGCCGGGCTTTGGCGGGTTCGTCTCCTATCGCGGTTTCACCAGCAGCCAGATCACCCAGATGTTCAATGGCGTGAACGTTTCCGGCGGCCTGGCTCGCCCCGTAGATTCATGGATTTATGATCGGGTGGAATTGGTCGGCGGCCCCTCGTCGCTGATCAACGGCGCAGGCTCGGTCGGCGGCTCGCTGAACTACGTGACCAAACTGGCCACGCGCGACGAGCAAGCCATCGAAGGTCGGGTCAGCTACGGCACCTACGACACTACCGAAACCGCATTCGGCCTCAACCACGCGCTGAGCGAACCCGGCGCCGAGGTGCAGCATTACGCGCGTCTCGACGTCAGCCACAATACCAGCAACGGCTACATCGACCGCCAGGAACGCGATGCCTGGAGCGTGGCGTTCTCGCTGCTCAGCGACCTGACGCCGAACCTGTCGCACACCCTGGCCCTGGAATATCAGGACGAACACGAGGACAGCCCGTACTGGGGCACGCCGGTGCTCAACCCCAAGGCCGGCGAGTTGAAAATCGACAAGCACAACCGCTTCAACAACTACAACGTCGAGGACGGCCGATACGAGCAGCGGACAATCTGGGTGCGCTCGATCATCGACTACCGGATCAACGACAGCACCACCCTGCGCAACACCCTCTATCACCTCGACAGCCAGCGTGATTACCGCAACCTGGAAACCTATCAATACAACGCCGACAACAGCGCGGTGAACCGCTCCACTGCCTATCAGGTTCGGCACCAGGGCGAGCAGAACGGCAACCAGTTCGAACTGCGCCACGACAACAGCCTGTTCGGCCTCGACACCACCTGGTCCGGCGGATTCGAGTACAAGGTCAACCAGACCACCAACTCGCCGCTGAACGTCAAAGGCGCCAGCACGGTGAACCCGAACAACTACCGACCGGGGCATTTCTATGACATTCCCGGAACGATGCCGGGTTTCGTCAGCGACAAGACCAACGAAATCACCACCAAAGCGCTGTTTGCCGAAAACCGCCTGGCACTGACTGACAAGCTCTCGCTGCTTACTGGCCTGCGGTACGACGATATCGACCTCGACGTGACCAACCATCGCACGGTGACCGCGAGCAACCCGCGTCATTTGAAGCGCAGCTGGGAGCCGGTCACCGGGCGCATCGGCCTGACATACCAGTTCATTCCGTCAGCCAATGTGTACGTGCAATACAGCACCGCCGCCGAGCAACCCAATGGCACCCAGGACTTCGATGTCTCGACCGGCAAGCAATGGGAAATCGGCAGCAAGTTCGACTACCTGAACGGGCGCGGCTCGGCGACAGTGGCCGCCTACACCATCGAGCGCAAGGACTTCGCGGTGACGGATCCGATGGACCCGACTAGCAGCATTCCGGTCGGCCAACAGACTTCGAAGGGCATCGAGATTGCCAGCTCGCTCAGGATCACCGACAAGCTGCTGGCCGAAGGCAACTTCGCCTGGGTCGATGCGCAATACGATGAGTTCAACGAAAAGAACGCCGCCGGCGTAGTGGTTTCCCGCAAAGGCAACACACCGACCAACGTGCCGGACCGGGTCGGCAATCTGTGGCTGACCTACGATTTCTCGCCGCAATGGCAAGGCGGGGTCGATGCGCGGTATGTGGCGTCGGTGTTCGCCGACAATGCCAACACCATGACCGTGCCGTCGTACACGCTGTTTGGCAGCTTCCTCAGCTACCAGGTGGATTCGCACACCACCGTGACCGGGCGGGTGCGCAACCTGACGAATGAGGTGTATGCCGAGTTCGCCCATGTGTCGCCGGCGTATTACCTCGGCTCACCGCGCACCTTTGAGCTGGCTGTGCAAACCCGCTTCTAAAAGCTTCGCGGGCAAGCCCGCCCCCACAGGAATCGATGTGTTTTCAAAGCTCAGAGCACACCGAAAAACCTGTGGGAGCGGGCTTGCCCGCGATAAGGCCCATCGTTACGGCCTCTATTTCAAATCAGCTGAAACCTTATCTGCCACATCCTTCGGTAACCACGCCTGCCACACATCCGGATGCGCCTTCATGAACGCCACCGCCGCATCCCGGGGCGCCGTGTGTTTCTCGCTCATTTCGGCCAGCGCCTTGTTCAGATCATCAATCGGAAAATCGACCTTGCTGAAAAACTCGGCAATCTGCGGATACTGCTTCTGGAACGGCGTGGACACCCCGATCGACAGCTTAGAGGCCAGTGAACGGGTCGGTTTCGGATTGGGGTTATCGGCGTCGGTCAGGGTTTTCCAGGCCTCGGCATCAAAAGGCGGCTCTTCCAGCTGGATCAGCTTGAACTTACCGAGCAGTGGGGTCGGCGACCAGTAATAGAACAGCACCGGTTCGCCGCGACGGATCGATGAGCTGATTTCCGCATCCAGTGCCGCACCGGAGCCGCTGCGGAAATTGACGAAATCGTCCTGCAAGCCGTAAGCCGTGAGCTTCTGCTTGTTCACCACCTCCGACGTCCAGCCGATCGGGCTGTTGAGGAACCGTCCCTTGCTCGGGGTTTCCGGATCCTTGAACACGTCCTTGTACTTCTTCAGATCGCTGACACTGCGCAGCTCCGGCGCCAATGGCTTGATGCCTTTGGCCGGATCGCCCTTGATCACGTACTCCGGCACCCACCAGCCTTCGGTGGCGCCTTTGACCGTGTCGCCCAGGCTGACGACCTTGCCTTCGGCCTCGGCCTTGACCCATACCGGACTGCGCCCGGCCCACTCTTCGCCGATGACCTGAATGTCATTGTTGGCCAGCGCAGTCTCAAGGGTGATGGTGGTGCCCGGCAAGGTATCGGTCGGCAGGCCGTAACCCTTCTCGACGATGATCCGCAGGACGTCGGTGATCAGGCTGCCGCTTTCCCAGTTCAGGTCGGCAAAGTGGATCGGCGCCTGTGCCGCGCTCACCGCAGGCACCGCCGTCATCAAGCCGAAGGAGGTCAGGCCAGCGGCCAGCAACCGTCGAAATCCGTTCATGCTTTTGCACCTCGTGCTGTTCACAGCAATAGCAGGATGGCCTGACAGAAGACCGCAAGCCTCTGAATACTCAGTCAACTGACTGTAGACGAGGTTCCTGCTTTTTCAGGGGCATGACACGGATGAGGCTACTTTTCAGAAATTTCCTGCAGGTTCTTCAGCTCGCGTCTGACCATGCTGGCGTATTCCGCAGGCTGCAAGGCGTAGATCTGCGAGGCGACCCACCCCAGCCAGGCGGCCTTCATTTCGGCCTTTGCAGTGAACAATCGACGTGCTTCTTCACGGGCGCTGTCGAGGTTCTGCAAATGGAAATCGGCGCGGCTCACTCGCTGGCCTTGAACGTCACCAGTTCGCCCTTGCGCCACTTGGCGGCTTTGGCGGTGACGGCTTTCAGGGTCTTGGTCAAGCCTTCCTGCAGTTGTTCATTGGCCGCGAACACGGTGACCGCGCTGTGGCCTTCCTTGAACACAATGGCATGGCCGTCGGCCGTGGTGACGAACGCGTAGTCGCCCAAGCCGTACACAGTCATTTTGATTTCGCGAAAGCGGATGTCCATCTTGCCGCCTTCACGGCTCGGCAGCACCGACGCGCTGAAATGATCACCGACCTTGAGCTTGAGGCCAGGTTTGTCATCGACCACCAATGCGCTTTCGGTGTCGATCTCGGCAACGTAAATGCCTTCGGCGTTTTGCTCGGTGATGTAAACAAAACGCGATTGAAACTGCTTGACCAGCTTTGCCCGCAAATCACCCAGCACGAACAAAGCATGCATATCGAGGTTACTGACTGCCAAAGAAACATCCCCACACTTGAAAAGAGTGCCGTACGCGAAAAGCGCGCACGGCAGTAAAAGTCGGCCAGGCCGAAGGTGTTGCACAATGACTCGAATATACGCCTGAGCGAGCGAAGTGCTCATTCAACGCGAGTTGCACAAGACTACTGGAATGCCACTCACGAAACCTGCAAAGACGTTCTCCAAATGTTGAAGGAAAACGCGTCACGGTCAGCCAGAGAAAACTGACTACGAACTTTAGGGAAAAAACTCACCAAGAAAATCACTTTTCCGACATATCGCACGCAAAAAATTGCTTTAGATAGTGCCATGCCGTCAACAGGTGTTGGCGATTCTAGAGCAGCGATGCTGTTCACGACTACCCGCAACACCCTGTAAATGCGGGTCAATCCATGAAAAGGACTTCATATGTGCACTATGACGCATTTTGCCGTGACTCACGAACCTGCCTTTGTCCTGAACACTCCAGGCTTTGAGACTGTTCCTACAATCGAGTCTTGCGGTCAGGCACCGTTGTTTCAGGTGATCCCGGCGGGCAATGGCTTTTTCCATATCAGGGAAAAGTCGACGGGGCTTGTCAGAGGTTTCCGCGAGGATCACAACGCCGCCTGCGCCCTCGCCCGTTCACTGGAATCGCGGATCGAACTCCTGGCCGACGAGCACCTCAGATAAAGAGAGTGACCGACCCCGCCATCCTTCAAGGAGTACACCATGGAACTGCCTGCTTACAACCTGACAACCCTGTTCGATCAATTAGGGCTGCCTTCGGAGGAAACGGCGATCGACGACTTCATCGAAGCCCATCCGCTGGACGCCGATACCAAGCTGATCGACGCCGACTTCTGGAGCCCGCAGCAGGCGCAGATGCTCAAGGAGTGGCTACGGGCCGATGGCGAGGAAGCCATCATGGTCGATGAGCTGAATGTGCGCCTGCACCGGGGCAAGTAATCTTGATCAGTGCAGGCTGTCACCGGTTTCAGCGCTCAATTGCGCAAGCCATGCGGCCCTGCACTCTTCCGCTTCATTACGACTCGCGAAAGCGGTGCCGCGGCGTTCACCATTGAGCAGCACCACCCAGCAGACACTTTGTCCCATCGCGCGCAGCCCGGCAGGTACGCCGCTGCCGATCATCACCGCGACATCGACTCTGCATTGCATGTTGACCTCCCAACTTCATTAGCAACCTAACTATGTGGGCATGTTAATGATTTGGATCAAGAGGAAACAGCAACGCCGCTGCACAGATTAATTGCAGTTCCGGCAACAATGCCTCAGCGCGGATTTTCGGGTTTGTAGCCCAGACGCAACCCGCCCCAATGCCGGCCCTTGACCATGATCGGTACCGACAGGTCGTGCATCAACTCGCCGGTATCGCGGGTGTAAGTCTGCAACAGCACCGGTTGCTGATGGCTGCCGCAGCGGATGCCGGTGCGGTCGGCGAACTTGCGTTTGGTGCGATTGTTGACGGTATCGACCTGCACATCCCCGGTCAGCGGCTGGCTGAACGCCTGATTGTGGGTCGGCACGTAACCCTGCTGCGTACAGGCGATGGCGAACACCAGGCCTTCGTGGCGCGGCAGCAACGGTTCCTGAATGGCCGGAAGTACCTGATCGGTGTAGCGGTCGAAACGGGTCTGGAACTTGGCGGGCTGGGTGTCGGGAATCGGCTGATACTGGCGGTCGAACAGGTCTTCAAGGCTGATGCGCCCTTGCTCGACATCGGCCTCGAACCGCGCGGCAATCTGACTGGCTCCTTCGCGGGCGAGGTCGTAGATACGCTGGTGATAGTCGTCCAGACCGACTTCGGCCAGGCGTTCGCTGATGGTTTCTGCCTGCCCTTCCATTTGCACGGCTGCGTCGGCCAAGCGTCGAGTCTGTTGGTCGCTGATCGCCAGATCGCTGCGCATCTGCTCGATGGCGGTGAACAGGCTGTCGAGCTGTTCACGATTGGTTTCCGCGCCTCGGGCGATTTCGCCGACTTGGGTTTCTACGCCGGCAGCCAGTCGCGCGATGTTTTCCAGGTGCTGACCGGTGTGTTCGACTTGCTCGACGCCCGTGTGCAAATCGTCGGAAAGCTGGCGAATCTGCTCCACCACCTGCGCCGTGCGTTGCTGGATGTCGGCGACCATCTCGCCCACTTCGCCGGTGGCTGTCGCGGTACGGGCCGCCAGACCGCGCACTTCATCCGCCACGACCGCAAACCCACGACCGTGCTCGCCGGCCCGGGCCGCTTCGATGGCGGCGTTCAATGCCAGGAGATTGGTCTGACTGGCAATCGACTGAATCACCAGCGTCACGCGCTGGATGTCATCACTGCGCTGGCTCAAGGCTTCGATCAGTTCGCGGCTGGCATTGGCACGCTGGCTGAGTTGATGCATGCGCGTGATCGAGTCCACCAGTTCGGTGCGCCCTGCTGCGCTGCTGTGATGGGCTTCGCTGGCAGCGCCCAAGGCTTCACGGCTGAGCTGCGAAGTGGCCTGCTCAGTGGCGATCATGACTTCGGCGTTGTTGACGATCTGCGCGGCGGCGTCGAGTTGCGATTGCAGCTTGCCGGCCAGCTCTTTGACGGAAAACGCAACGCCGGCGGCTGACAGCGCGTTATGACTGGTTGTGTAGGAAAGGTCGCGAGTCAGCTCGGACATCGCGTTACTGCTGTCGACCGGTTGCGCATCGGGAACCGCCCGGGAACGCAGGCGCGGCAGCCAGACGATCAGCACCGCCAGCGGCATGCCGACGTACAACGGCCATTCGCCCAGGCTCATTCCGGCCAGCAACAGCATCAGAGCGATGCTTTGCAGGGTCGGCGTCAGCCAGCGATTCTTCGGCAAAACAACTGGTGCAGGCAGAGCCGCAACCAGAGATCCATCTCTCGTCATTTTGTTACCCCACGCTTGTTCTCATTGTTGTGACTGCATTAAACGCCACTACAACGCCATTATCCATGGTCCGTTAGTCGTGGGTCTGTGGCAGGTCAATGGAATGGCGGGGAGACTTTCCGGCAGACGAGAAAAAGCAAAGATCGCAGCCTTTTGCAGTTCATGTAGAAACTGCAAAAGGCTGCGATCTTTTCGCGACGACCCGCATTGAAGGGGTCGCCTCAGGAATCAGGCCTGACGCTGGTGCTTGTCGATCTGCTCGTGACGCTCTTGAGCTTCGATGCAGTACTTGGTGGTCGGGCTGATCAGCAGGCGTTTCAGGCCGATCGGCTCGCCGCTGTCGTCGCACCAGCCGAAGCTGTCTTCCTTGATACGCTCAAGGGCCTGCTCGAGTTGCGGCAGCATGCGCTGGTCGCGATCGATCGCGTTTACCAGCCAGGTGCGCTCTTCTTCCACCGATGCGGCGTCCGCCGGGTCAGCCGGGGTGTCCAGGCTTTCGATGGCAATACGGTTCTGCTCAATGCGCTCATGGGTTTCGACTTTCATGTTCTGCAACAGCTCTTGAAAGAAAGCGTGTTGCTCGGCATTCATGTAGTCATCTGCCGGCATGGCCAGCAACTTGTCCTTTGTCATTGATATCTCTATAAAAAACGTGCATTAAGGCGAATTAGGGAGCGTTCCGGCGAACCGCCTGCGGTCATCGGAAAGGCATCGTTTATTGCAAACGCCACCCGGCACTCAATTTACGAAGGGGCGGCAGTCTAAGGCCCGTTTGAGGCCTCAGCAACTGTAAATACCGGGAATTTGTCCGACAAGGCCCGGAAACTGCTCTGACACAAGCTTCACAGCGCTCATCGGAGTGCGTTTATAGCAAGAAATTCAGTCGAGCGGCTGTATATAGAAGACAAACGTCGGACGAGCGGCGCTTTGTCGCAATTCGTTACGGTCGTTGACGGCGACAGCAGCCCTTTCCAAAGACTGACAAATCCCCCCAACCTCGGCTACGTTATGCCCTCCCCGGTTCGACTTGAAGGAACACGTCATGAAACTGATCGGCATGCTGGACTCCCCTTACGTGCGCCGCGTGGCGATCTCTGCCAAATGCCTGGGGGTCGAACTGGAACACGATCCGGTCTCGGTGTTCCGTCACTTCGAACGCTTCCAGCAGATCAACCCGGTGGTCAAGGCGCCAACCCTGGTGCTCGATGACGGCGAAGTGCTGATCGACTCGACCCTGATCCTCGACTACCTCGAAGCCCTGTCCGGCAAAACACTGCTCCCCGCCGAGCTGTCGCAACGGGTCAAAGCCCTGCGCCTGATCGGCCTGGGTCTTGCCGCCTGCGAAAAAGCCGTGCAACTCTACTACGAATGCAACCTGCGCCCGGCCGACATTCAATACCAGCCGTGGGTCGAACGCGTCGAAGGCCAACTCGCCGCCGCCTTCATCGCCCTCGAACACGAACTAGAAAAACACCCGCTGCCCACCGACGGCCCTCTCCAGCAGGACGGCATCACTCTCGCCGTCGCCTGGAGCTTCACCGGCCTCGTCGTCCCCGACCAGATCGACGCTCAACGTTTCCCGCGCATCGCCCAATACACCGCGTACGCCGAAAGCACCCAGGCGTTCATCGACACCCCGATGACCTGACCATGAGCGCCACCGAAACCGCCGCCCCGGCCCTCAAAGAAATCTTCAACGCCGAACGCCTGCAACACATCGCCACAGAAATGAGCGCCGTGTACCCGGCGTTCAAGGCCAAGGCGTTTCTCAAGCACGCCAACGACGGCCTCGCCGACCTCTCCGTCATGCAACGCATGGCCCGCGTCAGCGAAAGCCTGCACCACGTGCTACCGCTGGATTACGCAGATTCCCTCGCTGTCCTGCGCGAACTTGCCCCGCGACTGAACAGCGGCTTCGTCAGCATGTGCCTGCCGCACTACGTCGCGTGCTACGGCGCGCACGCGTTCGACACTTCCATGGAGGCCCTGAAATACTTCACCACCTTCGGCTCCTCTGAATTCGCCATCCGCCACTTCCTTCGCAGCGACCTTGAACGCTCGCTGGAACTGATGCACGACTGGACCCAAGACGAAAACCACCACGTCCGAAGACTCGCCAGCGAAGGCAGCCGCCCTCGCCTGCCGTGGTCGTTTCGGCTGGAACCGGTGCAGGCTGATCCACACTTGGCCGCCGGGATTCTTGACCGATTGAAAGCCGATGAAAGTTTGTACGTGCGCAAGTCCGTGGCGAATCATTTGAATGACGTGACCAAAGAGCATCCGGAGTGGGTGCTGGATACAGTTGAGGGGTGGTCGCTGGAGAACAAACACACGGCGTGGATTGCCAAACATGCGCTACGAAGTTTGATCAAACAGGGGAATTCTCGGGCGCTCACAGTTATCGGTGCGGGGGCGAAGGCTGAGGTTGAGTTGCTGGATGTGAAGGTGGAACCGGCGGTTGTGCGGCTTGGGGAGACGATTACTTTGTCGTTTACCGTTCGATCGTTGGTGCCAGTTGAACAGCGGTTGGTGATTGATTATGCGATTGACTATGTGAAGGCGAATGGCGGGACTTCGGCGAAGGTTTTCAAGTTGAAGACGTTGGAGCTGGCGGGGTATGGGAGTGAGGTTGTGGCGCGGCGACAGGTGATCAAGGATTTCACTACGCGCAAGCACTATGCGGGGGTACATACGGTGCATGTGGTAGTTAATGGGGAGCGGTTGGGGAGTACTGCCGTTGACATCATCACTTAATAAGCGTCAAAAATGGTCTGCTCATCGGATGACAACCGAAAGTAGCAGGTACGTTGGATCTTGAACCGAATGATGACCTCTCCAACTACTGAGCTCGCAAAGGAACGCACATGATCGATGGTCCCGCTGTTTTGACAGTTTTTTTGGTTTACCTGGCCGGTGTCGTTATTCCAGGACCCAATTTCGTTGCGGTAGTCCACAAAGCGGTCGCTGCGTCGCGGCCAGAAGCCTTGGCCTTGGTGGCAGGCATTGTATTGGTCAACTTACTCTGGGCCACCTGTGCAATAGCAGGTATCGGCGTTGTATTTGCTGCGTTTCCTTGGGCGGCGCTGATCGTAAAAGTTCTGGGGGCCGCCTATCTGATGTGGTTTGGACTCCGACTGTTGCTAAATGCCGGAAAGACCGCGCTTGCCCCCAATAATGATGCTGCCGTCGGAAACTTTCGGCAGTCGTTCATTCAGGGAGTCATCACGAACATCGGCAACCCAAAATCCATGGCCTTCTACGCCGCTATTTTCTCAGCGGCAGCCCCCGCCCACGTGTCAACAAGCACGTTTTTGTCGATGCTGGCAGTCGTAGTGGTGGTTTCAATGACTTGGTATGGAATGGTCGCAATCGCTCTTTCGCAACCTGACATCGCGTCAGCGTATCGAAGGAGGAAAAAAGCTATTGATCAATTATGCGGTGGTTTGATTTTGTCTCTGGGGATACGGCAGCTTGTTCAATAAGTCAGGGAGGAATGCGGGCAGATTTAAAAATGGGACGCATCTATTTATCAAAAGAGCCGCCCTATCTTTTCCGACTCGCCCCCGTTTCCCAAGAATTACCAACTGCCATACGGAATGCCGAATTTGTCGATATAACGCTTGGATTTTTCACTGACCGGATAGGCGTAACGTCCTTGGTTCTTACCCTGACTAGGCCCTAACGGCTCAATCTCTGCTTTCGCCCGAGCGACCTTGATCGCCTTATGACACGAGTCTTTAACCCAAGCCTGCACCACCCCGCCGGGCGCCAGCCCCAAGTAAACCGACGCCATAAACCGCGCCTCTCGTTCAGGTGTTTGCGGGCAACGTTTGCTGGTGGATTCCAACATCAATTGCCTGGCATGTTCTGGAATATCCACCCAGGCTTGCCAGGTTTTCTTTTCAACGATTGACTGCCATCGAACATATATCCGAACGGGAAGATCGGCACCCACTACTCGTTTCCCGCTGCCGTCCACTATTGACCAGCCGCGAGCCGACTCGGTGCCGTCCTCTGGCTCGCCACCGGCTGCGGAGCCACCATTGGCCTTGAAGTAGACCTTGCCGGTAACGTCCTGCACAGAACTGTCCTCCACCCAAACCTGCATGTAATCAGGTTCGATGAATGCCAATTCCCACCATTCGGATTTGGGGTCGTTTTTGCCTGATAGCGGGTCAGCAGACTGGCAGCCAGCCATGAACAACGCGCAAAACAGAGTGACGAGTAATTTCATTACCAGAGCGTCCAGTCAGGTACGTGAGGATGTTGTACGCGAATTGAGTCTGCGGTAGGAGCATTGATATAGACCGCGCTCATTCCGCTGCCATCTCTGCGGCCAAGGGGGTGGTTCCAGTTTGCGGACGTGTGAATGTACTTCAGTTTCAACAGCTTTTCTTCTTGCGGAGTAACGCTGTAGTCACCCGCCAAGAACCGATCACACAACGCTTGAAGCTCTGAAGGAACAGCCAATTCCGGTGTATCCGGAATGTCTTTAAAGCGAACGCCCTTCTCTTTCGCCAACTGGTGCATCAAGCGCAGGTACACCCGGGAGAGCATGCCACTCACCGGACGTTTTAGTTGGACGGCGGCGTACACCCGTTTTAGGCGCGGACTGAGCCGATCTTGTAACGCATTAGGCAAGGGCAACGCAGCTGGCGTGACAATCTCCAGCATTTCCGCAGGCCAACCTTTGGCAAGCAACTGATCCTTCACTATCTCTGCATCACGATAAATCGAGGTTGTCACAACATCAGTATTCTGCGACACGTCCAAGCTTTGCATGGGGCTGACGAGTACATTCTCTTGTGCTTCTTCGAGGTAACCACCACCAAGGTCGGAATGAACTCCCGGTAAAACGATTTCCAAATGATCGGGCTTGACGCGACTCAAAGCGAAATTCGCCCGGCATTCATCGCGGGCAGTCAGCTGGACGACATCAGAGAAATAGCGACGATCCAGGTACAACCTGATGCCAGTGGCAACAGGGCTTTTGATATTGCCCAGATTTGACCATCCGGCAATCGAGGGTACGGTGTCGAACAGACCAATGAAGCCCATGTTGATGCTGCTTTTGTATTGATCATTGAAAGTAGAACTAAATCCTCTCGCACTACTGCGCATCACATCCCCAAGAGGGCCCTGCTTTCCGCGTGCAATTTCATTGGCAAAATGCCGAGCGGCAGCAGCTCCACGGCTGAAACCGAACGTATCGAATGTCAGAGAAGTAATTTCGCTCTCAGGATGGCTAGCCAGTACCCCTTCAATACGCAGTTTGATCTCTGAAAACGAAAGCTGAACACGACCTGCAACCCCCGTCTCACCTCGACCAGTGCCGGCCCCAAGCGTGCTGTCCTCCATGCCTGAGCGAGTACCGATCCCCTCGACATACACCATGCGAAAGGCTTGCTTCTGCGAGCCGTCTCCTTCGGCTTTCTGAGGTGCGTAATACAAGTCACTCAGTTTCTGCACATTGCTGGTGTCGTTACCGTAGCTGCTGTCCGGATCTTTCATGAACGGCTTACAACTGGCATCAATATCTTGAGCCGCAATCGGATGATGAGCACCACACAGAAGCCCGGCCGCAGCATTATTGGCATTATTCCCCGTACCATCGAAGAACACTCCGATCCGCAGGGCTATGCCAATTTTTTCACGTGCAGATGCCGGTTCCTTCCCGTGTTTCTCATACTCAGCCCAACGCTGGGCATGAATATCGACGGGGTCGGTTCCTTTGTTGCGATAGTTTTTAGGCGGGTTGGGGATGTAGCCACTCAATCCTTGATTCCTTCTTCTGATCCTTGAAGAACGGGCCGAAGGGTGACAGCGGAAATCGGGGGGCGCAAGGCGTGGCCGCATGCCAGCACCTGGCCCTCTTACTCCTTGCCTGCAATGGTGGCGCCGAGCCACGAATGATATGGTTCAGCCTCAAAACCAGGGACGACACCTCGTGCACAAACAATGTCTGGCAGCAGCAGTAACCTTCGCCATCAGTTTTTCCGCCCTTGCCTCTCCTGTGCCGCAGGAAGAGCTCGAAGAATGCCAACGAATAGAAAACTCGGCCAAACAGGTCATGAAAACCAGGCAGCAAGGCGTGCCCATGGCTTCGGTGATGGAACTGGCCGAAGCGGCAGGTAAGCAGAACGAGTATGTGGGTGAGGTGTTCAAGTCGTTGATTCGCGAGGCGTACGAGATTCCTCAATACTCAAGCGAGAGTTTGCAACAGAAAGCGATCAGCGATTTCCATTCCAATTTCTACAAGGCTTGCATCGTGACGGCGGAAAAGAGAGCAAACGCCAACGGTTGAGCTTAACGAACAAAAAAGGGAGCAGATTCAGGTAGTGAATCTGCTCCCTTTTTCTGAAGGGCTCCTGTTTCAGTTTTCGGGCCAAAGCGCCCCATCACCTTCACCAGCACTAAAAGCTGCCCCCTCAATGTGATAAACCTGCGGCTCCTCCGAAAAATATCCCTCCAGCCCCAACATAAAGACCCTGTGATCCTTTCCCGCCTCAAACTCCGTATGAGCCTCAAGCGACTCCCACCGCACGATCAAATTGAACCGCTCCGGCGTTTCAATCCCCTGCGCAAGCATGTGCCCGCCATACCCATTCGCGCGGCGGAGCAAAGGCGCAACCTCGGCAAATGCACGCCGGAACTGATCAACACGTTCTGCGTGAACAGGCAGCAAAGCGATCTCATAAATCATGACGCATCCCCCACGGAACCCGCCCGAAGCGACGGCTCAACCGCAATCGCAATCTTCCCTTGAAGACCGTTGTTGGGACTTTCCAGCCGAGCATGGGCAAGCGGAATCTCCGCAAGCGAATACACCGCGCCAACATGTGGTCGCAGTTGACCGCGCTCCACCAGGGCACTCAATTCATCGAGCTTGCCGCGGTTCTGGCGGGTGAACACGAAGTGATAGCTCGCGTTCTTGCCCCAGGCTTGGACGAGGTTTTGTGGCCGGGCGATGTCGACGATCGAGACCACGCGGCCAAGTTGTGCGAGGGCGTCGGGGCTGCGCGACAGGGTGTCGCCGCCGATGGTGTCGAATACCACGTCCACTCCGAGGCCATTGGTTTCTCGCAGGATGGCGTCGACGTAGTCGCCCTTTTCGTAGTCGATGATCACATCGGCGCCCATACGGCGGACGAACTCGGCGTTTGCTTCGCGCGCGGTGGTGAACACTTTGGCGCCCATCGCTTTGGCGAGCTGGATGGCGACGTGTCCGACGCCTCCCGCGCCGCCGTGGATCAAGATGCTCTCCCCCACTCTCAGCGCCGCCCTCACGATCAAGGCTTCCCATGCTGTCCCGCCCACCAGGCTCAGGCTGGCCGCTTCGAGATGGCTCAGCGAAGAAGGCTTTTTGCCGATGATGCTGGCGGACGCTACGTGATACTCGGCATAGCTGCCGGGGCCGTCGAAGATTTGCGGCGTGTACCAGACTTCGTCGCCCGGCGCGAAAGCCGTCACGCCGGGGCCAACCGCCTCGACTACGCCGGAGACGTCATGTCCGGTGATGGCTGGCAGTTGCACCAGATCCTGATAGTCGCCGCGTCGGACTTGATAATCCAATGGATTGATCGAGGTGGCGTGTACCCGGACCAGCACTTGCCCCGCTTTCGGCACGGGCTTGGGTACGTCGCAAAGTGTGAACGATTCCGGGTTGCCAAATGATTCAAGCAGCATCGCTTTCATGTTGAATCCTCGTATCGATAATAAGGGATATCGAGATATCTCGATATCATGCGGTAAATTTTTTTACAGCTCTTTCCCTATGACCTCGGCCAAGGCGCTGATGTTGGCTTCATTGCGCTTGTAGTAGGTCCACTGACCGATGCGCCTGACTTCAACCAGGCCCACACGCTGCAGCGTTGCAAGATAACCGGACACCGTTGACTGCGAGAGTCCGATGCCCTCTTGAATACTGCTCACACACACGCCCACCGTGTGAACGTCGCCCTCGTCCTGCGGAGGGAAGTTCTTTACGGGGTCTTTCAAGCCTTTCAGGATTTCAAGCCGTACCGGGTTTGAGAGTGCTTTGAATACTTCGATCAGGTCCATGCGGCGAGAATATCGAGATTGTTCGATATGTCAATACGCTGATTGACCAACGGAAAGCATCTCGCCTGCCGAGAGCCCGGCAACGCTCGTCAAACCGCCAGAACGCAGCAAGGTACCTGGTAAAGAATGTGCTCGGTGGTACTGCCCAACCATTTGCTCAAGCCCCGGTTGCGAACTCTTCCCATCACGATGACATCGACATGCTGTTCGTCGGCGAACTCGCTCAGTACGCTAACTGGCCGGCCTTCAACGAAGTGCCGCTGACTGGAGGCCACACCGAACTGCCCGGCCAGTCGAAGAAACGATTTTTGCAGGTCCTCGCGCAGTGACCGAGTCAGCTCGGCCAAGGGCGATCCTCCCATGTCCGCCAGGTACGCGGCGGAAATATCGCAGGCATAGAGCAAGTGCAACTCGGCGTCGCACTGAATGGCCAAGGCACTGGCCTGCCGGATGATCTGCTCGTTCAACGAGTTGTCGGCGGACTCGATATCCGACACCTCGACCGCCGCCAGCACTTTACGAGGCAATACATAGCCGCTTCCGCCCACCAGATACACAGGGACTGGACAATCGCGCAGCAATTGCCAGTCCAGCGGCGTGTAAAACGCGCGCCTGAGGGTCGACACCTGTTCGATTTCCTTGATCAGCAGATCGGGCCCATACGCTTTGACGTGATCAAGGATGCGCTGCTCCACATCAGCGGCCCAGTCCACTTCGGTGGTCACCTCGATCCGCCTGCCGCGCAGATTGACCGCCCGGGCTTCCAGCGTCTGCCGGTGTTCCTCAAGAAATGCTTCGCGTGCCTGTGACCGGTTGCCTGTTTCCAGCAGCGACAAACCGTCGAGCGAGGGAATCAGCGCCAATATGTGCAAGCGCGCGCCACTGGCCTTGGCCAGCGCCGCGGCATGGTTGATCGCAGCGGACTCGCGCAGGAGCGGATTGATGATCAGCAACAACCGTTGATACTGGCTCATAGAGACCTCTCGTCAGATCCAGGACCTTGCACTTCGGTTCGAACGACCGGCCCTACCGCCAGGATGCTGCCGGGTACCGAATACAGCGCCCGCTCGGTATTGCTACCCATCAACCGGTCAATACCTGCGCGGTGCACCGTGCCCATCACGACCACATCCGCCAGGTATTGCTCGACAAACTCGCTGATGACTGGCACTGGCAACCCCATCACAAAATGGCGTCGCTCGGGCGGGATCCCGTAGCGATCGGCGAGGTTGATGAAAGCCTGGTGCAGGGACTGCCGCAGCTCCTCGACAAAATCCACTCCCCATCCGGCACCGACCAGCGGCGCGTCGCCATTGAAGGCCGGTGACAGGTCATAGGCGTAGAGCAGGTGCATGGGCGCGTCACATTGCGTGGCCAGCGCGTTGGCAGTCTGAATGATGGTGTCATTCAGACCGCTGATCTGGGTCTCGGGATCGAACGGATCCACGGCCGCCACGATCCGATGCGGCAGGCTGTAACGGACCTCGTTGACCAGATGCACGGGCACCGGACATTCGCGCAGCAAATGGCAATCCAGCGGCGTTATGAAAACCCGCTTCAGGAGGGGTTCGAGCATCACATCCTTGATCAGCAAATCAGGTTTGAGGTCTGCGACAGCCCGCAGGATATCCAGCAGCGCGTGGGTGGTGAACACCACGTTCACCGTCACCTTCAGTCCCTGTTCCGAGAGTAGCTCAAGCTGATCGGCTACCCAGCGACGGTGGTGGCGCAGATAGCGCTGATAGCCGACCTCATCGATTTTGTCCTCCCACAGGCGAACCACGGGTGCCGGTTCAGCGAAGACCCGAACGTCCAGCGCCGCCCCGCTCGCCTTGGCCAGCGCCACCGCGCGCAGCATGGCGGGCGTCTGATGCAGGGTCTGGTCGGCGACCAGCAGCAAACGTTGATATTGCCCCATCACACACCTCCGCAAGACAACCGCAGGCTTTGAGACTGAGCCTGCGCGACTGGCGCGCAGTTGATTTACATCAACTTCGGACCATTCAACATCGCCGGTCTCTGACCCAGATCAGATTCCTGCCCATTGAGCGGCGTAGAAAGAAAGCGACTGCAGGGCGCTGTGTCCCGCACCCGTCTTTAAAACCGCAAGGAGGGTCTCCTCATGCTCACCGTCAAAGACCACAACGAACGAGCCGCCAATGCCTATGCCTCGATCGCCGGGCAACACTGGATCGAAGCACTCAGGGACGGTCGCCATGTGCTGATCCGGCCCCTTTCGGAAAAGGATCGGGAACGCGAATATGCGTTCATCAAACGCTTGTCTCCGGAGTCGCGACACATGCGCTTTCTGGCGCAGATCAACGAACCGTCGGGCACGATGCTGGATCAATTGATGGACACCGATAATCGCCTGCGCCTGGCCTACGTCGCGCTGGTGCACGACAACGGCCAATTGATCGAGATCGGCGTAAGCCGCTATGCCGCCACGGGTGAACACGAGTGCGAATGCGCCGTTACCGTCGCCGATGAATGGACGCACCTGGGACTGGGGACACTGTTGATGGAGCACCTGATCTCGGCGGCACGCAAGAATGGAATGCATCGAATGTATTCGGTTGATGCTGCCAGCAATGCCCCGATGCGTGACCTGGCCCGGACGCTGGGGTTTGAACGGCACAATGACCCTGACGATCCCCGCCAGGTCATTCACAGCCTGTACTTGTAGCCTCTGCCGCCGGCGAACGTCCGTACGGGCGATCGCCGGTGCTCCGACGCTAGAGTCCCCTGCCCGGCTTGATCGCCAACACACTGCACGGTGCCCGGTGCAAGAGTTGTTCGGCGGTGGTGCCCAGCAGTTTGGTCAGACCCAGGTGCTGCACCGTACCCGCCACGATCATGTCGACGTTTTGCTCTTCGACGAATCGGCAAATGGCCGGCACCGGCGCACCTTCGATGAAATGACGACACTCCTTCGACACGCCATGACGCTCGGCCATCGCGGCAAACGCCTCATGCTGCGCCGTGCCCAGTGCCTCGTAGATACCGGTGGCCAGTGGCAACGCGCCGACCCCGAAGTCTTGCGCATAGGCGGCGGTCCAATCGTAAACGTGCAACAACTGCAGCCGGGCATTGCACACCTCGGCCAGCTTCGATGCGGCATCGATAATCTGGTCGTTGAACACCAGATCCTGATCTTCGCTGCGCAGCACGTCGATGATCGCCAGAACATGACGGGGGCGAGGGTTCAAGGCGTTGGTCACGAGGTGTACCGGGATCGGGCAATCGCGCAGCAGTTGCCAGTCCAGCGGAGTAAAGAACACCCGTTTCAAGGCCGACTCTTCATGAGCATCCTTGATGATCACCACCAACGGTATCTCATTGATGAATTGCAGAATCTCCGCGTAAGGGTCCTGGACCCAGACCACTTCGCTCGTGACAACGATCCCGTGTCCACACATCCGGGTCGCCTGTTCTTCAAGCCAGTGGCGATGCTTCTCCAGGTAGGCTTCACGGGCCACGGCCACCTGTTCGGGGGCAAACAGCCCGGCCACTGCCAGCGCCTGTAAATAATCGAATGCCACGATATGCAGCGGTCTTTGCAGCGCCTGCGCCAATGCCAAGGCACGATCGAATGCCGGCGTGTGGTACATGGTGGGCGGAGCGATCAGCAGCAGGCGGGGTTCCTGTGACATGGTGCACCTCGGCATTGAGCGATGGCAGGGAATGAGTCTCAGGCTGCCCCTTTTACCGACCACCACTTTGATTTTTGTCAGTGTCCAGTCAAATCGTCGCTCGATCCACCAGCAGACCGGCCCACATCGCGGCGGTCAGCAGAATCTGACCGGGTATGACATACGCGGCGAAGCGTCGTCCGCCACTGATCCAGGCCACCAGGCACTTGCTCAACGCGTTACTGCTGACCGCCAGCAACACGGGTGGCGCAATGGCGCTGTAAGCCAACAGGCCACCCTTGGCGAGGGTGGCGATTGAAGCCGTGGAAGAATGGGCATCGGCGAATCCGCTTAGCACGGCAGTCAGCATCACGCCCGCCTCGCCAAAGTGATCGAGCATCAACGAAGACAAAAACGTCACGCCGGCCATGGTCAACGTGACCGCCAGCGCGAGCTTGAGATTGAACGCCCCGCCGACCTTGATCGGTTGGTTCGCAGCGACCGCAGGCCTGGGGAACAGCAGGCCCAGGCTGAACAGCAGCGTTACGCCAAATCCGGCCAGCAACGGCCCCCACAGGTACGGCAACAGCGCGGTGTCGACCGCGCCGACGATCAGCGCGACCTGCGCCGCGTGGCCAGGTTCGACAGCAGGGCCGCCGCACACAGTACCTTGAGGTGCTCCGGGTCTTTGCGGGCGATATGCCCCATCGCCGCAATCGTCATGGTGCTGGAGGCGAAACCGGACGCGATGGCGCTGACCGCGTAGCCGTAGCGCACACCCAGCGTGCGCATGGCGATATGCCCGATGGCGCCGACGCCCATCAGCAACACGGTCAATGTACAAAGGGTGCGCAGGTTGAGTGCCGAGTAGGGACCGATGAACCGGTCAGGCGTCAGCGGCAACACCACCAATGCTGCGATCAGCAGCACCAACCCATCGCGCATCTCCGCTTCGCTCAACTGGCTGCGGGCGAAGTGATGGAGTTTCTGCCGGTAAGCCAGCAGCCCCGCCATGACCACGCCAATGGCGATTGCCAGTTCCGGCGCTGTGCCGCATAGCGCGCCCAGTACCAGCACCGTGAGCAAGGCCACTTCGCTGGTCAGCCCCGGATCAGTGCTCAGGCTGCGCCAGTAAGCCACGCTGATCAGCAGCGCCAGACAGCCGCCCACAATACCCAACAGCAGTGCGCCGCCCACTTGCATCGCGACGTAACCCAGCAGCGCCGTGATCGCGAACGTGCGCAACCCGGCACAGGCACGGCTGTCGCCGCGCCCTTTATGCCGCTCGCGCTCCAGACCGACCAGCATGCCGATACCCAGCGCTGCGGCGGCCCCCGCCAGACCCAGTGCGTCGTTCATAGCGCGACGGGGTCACCGGCGCGCGTGACCCTGGGTCGTGCAACCGGCGCTGTATCGACAATCGTTGGCCACACATGAGGCGCATCGATCCGTGCCTTGAGCTGATCGACAAAAGATTGCGCAGCGACCTTGCTGTCAAACCTGACCACGAATGCATCCATTCGCACGATCCATTGATCGTCGCTCGGTCCACTGATTTCAATGTTCATCATCACCTCCAATCGCCGAAAGCAATCCGTCATGCAGTCACCGTTACGTCCTTCGAAGCAGTGTCGTGAGCTCGCCATGAATAGGCTGTCGCCGATGCTATTGCGCCTCAGCGTCAGGCTGAACATCGCAGTCATGTACCGGGGTGGGCGCTGAACCAGACTGCGCCGGGCTACGTGTCCGACACTTGATAATGATCAACAATCCACGCCGCAAACGGTCAGGGTAATCCCTGTGTCAGCGCTCACATCGTGGCGGCGCCCAGGCAAAAACACGGTGTTTGTTCTTTCTGATCTAGATCAAACGGCGTCTGAGTGTTCCCGCAGAAATTAGAGTCAGCATTCACGCCAACGCATTCGGTGAGTGCATACCACCTCGTTTCCCGGAGGCTCCCATGGCTACGCACCTGCAAGGCACGCATTCAACTGTTCCTCCCACCGGTCAACCGATGACGGGCCGTTTGCAAAAGGTCGAGAGCAAACGGCTGTCCCTGAGCCTGCTGATTGCGCTGGTGGTCGGCTCGATGATCGGCAGCGGCATTTTCAGCCTGCCGCAGAACATGGCGGCCAGTGCGGGCGCCGGGGCGATTCTGATTGGCTGGTTGATCACCGGTGTCGGCATGCTCTCGCTGGCATTGGTTTACCAGACACTGTCCAACCGTCAACCGGCGCTGGATAACGGCGTATTTGCCTACGCCCGGGCATTGGGCGGCGAATACCTCGGGTTCAATTCGGCCTGGGGCTACTGGATCAGCGCATGGATCGGCAACGTCAGCTACCTGGTGATTCTGTTTGCCGCGTTAAGTTACTTCTTTCCACTGTTCGGCGAAGGCAACAACACGGCGGCGATTGTCGGGGCGTCTGTGGTGTTGTGGTCGCTGCACTGGATGATCCTCAGCGGGATGCGCACGGCAGCACGCGCCAACGCGCTGACTACCGTGGCCAAAATCGTGCCGTTGCTGTTGTTTATCGGCCTGGTGATCGCGGCATTTCAACGTCAAACCTTCAGCGTCGACTTCTGGGGTTCGCCGGCGCTGGGCAGCACCCTTGACCAGGTCAAAAGCACAATGCTGGTGACGGTCTGGGTATTCATCGGCATCGAAGGCGCCAACGTGTTTTCCGCCCGGGCGGCAGAAAGGGCCAATGTCGGACGCGCCACGGTTATTGGTTTTGTCATCACCCTGTTGCTGCTGATTGCTGTGTCTCTGTTGTCGCTGGGCATTCTCAGGCAACCGGATCTGGCAGCCCTGAAAAATCCATCCATGGCCGGTGTGCTTGAAGCTGCGACAGGACCTTGGGGAGCCGTTCTGATCAGCATCGGCTTGATCATCTCGGTGGGCGGAGCCCTGCTCGCCTGGACACTGCTGGCGGCGGAATCGGTATTCACGCCAGCCAGGGAAAACGTCATGCCGGGCGCACTGGCCGAGGAAAACAGCCGTGGCGTGCCGAGTCACGCCCTGTGGATCACCAATGGCTGCATTCAACTGTTTCTGTTGCTGACTTTGTATTCAAGCGCCAGCTACCTGGCACTGATTTCCCTGGCCACATCGATGATTCTGCTGCCGTACCTGTTCAGCGGCCTTTATGCGCTGAAGCTGGCCTGGCAAGGGCAGACCTACGAGGGACATCTGGGCCTGCAAATACGCGACGTGGCCATTGCCCTGATCGCCACCCTGTACTGCGTGTGGCTGCTGTACGCCGCCGGGCCGAAATACATGCTGCTCAGCGCTTTGCTCTATGCCCAAGGCTCATTGATTTACCTGGCCAGCATGAAATCGCGCCAGGGACAACCGCTCAACGGCCCCGAAACGGGACTGCTGATCATCATCTGGACGGCGGCGGCCTTCGCCGGCTGGATGCTGTGGACCGGGGCACTGACGCTTTGAGGCCAGTGCCCGCGCCGTATTTTTTTTCCAGGGTGGACTCGCGTACAGGACATTTGCAGCCTGCCCTTCATCTGAGAGGAGTCGTCAAAATGAGCAATTCCGTGAAAAAAATGCCGATCCATCCCGAGGACAAATCGAGCCAGCTGCCCCTGCCATCAGACCCGTGGCGCCCTCTGGAAAAACTCCGGCAACAGGTTGATCGCCTGTTCGAAGATTTCAATCGCGGTTCGGCGCTGTCGCCGTTCAGCCGTGGACTGTTCGATGTCGAACCCTTCTGGCGGCGCGAACTGAGCAGCCACGGCCTGCCTGCCGTGGACATCACCGAAAAGGACAAGAGTTTCGAGATCACGGCCGAGTTGCCCGGCATGGATCAAAAGAACATCGAGCTCAAGCTGTCCAACGGCAACCTGATCATCAAGGGGGAGAAGAAAGAGGACAAGGAGGAAAAAAGGAAGGGCTATCACCTCAGCGAGCGTCACTACGGCTCCTTCGAGCGAGTATTCAATCTGCCCAAGGGCGTTGATGCCGAGAAGATCGAAGCCAGCTTCAGCAAAGGTGTGCTGAACATTTCCCTGCCGAAAAAGCCCGAAGCCATGAAGGCGGACAAGGTCGTGCCGATCAAGGCCGACTGACCGCCTGACAGCCTCCGCCCGATAACGGCGGGGGCTTTTTCATCAGAGTCGCGAATGCTCTGGGGCATCGGTTTCGCCTAAATCCACGCTGTCACGATACTCCGGCACCGACACCGACCATCCCAGTTCCAGGCTGATGCGGCGGCGCAGCGTGTCGGATGCGTTTGGCTCGCCGTGCACCACGAAGGTGTGTTTCGGCGGCCGCTTGAATCCACGCAACCACTGCATGATTTCGTCGGCGTCGGCATGCGCCGACAGGGTTTGCATGGGTACCACCTCAGCGTTGATGGGTACGTCCCTGCCATGGATGCGTACGCTGGGAGCGCCCGCGACAATCTGCGCCCCACGGGTGCCACCGGCCTGAAAGCCCGGCATCAACAATGTGTTGAGCGGGTTGGGAGCCAACGCCTTGAGATGATGGACGACCCGCCCTCCCGTCGCCATGCCGCTGGCAGCAATGATCACTGCCGGCGTGCGCAGTTGATCAAGCTCTCTCGAGTCCTGGACCGTCCGGACAAACTGCGCGACATGGCACATGCCGTCGCAGTCCTGCGCAGACAATTTGTGCTCGCTGCGAAATCGCTGATACAGGCCCGTGACGTCAGTAGCCATGGGACTGTTCAGGTAGACAGGAAGATCGGGAATCGCTTTTGTGCGTTTCAATTGATACAGGTGATACATCAGCAATTGGGCACGTCCGACTGCGAACGATGGCACCAGCGTGATGCCTCGGCGCAACGCAGTACGGTTGATGACCTCGGCCAACTGTTGATGCGGCGATTCGGCTGGATGCCTGCGGTCGCCGTACGTTGACTCCACCAGCAGAAAGTCCGCTTGCTCGACGATTTCCGGGGCGAGCATCAAGGGATCATCCGGTCGGCCAAGATCCCCTGAAAACACCAGGGACCGTCCGTCGGCAACCACCGTGACCGTCGCTGCGCCCAGGATATGCCCGGCGCAGCGTAGCTCGATGGTCATGCCGGGGATGATTTGAACCTTGTGACGCAACTCCACCGGCCGTAACAGTTTCAATGCTTGTGCCGCATCTTGCTCGGTGTAAAGCGGCTGCGCCGGGTTATGCTTCGAGAAGCCATGCCGATTGGCGAACTCAGCCTCTTCTTCCTGCAATCGGCCACTGTCCAGCAACAGGATCTTTACCAGTTCACAGGTCGCTGGCGTGGCGTAGACCGGGCCGCGATAACCATTGCGTACCAGTACCGGCAGATAGCCGCTGTGATCAAGATGGGCATGGGTCAGTACAATCGCGTCAAGACCGCCGAGAGGGAGCGGGAACGGGTCGCGGTTGTGCAATCGCAGTTGCTTGTAGCCCTGGAACAGGCCGCAATCGATCAGTACATGTTGATCATGATGTCCCAGCAAATACTTGCTGCCCGTCACCGTGCCCGCAGCACCCAGAAATGTGATTCGCATGGCCGTTTCCTTGAACGCTCAGAGGAGCACTATTGAGCGCTCCTTCTGGCTCGGGAGCCGTTGATTTTTATCAACTGCAGGCCTGACAGCGCTGACTTTCACTCGGAGGGCTGCGGCGGTTTGACGATCATCAGACTGCAGGGAGCCTGGTTCAACACGCTCTCGACGATACTGCCGATGAACCGGTGTTTGCCGTCGGGATACAGCGTGCCCAGCACCACCATGTCAAAAGCGTGCTGCCGGGCAAACAGGCCGATGACCTTTTGCGGGATGCCGGTCAGCAAGTGTCTGCATGAACTCTGGATGCCATAGCGTTCGGCGAGTGCTTCGAAAGCTTCTTGCTGGGCGTCCTCGATTGCACCTTTCAGACTGCCATCCAGGCTGCCTGTCGGCACACTTGCGGCCCCATCACCCATAACCGCCCAGCAACCGACATTGAGCAGGTGCAGCGTCGCGTCGCAGCCGGCCGCCAGTGTGGAAGCGAGGTCGAGTATCCGGTCGTTCAACCCTTGCGTCAGTTCTTCCAGATGCGACAGATCGACCGCCGCAAGAATTTTCATTGGCCTGGCATGCCCGGCGTGGGTCACCAGGTGCAGGTGTGCCGGACATTCGCGCAGCAAGTGCCAGTCCAGCGGGCGATGAAAGGCGCGGTCGAGTGCCGGGACGTAATGGGTATCCTTGATGACCAGGTCCGGATGAAAGTCATTCACGTACTCAAGCACGTGCGCCAGGTTCGATCTGGCCCAGACCACTTCAGTGGTCACGTTCAAGCCAATGCATCGTTTGAAGCGGGCCTGCTGCTCCAGCCAGTGCCGATGCACTTGCAGATACCCTTCCCGCGCCTGGGCCATTGCTTCCGGTGCAAACAGCCCGGCCGCTGCCAGCACCGGGACATAATCGAACGCGACGATGTGCAACAGCGCTCCGCTCGCACCACCCAGCGCATAGGCGCGTTCAAAGGCCGGGGTCAGGATCATTTCACCCGGGGCTATCAATAGAATGCGTTTGAGTTTGAGCATCACGTGCCTCTCCCCGAAACGTGTATCTGGAAGATTGCAAGCTTCATTTCCTGTGCCGGAACCCGGGCGTCGAAGCACGCACAAAGGCTTGATGCATGACGTCCCCCAGCGTGGTCACAACAGGCAATGCTGTCGTTCAAGTATCTGGCGGCGTTCGTGCGCAGTACTGATTTTTATCAATTG
Source organism: Pseudomonas sp. GW456-12-10-14-LB2 (assembly GCF_002884345.1). NCBI lineage: Bacteria > Pseudomonadati > Pseudomonadota > Gammaproteobacteria > Pseudomonadales > Pseudomonadaceae > Pseudomonas > Pseudomonas sp. GW456-12-10-14-LB2. Next base: position 55,717 of record NZ_POHV01000015.1, read on the forward strand.
AGTCGGCGTTGCGTCACAGCAGTGATGCATGACTCATTTCCAATACGCCTGGATATTCGACAGCAACGGCTCCGTTCGTCGTTTCAGCTGGGCTCACGACACTTTTTGCGTGTCAAAGGCGCCTTGAGAACTATGCTCAACAGGTGACGGGGAGGGTTTCCTGGTGGCAGAAACTCGCGCGTACCACGACCAGCATCTCAAAACCGCATGCTCCAGTTGCAGCGTGCTCGAACTCTGTCTGCCGCTCGGCTTGACCGGTGGGGAAATCGAGCGTCTGGACACGCTGATCGTGCAGAGATCGAAGGTCAAAAAAGGTGTGGCGCTCTACCGTGCCGGCGACCCCTTGCGCTCGCTTTATGCCGTGCGGCTGGGCTCGTTCAAGACCAGCGTGCTGTCGATCGACGGTCGCGAGCAAGTCACCGGGTTCCAGATTGCCGGTGAAATGCTCGGTCTGGACGCCATCAGTTCGGATCTGCACACCTGCGATGCAGTCGCGCTGGAAGACAGCGAAGTCTGCCCCATCCATTTCGGTCATCTGGAAAAACTGGCCAGGGAGCTGCCATCACTGCAGCACAACCTGAACAAGATCCTCAGCCGGGAGATCGTTCGCGATCACGACATGCTGATGATGCTGGGCAACATGAGCTCGGATGAACGCTTGGCAGCGTTCCTGTTGAACATGTCGCAACGCTTGAACTCTCGTGGTTATTCGTCGCGCTGCTTTGTGTTGAAGATGCGTCGGGAGGAGATCGGCTCTTACCTGGGCCTGCGCCTCGAAACCATCTGTCGCGGCATCGCCCACCTGCGCGACATGGGGCTGGTGGAAATCACCGGCCGCGACGTCACCATTCAGAACATGGATGGGCTCAAGCAGTTGATCGTCGGCTGCCATCGTCACCTGCGGTGACCCTGCCGACGGGAGTGACGTCATGCGCGCCATGGTTCTGCACCGCCCCGGCCAGCCTTTGATACTTGAAGAGCGGCCCATTCCCACGCCCGGCTCACACCAGTTATTGATCAAGGTTTTGGCCTGCGGGGTGTGCCGTACCGATCTGCATCTGGTCGACGGTGAGTTGCCTCAGGCACGGTTGCCACGGGTGCCGGGGCATGAGGTGGTCGGCGCCGTCTCGGCCGTCGGTAGCGATGTCGGGCCCGAATGGGTCGGCCGAAGGGTCGGCGTTCCCTGGCTGGGCCGAACCTGCGGTCAGTGTTCGTTTTGCCGCACGGGCCGGGAAAACCTTTGCGACAAGGCCCAGTTCACCGGTTGCCATCTCGACGGTGGTTATGCCGAGTACCTCGTGGCCGACGCCCGTTTCTGCCTGGTCATTCCTGAAACCCTTTCCGATACCCAGGCTGCGCCGCTGCTGTGCGCAGGGCTGATCGGTTTTCGCGCATTGCAAATGGCCAGGGAGGCGCGCCATTTGGGGCTTTACGGTTTCGGGGCTGCGGCGCATCTGGCGATTCAGGTCGCACGCGCACGCAAACAGAAGGTGTATGCCTTTACACGACCGGATGACAGCGAAGGCCAGCGCTACGCCCGATCGCTGGGCGCCGAATGGGCCGGGCCTTCGGATCAGCCACCGCCACACCTGCTCGATGCCAGTCTGATCTTCGCCCCGGTCGGGGCCCTGGTGCCGTTGGCGCTGGCTGTCACGGCCAAAGGGGGGGGCGTGGTCTGCGCCGGAATTCACATGAGTGACATTCCGGCCTTCCCCTACCGGCTGCTGTGGGGCGAGCGCAGCGTCCGCTCGGTGGCCAACCTGACCCGCGAAGATGGCACGGCTTTTTTCGCGGAGCTGCAGCACGCCCCGGTGCACTGCGACACCACCCTGTTTGCGCTCGAAGAAGCCAATCAGGCACTGGAGCGATTGCGCGCCGGGCAATTCAACGGCGCGATCGTGCTCGTCCCGTGAGCGGCAGGACCTGCACCTTCACGGTGTAATCGCCACTTTCATCACTCCGTCACGCTGGTGCGCAAACAAGTCATAGGCTGCTTCGATGTCATCCAGTTTGAATCGGTGAGTCACCAGCGGTGACAGGTCAACCATGCCGCTCTGCACGACCGCCATCAAACGCCGCATACGCTCTTTCCCGCCGGGGCACAGGGTGGTGACGATGCTGTAATCGCCCAACCCGGCCGCAAAGGCGTCGAGGGGTATGTGCAGGTTGCTCGAGTAAACACCCAGGCTCGACAAGCGGCCGCCCGGACGCAGCACGCGCAACGCCGATTCAAAGGTACCTTGTGTGCCCAGTGCCTCGATCGCGACATCGACACCGCGCCCATCGGTGAGGGCCATGATCTGCTCGACCACATCGCCCTCGCGAAAATTGACGACATGCGTGGTCCCCAATCGACGCGCTACCGTCATGCGTTCGGCCACCGCATCGACACCGATGATCGTGCTGGCGCCTTTGAGCCGGGCACCGGCGACTGCACACAGACCAATGGGGCCGAGTGCGAATACGGCGACGCTGTCGCCGATGCTCACCTCGCCCCGTTCGGCACCGGAAAAACCGGTGGACATGATGTCAGGACACATCAGCACTTGTTCATCACTGAGGCCGTCCGGTATTGGACACAGATTGGCCATGGCATCGGGCACCAAGACGTATTCGGCCTGGCAGCCATCGATGGTGTTGCCGAACTTCCACCCGCCGATGGCCCGGAAACCATGACGAGTGTCCGGCCCGTCCTGAGAACCACAGCCACACAGGCAAGCATAACTTTGCCCACTGGGAGTGATGGCGCCGGCAATCACGCGTTGCCCCTCTACAAACCCGCGCACCTGTGATCCCAGACGCTCGATGAAGCCCACCGGCTCGTGACCGACCGTCAAACCCTGCGCCACCGGGTATTCGCCGCGCAGGATATGCACATCCGTACCGCATATAGTCGTGGTGGTTATTCGAATCAAAGCGTCCTGCGGGCCAACTTCGGGGATCGGCTTGTCGTCGAGCACGATGCGATTGTTCTCGACGAAAATCGCGGCTTTCATGGTGGCCATGAGCATTCTCCTGAGGGATTCGACTCGTAACCCAGCCTGCGCCGCACGGTCTGGCCAGCGTTTGATAATGATCAACAATCGACGACATCCACCTCGATTGACCACCCGTCTGACGGCGTTCTGCCGACCATCGGTTGTTTGACAAAGATCAAACGGCCACCCCGCGCCTGGCGCAGCCTGTAACCATCGGTTCAAGTGTCCTGCCAAAGGAGAGTCGTCATGTCAGAGCAATCGCGTTACATGCTGGTCGCCTCACCCCTGATGGAAAACAACCCTGCCTTCGACCGTGCAGCGGCACTGGCCAAGGCGGCGGGCGCGGCCCTGCACATCGTGGCTTTCGATTATCTGGAAGGTCTGGCGACCGCCAGCATGGTCAACGAGCAAGCACTGGAACAGATGCGAATCGGCTATATCGAGCGTCATCGTCAGTGGCTCGAAGAACGGGCGCATTCGATGCGCAAGCTCGGGGTCACCGTCACCACGGAAGTGGTGTGGGTGGAACGGCCCTTACAGGAAATCCTCATTCACCTCAGAGAACAGCCCATGGCGGCGTTGATCAAGGCGCTGGAGCCGGAATCGCTCCTGTCACGGTTGATGTTCACCCCGCTGGATATTCACCTGCTGCGCGAATGCCCGGTGCCGCTGCATTTCGTCAGCCATGTCGGGCATGCCCTGCCCCGCAAGATCCTGGCCGCCGTGGACCCGTTCCACCGTGACGGGCAGTACGCCGGCTTCAACGACCGGATCCTGCGCGAGGCCGCCAAACTGGCCAGCCTGTGCAATGCCGAACTCGACGTGCTGTATGCCCATGATCTGTCATCAATCAGCGCCAGTGAATTCGGCTTCAACAATGCCTCGGCGTTCTTCTCCTCCAGCGCCGCCAAGTCCCTGTTCGATGCCCAGGCCGAGGCGTTCCGCGAACTGGCCGAACGCAACGGCATTCCGGACGAGCGTCAGCACATGGTCATGGGCAACCCGGCCAAGGTGCTGTGCAGCTACGCGAGCGGGTATGACATCGACATGATCGTCATGGGCCGCGTCGGCCATCGCGGCGCAGGCCGGCTGGTCGGCAGCACGGTAGAACACCTGCTGTACAAGATTCCGTGCAGCGTATGGGTGGTGTCGCCGGAACACCTGGCTGACTGAGCGGGCCTGGTCCTCAGGAGCGATTGCGCCCGCCCAGCATCCGGTCCAGGGTGTCGTCGCCGACCCAGTAATGATGGAACAGTCCGGCAGCGGCATGCAGGCCGATCAGCCAGTAACCGGCATTGCCGATCAGCTCGTGCCAGCTCTTGATCTGCTTGGCCAGATCCGGATCGACCGCCACCGGCGCCGGCACATGAAAGCCGAAATACGGAAAAGGTTTGTCGCCGGCCGCGAGCATCAGCCAGGCCAGCACCGGGGTGGCGATCATCAGCCCATACAGGGCCAGGTGGATCAGGTGCGCGATTGCCGTCTGCCAGGCAGGCGGTTTGGGGGTGATCGGCGGACGCGGCGTCAGGCGGCCAAACAGGCGCACCCACACCAGAACGAAAATGCTCGCGCCGAACATCCCGTGCAGGCCCATTAACAGGCCCCGCGCTTCGCTGCCTCGGGGCATGAAGCCTTTGATTTCAACGCAGGCATACACGCCCACGAACAGCGCCAGCATCAGCCAGTGCAAGGTGATCGACAGTTTTCCATAATGGGGTGCGGCCATGTCGCGGGTCATAGTTGCCTCGTGATTGTTGTAAGCGACGGCCGACTCGTTCGGCTGTCTCGATCCGGTTGCCGGGCGAACCGACGGCGTCACACTGCCGTGACAGTCTTAAGACAATCTGAAGATCCGTCGTTCGTTAACCTTTTTTCACCTTCAGACTTCGTTAAGAAATGGTCCGGATACTCCACTCAAACCTATTGAGGGAGGCGTTCAGCCCATGCCCGATTCTGACTGGAACATCCACCTGCCCCTGCGTTTTGGCCAAGGCGAAACAACGCAGATGCAGCTGTCGAGCGCCCAACCCGGCGACGCTCAACGGGCGGCGTTCGAAGCGTTTATTCAACAACGTTTTCGCAAGGCCCACGGCGCCGATATCCGCCATTTCATGCCTGAACTGTTTGGTGTGCACAACGACTCCGGGGACTTGTGCGCGGTCGCTGGAGTACGTCGTGCGCACCTTGAACCACTTTTTCTCGAACGTTACCTGGATGAACCGATCGAGCCGTTGATCAGCGCGGCGGCAGACCATCCGGTGGAGCGCAGCGCGATTGTCGAAGTCGGCAACCTTGCCGCCAACGACACCGGCAGCGCGCGCCTGAGCATCATTGCGATCACTTATCTGTTGGCCATGGGCGGTCTGGAATGGGTGACCTTCACCGGCAATATCGGGCTGGTCAACAGCTTCCATCGCCTGGGTCTGAAGCCGGTGACGCTGTGCGCCGCTGACCCGGAGCGTCTGGGCGATGACCGTCACCACTGGGGCAGTTACTACGAAAGCAAACCCTGGGTGCACGTGGGCAATATCCGCTCCGGTTTCATCCATCTGCGCAACATCGGTCTGTTCAGTCGGCTGGGATTGCCGACTTCTGTCGAAGGAGCCTGCCATGTCGCTTGAACGCCAACGATTCCAGGAAACCCTGCGCAGCCATGCAGGGCGCAATGACAACGCCCTGGCGTTATGGGGCGACACGCTGAAAATCAGCTACACGACGCTGTACGCCGAGGTGATGTACCGCCAGCAGCGCCTGCGCGATGAAAAGGTGAAGGTTATCGCCCTGGCGCTGGACAACGGCGTCGAGGCCATACTCTGGGATCTGGCGGCGTTGTTTGAAGGTCTGGCCTGCGTGACGCTGCCGCCCTTTTTCAGCCCCGCGCAGCGTGCCCATTGCCTAGAGCAAAGCCAGGCCGAGCGAGTGATCGCCGAACCGGAGTTGGTGCCAGAATTGCTGGCCGCCGGTTATGAACAACGCGGTGAATTCTGGTGCCGCGCCTTTGAAGGCCCGAACCGCCTGCCAGTCGGCACCGCCAAACTGACGTTTACCTCCGGGACCACCGGTACACCGAAGGGCGTGTGCCTGAGCGCCGACAGTCTGCTGCGGGTCGCTCGGGAGCTGGAAGAGGCCAGCAAACCCACAGCCCCTCAACATCACGTGGCGTTGCTGCCGCTGGCGATCCTGCTGGAGAACCTCGGCTGTTACGCGGCGCTGTACGCCGGTGCGACGCTGAGCGTGCCGAGCCAGAAAACCCTGGGCATCCAGGGCGCCAGCGGCGTCGACCTGCCGCGCTTGCTGGGCTGTCTGGCCAGCCGGGCACCCGAGAGCCTGATTCTGGTGCCGCAATTGCTGCTGTTACTGGTCAGCGCTGCCGAACAGAAAGCCTTCGATCCGCAATCGCTGCGTTTTGCCGCCGTTGGTGGCGCACGGGTATCCGAGGATCTGCTGCACCGCGCGCAACGGGTCGGCCTGCCGGTCTACGAAGGCTACGGCCTGTCCGAATGCGCCTCGGTTGTCTGTCTCAACCGGCCTGGGGCTCGACGTCCGGGCAGCGTCGGGCGGCCCCTGCCCCACGTCGACGTGCGCTTGGCCGAAGATGGTGAGGTGTTGATCAAAGGCTCGCCCCTGCTCGGTTACCTTGGCGAACCGGCGTACACCGATGAGTGGTGGCCCAGCGGCGATCTGGGGGAGTTCGACCCGGAAGGTTTTCTCTACCTCAAGGGCCGCAAGAAGCATCAGTTCGTCACCAGTTTCGGCCGCAACGTCAACCCGGAATGGGTCGAATCCGAACTGACCCAGCGTCATCACATCGCCCAGGCCTTTGTGTATGGCGAAGCCTTGCCGCACAACCACGCCCTGCTCTGGCCGCACCGTCCGGACTGCACCGATGCTCAGCTCGCCGCCGCCGTCGCCGCTGCCAACGAGGCCTTGCCCGATTACGCCCAGGTGCATCACTGGACACGTCTCAAACAACCTTTCACGGCCGCCAACGGCCTGCTCACCGCCAACGGTCGCCCGCGCCGCGAGGCAATCGTCGCGCAGTACCGCGCCGTGCTTGCCGAATCCGCCCTTTCCGAGGAATCCGCACCATGAGTTTTTTCGACACCCTGCAAGAAGCCACGCACCAGGAACGCCACGAGCTGTTCAATTTGCCGATCATTCTCGATGCGCTGCAAGGCAAGGTCAGCCTTGAAAGTTATCGCGCGTTTCTCGCCCAGGCCTACTACCACGTGCGTCACACCGTACCTCTGATGATGGCCTGTGGTGCACGCCTGCCGACGCACCTGGAATGGCTGCGCAAAGCCGTGTGCGAATACATCGAGGACGAATACGGCCACGAGCAATGGGTGCTCAACGACATCGAGGCCTGTGGCGGTGACCGTAACGCGGTGCGTGACGGACAGCCGTCGCTGCCGATCGAGCTGATGGTCAGCTTTCTCTACGACCTGATCGCCCGAGGCAATCCGGTGGGCCTGTTTGGCATGGTCAACGTGCTGGAGGGCACCAGCATCGCCCTGGCCACCCACGCCGCGGGCAGTATCCGCGAGCGTCTGGCCCTGCCGGAAACGGCGTTCAGCTACCTCAGTTCCCACGGCTCGCTGGACATCGAGCACATGCAAACCTATCGCCGGCTGATGAATCAGCTGGAAGATCCGGCCGACCAGGCGGCGGTGATCCATGCCTCGAAAGTCGTCTATCGGCTCTACACCGACATGTTCCGCGGCCTGCCCCGTGACGCGGAGGCTCAACATGCAGCTGCATGAAGCCCGTGTGGTGTTGACCGGTGCCAGCGGCGGCATCGGGATAGCGATCACGCGTGCCTTGTGCGCTGCCGGTGCGCAGGTCCTGACGGTCGCGCGGCATCAGGAATCGCTGCGCCCGTTGCTCGACCTTTACCCGCAGAACCTGTGCTGGGTCGCCGCCGATCTGACGTTCCTCAGCGACCGGCGCAAGGTGCTGGCCGCCGCCGAGGCCATCGGCGGCATCAACCTGCTGATCAACGCCGCCGGGGTCAATCATTTCGCAATGCTGGAACAGCTCGACGACAGCGACATCAACGCCATGCTGGCGGTGAACATCGGTGCGCCGATCTGCCTGACCAAACTGTTGCTGCCGCTGCTCAAGCAGGCCGACAGTGCCATGGTGGTCAACGTCGGCTCGACCTATGGTTCGATCGGTTATCCAGGTTATGCCAGTTACTGCGCGACCAAGTTTGCCTTGCGCGGATTTTCCGAGGCCTTGCGCCGAGAGTTGGCGGATACCCGGGTCGGTGTGTTGTACGTGGCGCCCCGCGCCACACGCACCGCCATGAACAGCCCCGCCGCCCAGGCATTGAACGACGCACTCAAATCCAGCGTCGACGATCCGCAAGCCGTCGCTGCCGCCGTGATCCATGCGATTGCCGGTGATCGCCGCGACCTCTATCTGGGCTGGCCGGAGCGCTTCTTCGTACGCCTCAACAGCCTGCTGCCCAATCTGGTGGATCGCGGTCTGCGCAAGCAATTGCCATTGATCCGTCGCCTGAGTGAAAAACCTGAAAACGAGACGCCGAAACCATGAAAAAAATTCTCGCCTGTGTGCTGCTGGGCGCCCTCAGTCAATGTGTCTGGGCGCTGGACGCTGCCGATCAACAACGCCTCAACAGCATCCAACAGAGCTGGGCGCACATCCAGTACGAAACACCGGAAAAACAGCGCGCCGCTGCATTTGAACAGTTGGCCGTCCAGGCAACGCACTTCGCCACCGAACGTCCGGCCGTCGCCGAGGCCTGGATCTGGAAAGGCATCGTCACCAGCAGTTGGGCCGGTGCCGAGGGCGGGCTCGGGGCCCTGGGCAAAGCCAAGGACGCCAAAGCCGATCTGGAAAAATCCCTGACCCTCGACCCCAAGGCATTGCAAGGTTCGGCCTACACCAGCCTTGCCGCGCTGTACGACCGGGTACCGGGCTGGCCGATCGGGTTCGGCGACAGCGACAAGGCTGAACAACTGCTCAAACAGGCCCTGCAACTCAACCCGGACGGCATCGACAGTCTGTACTTCTGGGGCGATCACCTTTATCGTCAAAAACGCTACGCTGAAGCCAAAGCAGCGCTGCTCAAGGCCCTGCAAGCCGCTCCTCGCCCAGGCCGGGAAAGTGCCGATGCCGGGCGCCGCAAAGAGATCGCCGCGTTGCTGGTGGACGTGAACAAGAAACTCGACTGACAGGAGTCCGTGTGCGTTTATTACTGATCGAGGATGACGTGGCCCTCGGCGAGGGCATTCATCAGGCGCTGGGGCGCGAGGGCTACACCGTCGACTGGCTCAAGGACGGCAGCAGCGCCCTGCACGCCCTGCTCAGCGAAACCTTTGATTTGGCGGTGCTCGATCTCGGCCTGCCGCGCATGGATGGGCTCGAAGTCCTGCGTCGTCTGCGTGGCAGCGGTTCGAACCTGCCGGTGCTGATCCTCACCGCCCGCGATGCCACCGAAGACCGCATCGCGGGGCTGGATGCCGGCGCCGACGACTATCTGATCAAACCCTTCGACCTGGCCGAGCTCAAGGCCCGCCTGCGCGCCCTGCTGCGGCGCAGTGCCGGACGCGCGCAGATGCTGATCGAACATGCCGGCATCAGCCTCAACCCCGGCACCCAGCAAGTCAGCTACCTGGGGCAGCCGGTGGTGCTCACGCCCAAGGAATATCAGTTGTTGCACGAACTGCTCTCGCCGCCGGGTCGGGTCATGACCCGCGACCACCTCACACAACTGCTTTACGGCTGGAACGAAGAAGCCGAAAGCAACACTCTCGAAGTGCATATTCATCACCTGCGCAAGAAATTCTCCACCGACCTGATCCGCACCATTCGCGGCGTGGGTTATCTGGTGGAGGAGCGCCGATGACCTCGATCCGGCGCCGCACCCTGACCCTGATCATCGGCCTGATGCTCGCCGGTCTGACCGTGCTCAGCCTGTTCAATCTGCACGACAGCAACCACGAAATCGCCGAAGTCTACGACGCGCAACTGGCGCAGAACGCACGGTTGCTGCAAGGCGTGATGCGCATGCCGTTGCCGGGGCAGGAGCACGCGGATCTTTATCGGGCGTTCAACTCGGCCCTGGCTGAAGCCGTGCCCAAGGGTGACGGCCATCCCTACGAAAGAAAGCTCGCCTTTCAGGTCTGGAATGCCAAGGGCGAGGTCCTGGTGCATACCGCCAGCGCGCCCTCCTTCAGCACGCCACCGATCCAGCCTGGCTTCAGCGACGTGGAGGATCTGAACAAGCGCCACTGGCGGGCGTTTGTGCTTGAAGACAAACAGAACGGTTTGCGCATCTGGGTGGGTGAGCGTGGCGATGTGCGAGCGGACCTGGTTGACCGGATCGTCCGCCATACCCTGTGGCCGAACGTGATCGGCAGTCTGATCCTGGCGGCGATGATCTGGCTGGCCATCGGCTGGGGGCTCAAGCCCCTGGCCAATATGGCGGCGACGCTACGCGCCAGGCACAGCGGCTCCCTCGAACCGCTGCAACTGACGCCGCTGCCCAGCGAACTGGAACCAATGCAGGCCGCGCTCAACCGCATGCTTGCGCAGATCCAGGAAGTGCTCGGTCGCGAGCGCCGGTTCATCGCCGACGCCGCCCACGAAATGCGCACGCCGCTGGCGGTTCTGCGGGTACACGCGCAAAACCTGCTGGAAGCCGGCACCGAGCAGGAACGTCGCGAGTCACTCGAGTTTCTGATTGCCGGCGTGGATCGAACCAGCCGACTGGTCAATCAGTTGCTGACCATGGCCCGCCTCGAACCCAAGGCCAGTGCGCCTGCCAACCAACGCATCGACCTTGGCGACACCGTGCGCAACAGTCTGGTGCAACTCACGCCATGGTTGCTGAGCAAGCATCTGGAACTGGCCTTCGACGTCAGCGAACAACCTTTTCCAGTGTTCGCCGATGCTGCCACCATCGACATTGCCCTGAACAACCTCATCACCAACGCCGCCAACTTCTCCCCGGAGCAAGGCGTGATCAGTGTGCAATTGACCCGGGCCGACGGGTTTTACCATTTGAGCGTTGAAGATCAGGGGCCGGGTATCGATGAAGCGGACAGGGCACGACTGTTCGAACGGTTCTACAGCCGGGGCAATCCCGAGGGCGCGGGCCTCGGGCTGACCATCGTCAATACCATCGCAACGCGTCTGGGTGGAGGGATCACACTGGAAAACCGGGTCGAAGGTGGCCTGCGGGCGACGTTGTCGATTCCCGCCGGTTGAACAGGTCTTGAGACCGTTTGAGTCAAGGCGCAACCATCGGCGGCGCCTTGCCTTGCAGGGCCATTGAGTCAACGTTTGAGCGCTGCACCGTCTCCGGCACCGCCACCCAAAGCAGCACCAGCGCCGCCATCGCCACCCCCGCCAAGGTCAGGAACGCAGCGCTGTAACCGGCCTCTTGTACCACGATGCCCGCCAGACTGTTGCTCAATGCAGCACCCAGACCGAACACCGTTGAAATCGCCCCGAGACTGACATTGAAATGCCCGGTCCCCTGCGTCAGGTCTTTCACCACCACCGGAAACAGCGCGCCGAAAATCCCCGCGCCGATGCCATCGAGCAACTGCACCGAAACCAGCCACCTCGGATCGTTCGACAGCACATACAACACGCCACGCAACGGCAGGATCAGAAACCCCGCCAGCAGCAACGGCTTGCGTCCCCACAGATCCGCTTTCGCTCCCACCAGCAGCGCGACCGGCACCATCACGAGTTGCGCCGCGACGATGCAGGCGGACGTGAGCGGCGTGGCCATTTGCAGATTGGCCTGCGCCAGTTTCTGACTCACCAGCGGCAACATCGCCGCGTTCGCCAGATGAAACAGCGCGCAGCAAATCGCAAATATCAGCAACGGTCGGTTGGTGAGCAACACGGAAAAGCCCGAAGGCTGCTTGCCCTGCCCCGTTTCGCTGGGATTCAGGCCTCGGGCGAGATCGTGGTCAATCGCGTCTGCCGATACGAACGAAACGGCAATCACGCTGGCCAGCGCCATGACCGCCATCAAATAAAACACCGCGACCGGGCCGAACAGGTACGCGGACAAACCGGCCAACAACGCGGCGCAGGCGTTGCCGGCGTGATTGAAAGTTTCGTTGCGCCCAGTTCTTCGCGTGAAGGCACGAGGCCCGGTAATGCCGAGGGTGATCGCGCAAATGGCCGGCGCGAAAATCGAAGCGGCGACGGCACTGATAGCTTGCGTCACCGCCACCAGGCTGAACGACGTCACAAACGGCAGCAGCAGACAGCTTGCGGTGACCACCAGCGCGGCAATCGCAATCAGCGACCGTTTGAAGCGCGTGCTGTCGACCAGTGCGCCTGCCGGGGTCTGCGTGATGAGCGCGGCGATCCCGGCAATCGTCATCACCAGGCCAATGCTCGCCGGCTCCCAGTGGTGAACCGCCAGCAGGTAAATCGCCAGATAAGGACCGAGCCCGTCACGCACATCGGCGAGGAAGAAATTCAGGCTGTCGAGGGACAGGTTATTGCGGCGATCGAGGTGAGTGGCCACGGGTAACGCCTTCGTTGTCGAGGTTCTGCGAGATGACTCAACCTCCGCAAATCGAATGACCTTTTGCCAAGCATTTTAGTTGCATGAAACAGCTTCTTTACTGGCCCATCAACAACTCGCGCTCGCCTTCGCACAACCCCACCACGTAATCCCAGACCACCCGCAACCGCACCGACTTGTGCAACTCGCGCCGCGTACTGATCCAGTAGCTGCGCTCGATGCTCTCATCGGGCAACAGCGGCACCAGATCCGGGTCCGACGCGGCCATGTAACAAGGAAGAACTGCAATGCCGAGACCTGAGCGCGCCGCCTGCTGCTGCGCGATCACGCTGGTGCTGTGAAACACAACACGCGGGTTGCGACAGAAGCTGTTGAGAAACATCAGTTCCTGACTGAACAGCAGATCATCGACGTAGCCGATCCACGCGTGTCGTCCGAGATCTTCGCGACTGCGCAGCGGCGGCGCATTGTCGAGATAGGCGCGGCTGGCATAGAGCGCGAGCCGGTAATCGGTGAGTTTGCGGGTGACCAGCATGTCAGCTGCCGGCCGTTCCAGGTGAATGCTGATTTCCGCCTCGCGGTTGAGGATGCTGACGAAACGCGGCACCGCCACCAGTTCCACTTCCAGCCCCGGATAGCGTTCGAACAACCCGATCATGCGGCTGGCCAAAAACATGATGCCCAGCCCTTCCGTGACGCCGACGCGAATCTTGCCCAGCGGTGCGGTGGACTGGGTGATTTCTTCCTGGGCGAGCAGCGCGACGTTTTCCATCGCTTCGGCGTGTTTGAGCAGCGCCTCCCCCGCCGGGGTCATTTCGTAGCCTTGGGCGTGCTGGACGAACAGCGCGGTGCCGAGGCTTTTTTCGATGGCCTCGATATGCCGGGCGACGGTGGCGTGCGTGGTGTTCAGGCGGCGGGCGGCAGTGAGCAAGCGGCCGCTGCGCTGCAACTCGAGAAAGAACCGCAGGTCGTTCCAGTCGAACATGGCTTGTCCTTGTCGGCTATCGTCAGGGAGCGCTGTTTGAAAACGCACAGCGGCTGCGCAAAAACTAACATTCTTTTGACGAAAGCTAACAACTAGGATGACCGACAACAAAAACAATAAGCGAGGTCAGGGAATGCAGACTTCCCTCGATGAATTCGATTACATCGTGGTCGGTGCCGGGCCGGCCGGGTGTTTGCTGGCCAATCGGCTGTCGGCGGATCCACAGCAGCGCGTGCTGTTGCTGGAGGCCGGCGGGCGCGACAACTACCCGTGGATTCACATCCCCGTGGGTTACCTGTTCTGCATCGGCAACCCGCGCACCGACTGGTGCTTCAAGACCGAAGAGCAACCGGGCCTCAATGGCCGCGCGCTGAGTTATCCGCGCGGCAAGGTGCTGGGCGGCTGTTCGTCGATCAACGGCATGATCTACATGCGCGGCCAGGCCAACGACTACGACGGCTGGGCTGCGGAGGGCAATCCGGGCTGGGCCTGGAATGACGTGCTGCCATTGTTCAAAAAGAGCGAAAACCACTTCGCCGGCGCGGCGGACTTTCATGGCGACAAGGGTGAGTGGCGAGTCGAACGCCAGCGCCTGTCGTGGCCGATTCTCGATGCCTTCCGCAGTGCTGCCGAGCAGAGCGGCATCGCCAGCATTGATGACTTCAACCAGGGCGACAACGAGGGTTGCGGCTACTTTCAGGTCAATCAGAAAGCCGGCGTACGCTGGAATGCGGCGAAGGCGTTTCTGAACCCGATTCGCGATCGGGCCAATCTCAAGGTGTTGACTGACGTCGAGGTTGATCGCGTGTTGTTCGAGGACGGTCGCGCTTCGAAAGTCAGCGCCCGGTGGCAGGGTCAACAAAAGAGTTTCAAGGCGCGCAAGGAGATCGTGTTGTGCGCCGGCTCCGTGGGTTCGCCGAGCATTCTGCAACGCTCCGGAATCGGCCCGCGCCCGCTGCTGGAAAAGCTCGGGATCGGCGTGGTGCATGAACTGCCGGGCGTCGGCGGCAACCTGCAGGATCACCTGCAACTGCGGCTGATCTACAAACTGGAAAACGCCCGCACCCTCAACCAGATCGCCGGTAGTGTGTGGGGCAAGATGGGCATGGGCCTGCGTTATCTGTATGACCGCAGCGGGCCGTTGTCGATGGCGCCGAGTCAGCTGGGCGCGTTTGCCCGATCCGGGCCGGAACAGACCTCGGCCAACCTCGAATATCACGTGCAACCGCTGTCGCTGGAGCGCTTTGGCGAGCCGTTGCACAGCTTCCCCGCGTTCACTGCATCGGTGTGTGATCTGCGGCCGCAGAGCCGTGGCCGAATAGAGATCCGCTCCGCCGATCCGAAAGAAGCCCCGCTGATTCAACCCAATTACCTCAGCCATCCCGAAGACCTGCGCGTGGCCGCCGACGCGATTCGCCTGACCCGGCGCATCGTCAGCGCCCCGGCCCTGCAAGCCTTCAATCCGGTGGAATACCTGCCCGGCGCCAGCCTGCAGACCGAAGAACAACTGCACGAAGCGGCGGCGAAGATCGGCACGACGATTTTCCACCCGGTCGGCACCTGTCGCATGGGCAACGACGCGGACGCGGTGGTCGATGCGCAGTTGCGCGTGCACGGCGTGCCCGGTCTGCGGATTGCCGATGCGTCGATCATGCCGCGCATTACCTCGGGCAACACCTGTTCGCCTACGCTGATGATTGCTGAAAAAGCGGCACAGCTGATTCTCAACCCAACCGCCCGGAGTTTTCCCGCCGAAGAAAAAGCACTGACCGCACTCTCTTGACCAAAGGAACAGCGGCGCACGCCCACAAGGTCGGCGCCGACAGTGGAAACAACAAAAACAATCACTGTGAGGGATACCGATATGTCAGAACACGCTCAACCGCTGGACGCCGTGCGCAGCACGGACGCCAGCCCCGATACCCGAAAGGTCATATTCGCCTCGTCCCTGGGGACGGTGTTCGAGTGGTATGACTTTTTTCTCTACGGCGCCCTGGCGGCGGTCATCAGCAAGCAGTTCTTCGCTGGGGTCAACGACACCACGGCGTTCATCTTCGCGCTGATGGCGTTTGCCGCAGGCTTCATCGTGCGGCCGTTCGGGGCGCTGGTGTTCGGTCGGTTGGGGGACATGATCGGGCGCAAATACACCTTCCTCGCGACCATCATCCTGATGGGCGTAGCGACCTTCGCGGTGGGCCTGCTGCCGACCTACGCCAGCATCGGCATCGCCGCGCCGATCATTCTTGTTGTGTTGCGCATGCTGCAGGGCCTGGCCCTTGGCGGCGAATATGGCGGCGCCGCAACTTACGTGGCGGAGCACGCGCCGATCGGCAAACGCGGTTTCCACACAAGCTGGATTCAATCCACTGCCACCCTCGGTCTGCTGCTGTCGCTGCTGGTGGTGCTCGGTTGCCGCTACTTCACCGGCGATCAGTTCGAAGTCTGGGGCTGGCGCATTCCGTTCCTGCTGTCGATCGTGCTGCTGGGCATTTCCACCTGGATTCGCCTGAGCCTGCACGAGTCGCCGGCCTATCTGAAAATGAAAGAGGAAGGCAAGGCCAGCAAGGCGCCGATCCGCGAATCCTTTGGTAAATGGGAAAACCTCAAGGTCGTGCTGATCGCACTGTTCAGCATCAACGCCGGCCAGGCGGTGACCTTTTATGCGGCGCAGTTCTACGTGCTGTTCTTCCTCACCCAGTTCCTGAAAATGGACCCGGCGGTGGCCAACAGTCTGTTGATCATCAGCGTGGTGATCGGCGCGCCGTTCTTCATCATTTTCGGCTGGCTATCGGACAAGGTAGGGCGCAAACCGGTGCTGATGCTCGGCCTGCTGCTGGCCACCGCGCTGTACTTCCCGATCTTCAAATCCCTGGCCCACTACGCCAACCCGGCCATCGACCACGCCAGCCGTCAGGCACCGATCACCGTGGTGGCTGACCCGGCGACCTGCACCTTCCAGTTCGATCCGGTGGGCAAGGCCAAATTCGACAGCCCGTGCGACAAGGTCAAGACCTTCCTGGTCAAGCAAGGCCTGCCCTACTCCAGCGTCGCCGCCCCAGCGGGCAGCACGGTGCAAGTGAGCGTCGGAGATGTGAAACTCGACGGCTTCGACGAAGCAGCCTTACGCGGCGCCATCACCCTCGCCGGTTATCCGCAACAGGCTGACATGCAGCAGATCAACAAACCGATGATCGTGGCCCTGATCGTCGGCCTGATCATCATCTCGGCCATGTGCTACGGCCCGCTCGCGGCGCTGATGGTCGAACTGTTCCCGACCCGCATCCGCTACACCTCGATGTCCCTGCCGTACCACATCGGTAACGGCTGGTTCGGCGGTTTCCTGCCGACCGTGTCGTTTGCGCTGGTGGTGTACACCGGGGATATTTTCTATGGGCTGTGGTATCCGGTTTTGATCACCGGGGTGAGCCTGGTGGTGGGCATGATCTGTTTGCGGGAGACCAAGAATATCGACCTCGACAAGAACTGATGCAGGCTGTCGCTGACGGGGCAGTTCCTCGTCAGCGACGTACCGTGCGGCCACTCGTCGGCGCTGTAGAACTTCTCGCGGGTCCCAATTTGCTTCGGCAAAAACTCGTCTACGATAAATCAGACCAATAGACCCTACGACGCAGAAAAGCGTTCGTGGCGTGGGGGTACGAGCCTCTGGACCCGAGGATCCTCCCATGCCTGCCAGCCTGTTTTCGTTCGCCAAAAATTCGATCACCCTAGACGCCCGTCCGGATCGCCTGGATCTGCGCGATCGCCTTTTCACTCCACGGGCGCAATCACTCCCCGCCTCCTTTCCGTCGGACGAGGACATTACCGGCAAACTGGCCGATTACCTCGGCCGGGGCATGGTGCTGTATCAGGGCAACGAAGGGGCGTGTACCGGTTTCGGACTTTCGGCGGTGATCAACTACCTGTTGTGGCGGCGTGACAGTCAATCGGTGCTGACCAGCCCGCGCCAGCTCTATCACCTGGCCAAGCTCTATGACGAATGGCCGGGTGAAGACTATGCCGGCTCCAGTTGCCGTGGTGCGTTGAAAGGCTGGCACAAACACGGTGTCTGCGAGAGAAGTCTCTGGCCCTACACCGTCGCACCGAACGGCTCGGTACCCGACTTTGAGGCACCCACCGACAACTGGGCAGAGGATGCCGTGACGCGGCCCCTGGGTGTTTACTATCGGGTTGAAAAGGATGACATCACCGCAATGATGGCGGCGCTGTATGAAACCAATGCGCTGTATGTCTCGGCCAATGTGCACAAGGGCTGGGATCTGCCAGCCACAGGCAAACCGGGTCCCAAGGTGTTCCAGAGCACCTCCCAGCTGCCTGTCATCAAGTGGAAATCAAAAGTCGAAGGCGGCCATGCCTTCGCTCTGATCGGCTACACCCACGAAGGTTTTATTGTGCAGAACTCCTGGTCCACAGACTGGGGCTTTTCGGGCTTCGCGATCCTGACCTACGAGGACTGGCTGGCCAACGGCACCGATGCCTGGACCGTTGCCCTCGGTGTGCCGATCAAGCACGGCGCCATCACACGCAGCACCAGACCTTCGAACAGCCGCAACGTTGTTCAGTCGGCATTTCTGGGGGCCCTGCCCTCCGCAAGCGCAAAGCGCGAGGGCATGTCACTGCTCTCCTTCGATTCTTCGATGGTTACCCGCAAGGGACCGCCCGCTCTGACCACGGATCAAGCCTATGGAATGACCGTGGTCATGGAGAACAACGGCAGCATCGGCCCGCGCCTCACCGATGTAGAGAATGTGCGCGCAGGCGTGGCCCGAATCGTCCGGGAAGCTCCGAAGGTCTGGTACGGCAATCTTCCTGATGCAACCCGACCCGACAAATTGCGTATCGCCGTGTTCTCCCACGGCGGGCTGAACAACGAAGCCGACTCGATCAAGCGCATTTGTGCGATGGCCCCGTACTTTCTCGAAAACGGTATCTATCCGTTATTCGTCACCTGGCGCACCGGGGTTCTGGAAACGCTGATGGACATCGTCAAGGACACATTGCCCGGCTTGTTCCCCGAGGCAGGCGGCTTCGGTGACATTTTCAAAGTGGTCAAGGACAAGGCCGCCGAAGGCCTCGATCGCACGGTGGAAATGATCACCAAAAAACTCGGTGGCGACCAGTGGAGCCAGATGAAACAGAATGCCGAGGCCGCAGCGGTCAGCGGTTTCACGCCCCGTGGTCTTGTGGAAATGACCCTGAACCTGCAGGCGCTGGTCAATGATCTGGGCGCCGATAAAGTCGAACTGCACCTGATCGGGCATTCGGCGGGGTCACTGATCAACGGACATCTGATTCGCCTGCTCTGGGCCAGGCACCTGCCAATTGCAACCTCGACCCTGATGGCTCCCGCGTGCACCCTCGATTTCGCCAACCGGACTTATCGCAGTGTCATCGAAGGTGGCGGACTGCAACGCGATGATTTCCACATGCACATCATGTCGGACAAGCGCGAACAGGATGACAATGTCATCGGTGTCTATCACAAATCACTGCTTTATCTCGTCTCCCGTTCCTATGAAGAATTGCAACGCATGCCCCTGCTGGGCATGGCCAAGAGTCTGGATGGCGCGTACCAGGATTTCAGCGATCCCAAACTCAGCGAATGGAACATCGCCGCGCAAGACATGACGACTCAATGGAACGCTTTTTTCTGGGACAACGACGTTCCTGCCGGCTTTGCCGCGACCGGTAGCGGTCTCACGCACCCCCGGGCGTCAACCCTGCACATCTATAACGACCCGAAAATGACCTATGGGCCACACACCAAGGCCGACACCTCGCATGGCGGGTTCGATAACGACTTGAACGTGATGACCACCACACTCAAGAACATCCTTGGGCTCGACGCCGACGCCAGGCTGGATCAACCCTTCATTGACCTGGATTATTGAGCTACGGAGAGCGCTCATGGCTCCTTCAGTCATCGCGCCACCGGGCGCACAGACGTTGCTGCACAGTGTGCAGATTCAGGCCAATGACCCCTGGTGCCCGACATCGGTAATGCTTGCCGTCGGTCAACGCTATTTCTTCCGCGCCACCGGCAACTGGTTCGACTGGCACGAAGAACACAACGTCAACGGCGCGGCCGTCCCGAAGCTGAAACTGTTTCTGCCACTCATCCGGTGCAAGGCACAAGGTGCCACATGGTTCACCCTGATCGGTTCGATCGACAAGGATTCGCACAGTTTTTTTCCCATCGGTGATGGCAGCCGCTGGCCGAACGGTTGGGTCGCACCGGCCAGCGCACAACTCAGGTGCTTCGCCAACGACGTGCGGTTGATGTATCGCAACAACACAGGCGCGATCACCCTGCAGGTCTGGACTTAGGTGCCTTCCTGTCGCTATGCAGAAGTGCTGAACAGTCTGGACGTAGCAGCACCCTGAAGACGTCGTTCGGACTCAATGAATGGAGCCGGCAACGCGCCGGTTCCCGAGCGTTTTTTCCGACAAAAAGAGACTGCCGACATGAATTACGAAAGTGAAGACGCACTGGCAAAAATCAACCTGGCCATCTGGCAACATGAGCAGCCCGCACAAAAAATGGCACCGGGCGCCGCTGGGGGATTCTTCTTTGGTTCCGATGGTGTGGATGTAGTTGCCCAGGGAGATTCCTGGTTCGACTACTTGCCAGGGGTGGACATCATCAAATGGCTCAAGCTGACATCCGGCTACAAGATCAAGAACTTCGCCACGGGCGGCGACACCCTGGAAAATATGGTGTACGGCACTGAAATCAAAGAAGGATCATGGACCCGGAAACCGACGGAATTCGTCGAGGTACTGGCAGAAATCAAACGCACGAAACCGGCGTTCTTTCTGTTTTCGGCCGGTGGCAACGACATCGCCGGGGACGAGTTCGCATCGTTTCTGAACCATGCCGACAGTTCGCCTCCTTCTCTACTGCGAACCGCATACGTCACCGACATCATCGACCGGGTGTTTCGAGGTGGTTACGAAGACATGATCAAGAAGGTCAAGGCTGCCAGCCCCAAGACCAGAATCATCTTCCACGGCTACGGCCGCGCCGTTCCGACCGGTAAAGGTGTGGTCAACATCGGCAACTATCGCTTCATCGGACCGTGGATCCGTCCGTCGCTGACCCGCAAGAACATTCTCGACCCACAGGTGCAGCGCAAGATCGTGGCGGACTTTATCGATCAGCTCAACGTGATGCTCCAGTCAGTCGCCAACAGCCATCAAGACGTCTACTTCCTCGACCTGAGAAACTTGATCAACGACGATGACTGGATCAACGAACTGCATCTGAATGCACTCGCATACAAACGTGTAGCGCAGGTGTTCGAGAATAAAATGGACGCACTGTTATCACCGAAGCTGGCGGCCATCCAGACGAAAGCCAAGGCGGTCGCACAGGCGTCGTTCCAGTTGCTTGAACAATCGTTGGAGAGCACCCAACCGGGGGCGCCGGCCCAGGCTCATCGTGCGGCAGCTGCGCCACCACCGGCCATCAAGCACACACGAAGCCGCAAAGCGGAGTCGGCGAAAGCCAAATCGACGACCCGGCGCAAAGGCAAGTGAGCATCAACCGGCCGCCCTCTGCGGGCGGCCGGTTGCGTTCAGACCTCGGCATCCAGCAATTCGAATTTCACCTGATCAGGGTAGAACGCAACATAGTCCTTGATTTGACTGACTGATATTTTCGGATGCTCGTACGTCCACACCGCATTCGCTCCTTCATGCCCCGGCACTTGCAGACTGAAATAGTTGGCATCGCCCTTGTACGGGCAGTAGGTGGTGTGGTCGGTGCGGGCGAAGTATTTCTCGTCGATATCCTCGCGCGGGATGTAGTAGACCGGCGGGTAATTGGCTTCGAGCAGCACCAGCGCTCGAGCCGAGGCGGCGACTTGTATGCCGTGGAATTTCACAAGGAGGCAGCCTGGCTGCTCGGCGATGGTGATGACGGGACTGGGACCGGAAGTTTTCATCGGTTTCTCCTGACTGCGGCGAAGGCACCGGTTCAGGTATAACCCATGCGGGGGAATCTCGTCGGGTTCGCAGCCGAACGGTTTTTCTCCGATCAGATATGACCGCCGCTTGCGGAGGCGGCGGATTCTGGTTTCATATCACGCCCAAAACGCCCACCGACAGGAGTCATCATGCGCAAGGATTACCTGGCTTTTTTCATCTCGCTGTTCCTGTCGCGGCTGGCGGACCAGATCCTGTTGTTCATCGTGCCGTTGGTGGTATTCCAGACCACCAACAGCGCGTCCTGGGCGGGGCTTGCATTCTTCGTCGAGTCGCTGCCGCGCTTTCTCGCGTTTCCGCTGTGCGGGGCCCTGTGCGACAAGTTCTCGCCCATCAGAATCCTGCACATCAGTCAGGTCTACCGGGCGCTGCTCTGCGTGCTGGCAGTAGGGCTTTATGCCGTCTTCGGCGGTATCGCATGGCTGGTGGTGCTGTCGGCGCTATGCGGCGTGCTGACGACTCAGGGCATCATGGCCCGCGAAGTGCTGATGCCGCATATTTTCCAGCACTACAGCTACACCAAAACCCTTTCCTACTCGCAGATAGCCGACCAGACCGGACTGGTTCTGGGGCCCTTGGTGGCGGCATTGCTGCTGGAGTTTTCGGCTTGGCACTGGGTGGTGCTGTGGGTGGCCGGACTGTTCCTGCTGGCCGACCTCAGCATGCTGGTGTGGCAACGTTTCAGCCGTATCACTCTGGAGGTGTTCGAGCAGCATCAGGACATCTGGCTGCAGCCTCTGCGCATCGCTTTCAGGCATATCCGCGAACTGGCGGAGCTGAAAAAGATCATCACCCTGGCAGTCGGGGTCAACCTGATTGTCGGGGTCACCCTGGCCACTTCGGCGGCCATGGTGCTCGGTCAATACAGCGCCGGCAAGGACGACTACGCCGTGCTGCAAGCGGCTGGCGCGGTGACCACCATCGTGATTCTGTTTTTCCTCGCCCGGGTGGTATTGCCGTTGCGCGTACTGGGTGGCGTTGCCTGTTCGATGCTCGCCGCCGGCGCCTTCATCAGCGCCCTGAGCCCGAACCTGGCGGGTTATGTGCTGGGTTTCCTGCTGATCGTCGGTTTCGACAAGATGTTCAACGTTTACATGCGCAGCATTCGCCAGCGAGTCATTCCCCCTCAGGACTTCGGCAAGACCGTGGGCGTGATCACCCTGCTCAACAACTTGTCGCAACCGCTGGCCGGTCTGCTGGTCGCACTGCTCGCCGCGCCATTGGGGACGCAACGTGTGATTCTGATTCTGGCCGTGCTGGCGACGCTGCTGGGCGTGGCGGCTCTCTGGTGGTTTGCCAGAGTACGTAATGCCCACGCCACGTCGATCCTCGAGACCGAGCAGTAACGGATTTCACTGTCGTAGAGCGATGTCCAAAAACAAAAAAACCGCAGCCTGCGAAGGACTGCGGTTTTTTCGTTTCAGATTTTCCGTTTTCAGATCAGGCGACGATATCGGTCGCCACGGCCTGCCCCACCACACCCACGGCGAAGTCCACCGAACCCTGGCCTGTAAGGTCAATCATCAGGCTGGTCTGGTTGGTCTGTTCGAAGTACGTAAGGATCGCATCGCCCGCGTGCCCGGTGAAGCCGCTGACGAAGTTCAGCGTGGCTGCGCCGGTGGCGAACCCGGCGATGCCCGACAGGTCGATCTTGTCCAGGCCGCTGGTGAAATCCATGATCCAGTCCGGCGCAGTCATGGTCGAGTCGCTGGCCGCACCTAACACGAAGGTGTCCGCGCCCTCACCGCCCCACAACGAATCACCGCCGCCACCGCCGTAAATGATGTCGTTGCCGGCACCGCCGATCAGGTCGTTGGCCGCCGCGTTGCCGATCAGCAGGTCATTGCCCGAACCGCCAATGGCGTTTTCCACGGTCACGCCGTGGGCGATGGACACGTTGCCCACCAGACCGCCGACGTCGGAGAACGAACCTTCGTTGAGGTTGATCTTCTGGTTCTGGCTGAAGCCGGAGAAATCCAGGGTGTCGTTACCACCGCCATCCCACACCGAGAACACCACTTTGGAGGTGTTCGACGTGGCGCTGTAGAAATCGCGATCGGCGTTGGAGTTGAAGCCGTACAAGGTGTTGTCGGCACGGGTTTGGAAGTTGGCGCCGTAGAGTTTCTGCACCGCGACGATGTCGTCCATCAACGGTGCCGAGGCGTAGGCGCCGCTGCCGTCCTTGCTGAAGTTCTGGTCGGTGTTGGCTTCGCTCCAGTAGCTCATCAGGCTGTAGCCACGGGTGTCTTCGGCGTATTTGGCGTCGCCGTAGGTCGGGTTGCCGTTGCCGGCGTTGTAGGCGCCCGGGTGCGACAGGCCGAGGGTGTGGCCGATTTCGTGGGTCAGGGTCTGACGCCCGTAGTTGTTGGTGTCCGGGGTCTTGTTGACCTGGTACTGATCGTTGATCAGGTACCACGATTGGCCGTCGTAGCTGCTGCCCTGCGGCAGGTAGGCGAACGCTGCGCCGCCGGTGCTGACGTCGTAGTTGCCGAAGGTCATGTGACCGTCCCCGCCCTTGCCCTCGGTGAAGGTCACGTTGGCCACGTCCGACCACGACTGCATCGCCAGCACGGCCTGGGCTTTCTGCTGGGCGCTGAACTCGCTGAAGTTGCCGAGTTTCGGGTTGTAGTTCGACGGTTTGTCGGTCAGGAAGGTGTAGGTCAGATCAATCTTGCCGTCGGCGTTCTTGTCCTGCCACGACATGCCCTTGCGCAGGATTTCGTCGGCGGCCTGGTCGGCGGTGAACGACGGTTTGCCGTTGACGGTCCCGGTGCCGCGATCGTACAGGTGGCTGAAGGTGTCGACGGCGGTGAAGGCGCTGCTGGCCTGGGAGGAAGGTTGAGACATGGTGTACGTCCTTGTTTCTGAAGAGTCAGTGTCAGACAGAAAAACGGCGATCTTCTGGCGAGATCGTCCTGTCACTCGCCTTGTCAGGCAGATTGAACCTGCCACAGCCGCCAACGGGGGCGCTAATCAATTTCTCGATAGCGTCCCGGATTGCCCCGACGCGGCTGTCATGACCGGCAATCCTTTTATCTGTATATCCATACAGATAAAAGTTGCCCGAACGCCCGACTCAGGCCATTCTGTGCGCCTCTTCGGGCAATGATCGACGACGGTGGTTATGCGGCTGTACCTCTGTGAAAAACCCTCCCAGGCCAAGGATATTGCGGCCGTGCTCGGCGCCAAGCGTCGGGGCGACGGCTGCTGGCTGGGAACGGATGTCACGGTGACCTGGTGCATCGGCCACTTGCTGGAAACCGCCCCGCCGGACGCCTATGACGCCAGATACAAGCGCTGGGTGCTGGCCGACCTGCCGATCATTCCCGACAAATGGAAAATGACCGTCAAACCGCGTACCGCCAGCCAGTACAAGGCGGTCAAGCGCCTGCTCGGCGAGGCCAGCGAACTGATCATCGCCACCGACGCTGATCGTGAGGGCGAGATGATCGCCCGTGAGCTGGTCGAGCATTGCCGCTATCGCGGTCCGATCCGCCGCTTGTGGCTGTCGGCGCTGGACGAAGCGTCGATTCGCAAGGCGTTGGCGGCGCTCAAGCCGGGCGCCGAAACCTTCAGCCTTTACCACTCGGCATTGGGGCGCTCGCGGGCGGACTGGCTGATCGGGATGAACATGAGTCGCCTGTTCACCCTGCTCGGCCGGCAATCGGGCTATCAAGGCGTGTTGCCGGTGGGCCGGGTGCAGACGCCGACCTTGCGACTGGTGGTGGATCGCGACCGCAGCATCGCCGATTTCGTGCCGGTGGCGTACTGGGCCATCGATGTGCAACTGCTGCACAACGGCATGCCGTTCACGGCGCAATGGCGTGCGCCGAACGATGCCTGTGACGATCAGGACCGCTGCCTCAATCAGGCCCTCGCCCAGCAAGCGGCCGCCGCAATAAGCAGCGCTGCCAGCGCCCGGGTGATCAAGCTGCGCACCGAGCGCATGCGCGAAGTGGCCCCCCTGCCCTTCGATCTGGGCACCTTGCAGGAAGTCTGCTCGAAGAAGCTCGGCCTCGGTGCCCAGGAAACCCTCGACATCGCCCAGGCGCTTTACGAAACCTACAAAGTCATCACCTACCCGCGCAGCGATTGCGGCTACCTGCCCCTGAGCCAGCACAGCGAGGCGCCGGGGATTCTCGCGGCGTTGCGTCAGGCCGACCCTAGCCTCGAAGCGCTGCGTGAGCATCTGGAGCCACAGCGCCGCTCTCGCGCCTGGAACGACGCCAAGGTCAGCGCCCACCACGGCATCATCCCGACCGCTGCTGCGAAAAACATGGAGCGCCTGACCGGCAAGCACCGCGCGGTCTACACGCTGATTCGCGCACGGTATCTGGCGCAGTTCCTGCCCAATCACGAATACGACCGCACCCAGGCCGATTTCGATTGCGCCGGGGAAGCCTTGCGCGCGGTTGGCAAGCAGATCATCGAGCCGGGCTGGAAACGCGCGTTGCCCGAAGCGCTGGCCCCGGCCAAGGGCCGAGAAGCCCCCGCGCCGCAAACGCTACCGACGCTGACCCAAGGTGCCGAATGCGCCGTGGCGGACGTGAAGCTCAAGGACCTGTGGACACAGCCGCTCAAGCCCTACACCGAAGGCGACCTGATCAAGGCGATGAAGAACGTCGCCAAACTGGTGGAAGATCCGCTGCTCAAGCAGAAACTCAAGGACACCACCGGCATCGGCACCGAAGCCACCCGCGCCTCGATCATTCAAGGGTTGCTGGATCGTGGTTATCTGGTGAAGAACGGCAAGGCGCTGTCCGCCACCCCCGCCGCCTTCAGCCTGATCGACGCCGTGCCGCGCGCGATTGCCGACCCCGGCACCACGGCGATCTGGGAGCAGGCGCTGGACATGGTGCAGAGCGGCGAAATGAGTCTGGAAGAGTTCGTCACCAAGCAGGCCGCGTGGATGAGCAAACAAGTGACCCGCTGCGCCGGACTGAGCCTGACCCTCAGCGGCCCGCCGCCTGCCGGTAAGGCCGCTGCGCCATGGAAGAACAAACGCAAGACCACCCGGCGCAAAACCACCGGAACCAGCAAGCGTGCGGCAAAACCGGCAGCCAAATAGCCCGCTGCACGCTACTGTTTCTGCAGTGATGGTCAGGAGGCAGCCGCATGTCTGTCATCGAACTGCGCGTCGCCCGGCGTGACGAACTGGACACCCTCGAAAACCTGATGCAGTTCTACACCTATGACTTCAGCGAGTGGCTGCCGCTGAAGCTCGGCGGGCATGGGTTCTTCCCGATCCAGTTGAAAGACGATTACTGGCGCCAGCCGGCGACGCGGCCATTCCTGATCCACGTTGACGGTGAACTGGCGGGATTCGTGACCGTGGATGACCACCTCCTCATCGAAGGCGCCGACTACAACATCGGCTATTTCTTCGTCAGCCGACGCTGGCGTGGCCAAGGCGTCGCGCAGTTTGTCGCCTCTGCCCTCTTGAGCCACCTGCCCGGTCGATGGCAGATTTTCCATGTCGACGCCAACCTGCCTGCACAGCGGTTCTGGGCCCGGCTCATCCCTGAGCTGAGCGGCGGCGACTTTACCCGCCAGACCAAAACAGTGGACGGCTATCCCTGCACGTTCTACTGCCTGCGCAGCCTCTCTCCCGCTGCCTGACCGCCGCTTTTTTCATTCCAGAATGACTTTGTCCGACAATATGTAGTGACCAAAAATAATCACTACAAAACCGTTGACGGCATCGTTTTGCTTTTGCATGATGCAGACGTCTCCCCGATCGGGAGCACTGGCAACACGCTTGAGCAAGCTCGTCTGACCGCCGAGCTGTTTTTTCCGGATACACGCTGCCCACAAGGCAGATTGAAGAAGCTGACCTGGCCTGAACGTCCAGTACAAGGACGAGAAGCGCTGGCGAAAATTCTCAAGACGCTTGTGGTCGACCCTGAAAACGTCGTCAAGGAGCCTCCCGGTTTTCGCTGCTTCTCCTCGTTGTGACGCTATTGCGTAGCAGTTATTCAACACGACTACATGCAACAGACGCATGACCCCGTACTTCACACGGGCGACCGCTGACGTCCTGGTTTCGGTGCCAGGGATCAACTAACCGATGGGCTACCTGTATTAGCGAATCAACTTTGAAAGATCACCAGACTGGTCAAGGGGCAATATCATGAATCTGAACAATCAACCTACTATCGAAGAACTGGCTCGTATGTTCGCGGCGCAAAAAGACAGCCACGACAGCCATATTCTGTGGATCAGCAAGTCGGGTCAGGTCCATATCGACTGCCTGTCGCCCCATGCTGGTGAAGAAGAGTTCGACCGGAACAACCAGAACCTGCTGGCCCGCCTGAAGATGTACCGCCGCGGCCACGGCTATGTCGGCAAGAAAGCCGCGGCCGACAAGGACTTCATCGGTAATGTTCTGCAGACGCTGAAACAGGCTTGGGACTCGATGCAGAACAAGAACGAAGTTCGGGTGATTGATCGGTTCTGCTAAGTTAAAACTTCAATAAAAAGGGCCTGCTTCGAAAACGAAGCAGGCCCTTTTTATTGCTCGCAAAAAAACTCATGAACGAGTTTCCAACACCAGCTTCATGAACGCCTCAGCCGCCGCACTGTGATAGTTATTCTGGCGCCGCAACAACGCCGCTCCCCGCTGCGGCGCCTCGCTCTCGACACGCAAGCGGCGCAACGCCCGGTCCTCGGTCGCAATCGCCTCCGGCAACATGGTCGCAATCGGCGCATGCCGGATCACTTCCAGCAACGTACTCACCGAGTTCACCTCGATCTGCACCTTGGGTGTGATGCCGTGCTGACGGAAATACTCGTCAATCGATAGCCGCGTGATGAAATCCGGCGCCAGCAACGCGAAATCCAGCTGCGCAATGTCATCCGGGGTCAGCACCGATGAGCTGTCGTACAGCGGATGCTCACGCCCGACCATCACCCCCAACGTCTCGACAAACGCCGGAATGCACTCAATGTCCGGATTGCGCACCGGCGTGAAGGCAATCGCAATATCCAGCGAGTCATCCGCCAGCCCGGCCTCGATGTCATCCATCGACAACTCGAAAATCTCCAGGTGAATCCCCGGATACCGCGCCACGTAGTCGCGCACCAACGGCCCGACCAGATACGCCATGAATGTCGGCGTCATGGCCAGGCGCAGCGAGCCTCGGGTCAGATCCTTCACGTCATGCAACGCGCGCTTGCCCGCCTCCAGCTCCACCAGCACCCGTCGCGCGCATTCGATATAGGCCTGCCCGGCGTCAGTGGGTTTGACCGAGCGCGAGGTGCGATCAAAAAGATCCACACCGAGGCTTTCTTCCAGTTGGCGGATCTGTTGCGACAGAGTCGGCTGCGACACGTGCAGCGCCTCGGCCGCCCGGGTGAAGCCGCCGTGATCGGCCACGGCCAGCAGGTATCGCAAATGTCGCAGCAGCATGGGACGCTCCATCTATAGGCAGTGCTTATGCTTTGCATTGTATATCGGTCTTGGACGCTATGGATCAATCGGCAGAAGATGAATCCCACACAGCAAGCCAACCCCGAAAGGAGAAGCACCATGCAATCCCAAGCCTACAACGACAGCCGCATCGCCCTGACCACCCGCGCCCTGGATGCCAAGGCTGAGAAAAACCTGTCGTGGCAGGACCTGGCCGACGGCACCGGCCTGAGCCTGGCCTACGTGACCGCCGCCCTCCTCGGCCAGCATCCACTGCCCAAAGCCGCTGCCGAAGTGGTCGGCGACAAGCTTGAGCTGAGCGCCGAAGACGTCGCCGCCCTGCAAATCATCCCGCTGCGCGGCAGCCTCGACGGTGTGCCGACCGACCCGACCATCTACCGCTTCCACGAGATGATCCAGATCTACGGCACCACCCTGAAGGCGCTGGTTCACGAGCAGTTCGGCGACGGCATCATCAGCGCGATCAACTTCAAGCTCGACATCAAGAAAGTCGAAGACCCTGAAGGCGGTTCCCGCGCCGTGGTCACCCTCGACGGCAAGTTCCTCCCGCTGCGTCCGTTCTGACGCCTCCGGGCCCGCACTCCGCGTGCGGGCCCCTCCAAACCTGATTTGCCAAGTCATCACCACATCTGCCTGGAGGCTGCCCCATGCAAAAAATTCTGCTGACCCTTGCCCTGCTCGCCGGCCTTTGCACTCAAGCCCAGGCCGATGACGAAGCCGTCGCTTACCGCTACGGCATGTCTCTGGATATCGCTGAAGTCGTGAGCATCACCCCGGTCGCCGATGTCTGCGGCGTAGTGCCGGTCGAGATGACTTACCTCGACAGTCACGGCGCAAAACACATTCTTCAATACAGCGAATTCGGCACCGGCTGTTCGAACTGAGAGGACACACCATGAAAAACCTGATCGAAGGCTTCCTGAAGTTCCAGAACGAAGCGTTTCCGCAACGCACTGAACTGTTCAAACACCTGGCGACTACCCAGACGCCGGGCACCTTGTTCATCACCTGCTCCGACAGCCGCGTCGTCCCGGAACTGCTGACCCAGCAAGAACCCGGCGAGCTGTTCGTGATCCGCAACGCCGGCAATATCGTGCCGTCCTACAGCCCGCATCCGGGCGGGGTTTCGGCGACGGTGGAATACGCGGTCGCCGTGCTCGGCGTGACCGACATCGTGATCTGCGGCCACTCCGATTGCGGCGCGATGACCGCCATCGCCCAGTGCAAATGCATGGATCACCTGCCTGCCGTCAGCGGCTGGCTGCAACACGCCGAGTCGGCGAAAGTGGTGAATGAATCGCGACCGCACGCCAACGACGCAGCCAAGCTGAGTTCGATGGTGCGAGAAAACGTGATCGCGCAACTGGCGAACATCCAGACTCACCCGAGCGTGCGCCTGGCCCAGGAGAAAGGCCTGCTGAATCTGCACGGCTGGGTCTACGACATCGAGACCGGCTCGATCGACGCGCTGAGTGCCGACCGCCGTACCTTCGTCTCGCTGGCCGAGCAACCGTCGACGTGCGCGGTGTACGGTCAGGCAGTCGATGCTGCTTGAAAACACAACGCCGCGCCCGTCATTGCGACGGGCGCGGCGTTGTTCTGTTCAGCGTTTTACGCCCAGATCGATTTGCGTCATGCGGCTGCGTACGGTGAACACACCGTCACCGGAGAGAATCGCGCTGCGGGCAAACAACCGGCCGCTTTCCCAGTTCGAAAGCCCCAGCTCCGGCTTGTTCAGCGCGTACTGGCCATCGACCCAACGGGTAATCCCGTTGCCCACGAACGGCGCGTTGACCGCGCTGTAGAAACGCTCCTGAACCGCCGCGTCTTCGCTGATCAGCGACACCGTGAACTGCGGGCTGTAGCGATTGAACAGCGCGATGGCCTGATCCAGATCGTCGACGATCATCAGGCTGGTTTCCGGGGTTTCTTCCCATTCCCACTCGCGGCCCAGTTGCGCTTCCGGCAAGGGCTCGGCCAGGGCTTCGGTCTGGTAACCCTCGGCGCGATAGACCTCGACCGTCGCGTTCTGCCAATCGCTCGGCAGGTAGCTTTCGCTGCCTTCGACGATGTGCAATTTGCAGCCCTGACCGCGCGCGGTACCGGCCTGCTGCAAGGCATCGAGGAACAGCGGCACCAGTTCGGCAGCACGGTCGCGCTGGATCAGGCAGACGTTCAGCGTGTTGCAAACCTTGCGATCCAGCGAGTTGCGCACCACAGCGGCAAAACGCTTGGCGTCGGCCTCGCGGTCGGCGATCAACCACGCGCCACCGGTGCCGTGCAGGCTGACGGCGGTACCGGCCTGCTGGGCGATGCTGCCCAACTGGCTGACCGCACGGCCCGAACCACGGGCCACCGCCAGCGACAGACGCCGGTCGGCGAACATCGCCCAACCGGCGGCGTGGTTGACGCTCTCCACCAGCGACACCGCACCCGCCGGCAGACCGGCATCGGCCAGCGCCGGGTTCAGGGCGTGGGTGACGATGGCTTGCGCGGTGCCCAGCGCATCGCTGCCAATGCGCAGCACGGCGGTGTTGCCGGTGCGCAATACACCGGCGGCGTCAGCGAAGACGTTTGGCCGACCTTCGAACACGAATGCGACGATGCCCAGCGGCGACACCACCTGCTCGACCTTCCAGCCGTCATGCTCGACGCTGCTGATCACTTTGCCACGGGTGGCCGGCGCATCACGCCAGGCGCGCAGGCCGGCGATCATGTCGCGGCGCATGCGCTCGTCGGCGAGCAACCGGGTGGTGGAACGACCGCGCGCCTTGGCCCGTTCGATGTCGGCGAGGTTGGCGGTTTCGATCAGTGCCCAGGCGTCCGGGTTTTCCAGACGTTGGGCAAACAGATCGAAGAAGCGGCTGATGGCCTCATCCGGCACCGCAGACAACGCGGCAAAGGCCGCCGCTGCACGCTCGATCGCCACCGATGCGGCCTGCTGATCCACCACCGGAATCAGCAACAGCTCGCCGCTCACTTGCTCCACCAACAGGTGGTCGCCGGGTCGGAAACGCTCGGCCAGTTCGGGGCTGACCACGGTGACGCGGTTACCGGCGAAAGGGATAGGCGTGCCAGCGACGAGACGTTCGAGCGCGAGAGACATGGAGCGGATTCACCATATTGAGGGCGGCCGGAAAATGTATAGGTTGGCCTCCCTCAAAGCAACACGGGCTCAGAACACCGACCAGCCAATCCGCGAACTGAGCATTTCCAGCGCCGCCATCCCCGCCAGCGAATTGCCCGCCGCGTTCAGTTCCGGCGACCACACGCACACCGTGAACTGCCCCGGCACCACCGCGACGATACCGCCACCGACGCCGCTCTTGCCCGGCAGGCCGACGCGATAGGCGAAGTTGCCGGCCTCGTCGTATAGACCGCTGGTGGCCATGATCGAGTTGACTTGCTGGGTCTGGCGGCGAGTAAGAATCTGCTCGCCGCTGTGTTTGCAGAAACCGTCGTTGGCCAGGAAACAGAAGGCTCGGGCCAGGTCGATGCAGCTCATGCGCAACGCGCAGTGGCTGAAATAGCTGCGCAGCACCGCTTCGACGTCGTTGTGAAAATTGCCGAAGGATTGCATCAGGTAAGCCATCGCTGCGTTGCGCGCGCGGTGCTGGTACTCGGAGTCGGCGACCTTGCCGTCGACCATCACCTGCGGGTTGCCCGACAGCCGCCGCACGAAATCGCGCATCGACAACGCCGGTGCCGCAAAGCGCGACTGGTTGATGTCGCAGATCACCAGCGCCCCGGCATTGATGAACGGATTGCGCGGACGGCCGCGTTCGAACTCCAACTGCACCAGCGAGTTGAATGGCTGGCCGGATGGCTCGTGGCCCAGACGTTCCCAGATCGCCTCGCCGGAATGTTCGATGGCCTGCACCAGGCTGAACACCTTGGAAATACTTTGCACCGAGAACGGCGTCTCGGCATCGCCGGCGCAATACATCTCGCCGTCATTGCCATATACGGCGATGCCCAATTGATTGGCCGGCACGGTGCCGAGGGCGGGAATGTAGTCAGCCACCTTGCCCTGCCCGATCAGGGGCCGGACAGCGTCAAGGATCTCGTTCAACAGCGCTTGCATGCCGGGTCTCGAAGTCTCGCCCCATGGGATTGCGGGGACACCGTGGCTAGACGCTGCGCCCGGCAATCGAATCACACCGGCGCTCTGTATCGCAGTGTGTACGGCCCGACGCCCGACACATCCCGCGCACAAATCCGGCCCTTCGCGACACATCAGCGATACAGCCCGGCGTTCAAATGAACCTGTCGATCGGCAGCCCCGATCAAGCCTTTGAACTCAAACATCGCATCGGAGATTCACCATGACCAAGCGCTCGAAAACCTCCCTGACCCTCGGCCTGCTGCTTGCCGGTGGCCTGGCCCTGTCCAACGCGGCTTCGGCTTCCGAAGCGTTCAGCGTCAAGCAACTGGATCACGGCTACAGCCAGTCCCAGGCCAAGGCCGACTCGGCGGAAAAAACCTCGGAAGGCAAATGCGGCGAAGGCAAGTGCGGCGCCGGCGAGTAACCCTTTTCACGGGGCACGTTGGTGCCCCGTTTTCTTTCGAATGAATGGAGCCTTCCCATGACCACAGCTCTCTCGTCGGCCGTCAAAGGCCTGCACTGGAACCTCGACCGCGCCGGCCAGTGGCTCGCGCCGCTGACCTTGCGCCTGTTCATCGCCTGGGAGTTTTTCGAATCGGGACTGGAGAAATTCAACGGCCAGAACTGGTTCGAAGACATTCAGGAGCGGTTTCCGTTTCCCTTCGACCACTTGCCGGCGACGCTGAACTGGGAGCTGTCGATGTGGGCAGAGCTGATCTGCGCGCTGGCGATCCTGATCGGATTCGGCACGCGGATTTCGGCGATTTCGCTGATTGTCGTGACCGTCGTCGCCACCGCTGCCGTGCACTGGCCGGCGGACTGGTCATCGCTGAGTGAACTGGCCCAGGGTTACGCGATCACCAACAAGGGCTTCGGCAACTTCAAACTGCCGGCGATCTACCTGGCTGCGCTGGTGCCGCTCGTATTTGCCGGGGCCGGCAAGTTGAGCGTGGATGCGTGGCTGGCGCGGTTTTTCTGGAAACGCGCCAGCCGCTGAGGATCAATGCGCCCGGTCCAGCCCCGCCAGCAACGCGCTGTCTCGGCTGTAAATGTCCGGCGCGTAGAGCACGCGACCCTGGCCATCGACCTGTGCCGTCCAGTAAGTCATGAGGATCGGCACCGGATTGCTCAGGCGGAATTCATGGGTGGTGCCGGTGGCGAGCAAGGTGTCGGTGCGCGCCTTCTCCGCCGGGCTGAGCAGGAAATCGCGCAGCTTCATCGGATGCTCGACCCGCACACAGCCGGAACTGAACGCCCGTGGCCCCTTGTCGAACAGCGCCTTGCTCGGCGTGTCGTGCAGGTACACCGAGAACGGGTTGGGGAACCGAATGACCATCTGCCCCAGCGGGTTGCGCGGCCCGGCGTCCTGACGCAGAAGGATGTTGCCGGGATTGTCCCAGTCGATGTCGGCGGCGGCCAGCGGCTGGCCGTTGGCGTCGAGCACTTGCAGGTTCTGGCGGCTGAGGAAGGTCTGATCCTTACGGATTTCCGGCAGCTTGTCTTCCTTCCAGATGGTCGGCGGCACGGTCCAGGTCGGGTTCAGGGTCAGACGCGTGACCCGGGATTTGAGCAGCGGGGTCTGGCGTTCGGCGCGCCCGACCTGGGTGCGGGTCTGCCACACCGGCAGGCCACCCTGATAAAGCGTCAGTTCGGCAGCGGCGACGTTGACCAACAAACCGTCCGGCTCCATGTCCTGGGCCATCCAGCGGAAACGTTCAAGGTTGACCCGCAACTGTTCACGGCGGCTCAGCGGACTGATGTTGAGTTCGGCAATCGTTCCCGGCCCGACCACCCCGTCGGCCTGCAACGAATGGTTGGCCTGAAAGCTCTTCACCGCCTCCACCAATACGCCGTGATAAGCGTTGTCCGGCGTGCCGACCACACTGCTCAGATAGCCTTCGCTGTACAGCCGGCGGGCCAGTTCCGGCACGCGTTTGTCTTCCATGTCCGGACGCAGCAACGGCCCATTGCCCACCGACGTCCACTGCGGCAAGGCTTTGAGGCGCTGCGCGGCATACAGATGACGCAGGTTCTGGTACTGCGCCAGCTGCGGCCGGGCCAGATCGAAGGCGGCGGGAACGTTGTGCACGCCTGGCACGGCTATCGCCAGCAATTCAGCCTGCCGGTCGCGAGGCGTTTCGTCGGAATGCCACAGCGGTTCGAAGTGCGATTGCAGCAGGCGGCCGTAATGCAGATCCTGCAGGGCTTGCAGGTAATAGCGGCTGATCTCGATATCGGCGCACAGTTCGCCGTCCTGCGGGGCGGTGAGCGCTACCGGATAGCGTTTCGGGTTCAGGCCATCGTCGGCCAACAGCTGCAATTGCGCATGCAAGGCCGGCAATTGCCCGCCATCGGCCCACACCGGCAGCCAGTCCTGCTGCTGGTAGAATGCGCGCAATTGATCCAGCGCCGGGCCGTTGAGGCTGGTGCCGATCGTCGGGCACGCCTGGGGCAGGCTGATCAGCGCAGCCTGCAGCGGGCTCTGTGGCTCGATGGGCATTTCCGTCGGCACGGGCGGCAGCGTCGGGAGTCCCGGCAACGGCTCTTCGGCGCAAGCGACAAACGGCGCAGCGAGCAAACAAATGCTCAAGTAGCATGCGTACTTTTTGAACAACTGCTTTACTCCAATCCATGGCCGTCTTGATTGACGGTCAACCTTACCTCAGGTGCGGTGCACAGTCAGGCCCGATTCGCGGGCTTGCCGGGAACGACTGGACGTCAGGAGCCTAAGTGCCAAACAAGTAGCAAGTGGAGACTCACTTTAAATGTTGACGTTTTTGCGCCGACTTCTGCTGACTGCCACCGCCCTTGGCGTGCTGACCAGCCCAGCCTTTGCCGCCGGCACCACTTCGCCGGTTCTGTACACCAGCCTCGCGCACGCCGCTCCGGAACTCAATCCCCAGGCGCTGAAAGGTGCCTTGAACGCCATGCAATGTGCGATCAACAACGGCGCGAAGCAGTCCCGTCACCTGGCGATCATCGACTATTCGCAGCCGTCCACCGAGCGCCGGTTGTGGATCTTCGACCTGACCCGGAAAAGACTGGTGCTGCGCGATCTGGTCGCCCACGGCTCGAACTCCGGGGAAAACTTCGCCACCCGGTTCTCCAACCGTGAAGGCAGTTTTCAGTCCAGCCTCGGCCTGTTCCGTACCCAGGAAAGTTACCAGGGCACCCACGGTTACTCGCTGCGCATGGACGGTCTGGAACCGGGCGTCAACGACATGGCCCGTGACCGCGCCATCGTGATCCACGCCGCCGACTACGTGAACCCGTTCTGGAGCAAACGTACCGGCCGTCTGGGTCGCAGCCAGGGTTGCCCGGCCGTGCGACCGCAAGTTGCCAAACGGGTGATCGACAGTCTGAAGAATGGCCAATTCATGTTCTCCTGGTACCCGGATCAGCAGTGGCTGAAATCCTCGCCGTACCTCAACTGCCAGCCACAACAGATCGCGAGCATTCTCAGCACGCACGCCAGCTGAATACTCTGTGGGAGTGCGCTGGCTCCCACAGGTTCGGTTTATTACAGATTTGTCATCGAGTTGTCGGTTTGCCGAGCGGATCGCCCGGTAGCTTGAAGTTGTCCCGGCCAGAACGCCGATCAACTTCAACGACTTGAGTGACCCATCATGAAAACCCTGATCCTCGCCTTCACCGCCCTCCTCGCCACCGGTTCCGTGTTCGCCGCCCCTGCACCGGACGCTGCCGTCATTCATGACAAAACCGGTTTCTTCGTGCACCTGGATGTCGACAAAGTCCTCTCCAGCACCGATATTTCCCAGGCTTGCGGCGTGATCCCCGCGCGACTCAACTACCTCGACCACCAAGGCCGTGAACATGTGCTGGACTATCAAGTGCAAGGCAGCGGCTGCATCAATGACAATTGAGGCACAGTGCCCATGAATATCCTTGTTGTCGAAGACGAACCCAAGGCCGGCAACTACTTGCTCAACGGCCTGCAGGAACTGGGCTACAGCGTGAGTCTGGCCCGTAACGGCGCCGACGGTCTGCACCTGGCGCTGGAGTTCGACTTCGACGTGATCGTGCTGGACGTGATGATGCCGAAAATGGACGGCTGGGAAGTCCTGCGCCGGCTGCGCAGGGAGACCGACACGCCGGTGCTGTTCCTCACCGCCCGCGATGACATCGCCGACCGGGTCAAGGGCCTGGAACTGGGCGCCGACGATTACCTGATCAAGCCGTTTTCCTTCGCCGAACTGGTGGCGCGCCTGCGCACCCTGACCCGGCGCGGGCCGATCCATGAAGAGGAGCAATTGCAGGTGGCCGATCTGCAGATCGATGTGCTCAAGCGCCGAGTCACCCGCGCCGGCAACCGGATCACCCTGACCAACAAGGAATTCGCCCTGCTGCAACTGTTCGCCACCCACACCGGGCAAGTGCTGTCGCGCTCGCTGATCGCCTCGCGGGTGTGGGACATGAATTTCGACAGCGACACCAACGTGGTCGATGTCGCCGTGCGCCGCCTGCGGGCGAAGATCGACGATCCGTTCCCGCTCAAGCTGATCCACAGCGTGCGCGGCATCGGCTACCGCTTCGATACCCAGCCATGAAAATCGCCGGCACGTATTCCCTGACCTTGCGTCTGGCGCTGGTCTTCGCCGTGCTTGCCTTCGCCGCGCTGGGAGGCCTGGGCGCGGCGCTGTACAACCAACTGGAAGCAGCTCTGATTCGCCGCGACGACATCCAGTTGGTCAGTCGCGTCGATCAGTTGCGCACCTTCCTCAACGACAGCAACACCCTGGAGCTGATCAAGAACAAGCCGGCGCTGTTTCAGAACATGCTCGGCAACCGAGAAGCCTTGCTGACCATCGGCGCACCCGGCCAGCCGCCGTTGCTGGTGGTCAACCCCGGCAACCTCGCCACTCCGAACTTGCCCGCCGTACCGATCGATCACCCGATGGCCCTGAGCGATGTACAGCACTTGCCGAGCGTCGACGGTGTGCCATTTTCGGCGGTGGCGGCGACCATCGACTCGGGCGATCTGGGCAACCTGCAGGTGCTCACCGGACGCCTGATGACCGAGCGCACGGCGATGCTCGCCAATTACCGGCTCAGCGTGTACGGCCTCGCGTCACTGGCGGCGATTGTGCTGGCGCTGGTCGGCTGCCTGCTGGTGTATCGCGGCCTGCTGCCGTTGCGGCGAATTGCCCGACATGCCCACGGGATCGGCATCGCCAATCTCGGCGAACGCCTCGACCGCCACGGCACGCCTCGGGAATTGCAGCCGATGATCGAAGCCTTCAATGCGATGTTGAACCGGCTCGACCGAGGGGTTGCGCAACTGAGCCAAGTCTCCACCGACATGGCCCACGAACTGCGCACACCGATCAACAACCTGCTCGGTGAAACCCAGGTCGCGTTGCAACAGAATCGCAGCGTCGACGCCTATCAACAGTTGCTCGCCTCCAACGTCGAAGAACTCGAACGGCTGGCGCGGATGCTCGACAACATGCTGTTTCTCGCCCGCACCGACCCGGCCAGCGCGCTGAGCCAGCGTCAGGAGCTGGACGCCAGCGATGAGATGCAGCGCATTGCCGATTACTTCGAAGGGCTGGCGGCGGACGTCGGTGTCACCATCGAGGCCAGTGGCAGCGGTGTGATCTGGGCCGAACCGATGCTGCTGCGTCGGGCACTGGCCAATCTGTGCGCCAACGCGATCAAGTACGGCGCGGCGGATTCGACGTTGCAGGTCGAAGCCATCGCCGAAGCGGACGGCAGCTACCTACGGGTACGCAATCAGGGCGCGACCATTCCGGCGGAACATCTGTCGCGGTTGTTCGAGCGCTTCTACCGCGTCGATCCGTCCCGCGAGCGCTCCGCCCAATCCAACGGACTGGGCCTGTCGATTGTCGCGACCATCATGC
Source organism: Pseudomonas sp. GW456-12-10-14-LB2 (assembly GCF_002884345.1). Lineage (NCBI taxonomy): Bacteria > Pseudomonadati > Pseudomonadota > Gammaproteobacteria > Pseudomonadales > Pseudomonadaceae > Pseudomonas > Pseudomonas sp. GW456-12-10-14-LB2. The sequence continues at coordinate 94,623 of NZ_POHV01000015.1, forward strand.
AATTGCATCAGGGCCGCTACAGCGTCAGCAGCGCTGATGGTGTTACCTGCTTTGAACTGTTCTTTCCGGCACGGGAGACGCGAGACGCAGGTGTGTGAAGGCACCGAGCGCAAACGCCGCGAACATCAATGCCGAGGCCACGCCGAAAGTCATGTGCAAGCCGGCCGCAATAACTTCGGCCGGTGCCTGAGTCGGATCGTCCGTGGCCAAGGCAAACACCGCGCCCATCGCCGCCGCCCCGGTGATCAACCCCAGATTACGCGACAGCCCGAGCATGGCCGAAACCACGCCGCGCTGTTCCTGAGCAACGCCGGACATCAACCCGGTGTTGTTGGCAGCCTGGAACAGCGCATAACTCAAGGCCACCACCGTGATCGGCAGCACGTATGCAAGCACTCCGAAACTCACCGTAAACAGCGCCAGCAGACCGCAACCGCAAGCCAGACCGAACAACGCGCCCGGCACCATCCGCCGCGCTCCGAAACGATCCACCAGCCGCCCGGCCGGTACGCCGCTGAACGCCGCCAGCAACGGCCCGATCGACAGCACCAGTCCTACCTGCGTGCTGGTGAGGCCCAGGCCTCGGCTCAGGTAAAACGGCCCGACCACCAGCGTGGTCATCATCACGGTCGTCACCAGCAAGGTCAGCGCCAGACTGCTGCTGATTCGCGTGTCGGTGAACAGTGACAGGTGAATCAGCGGCGCCTTGCTCCGCTTCTCGACCAGGATGAACAACCCCACGCCCAACAGGCTGAGCAACAGCAACGTCGGGGTGAGTCCTTCAACCGTCATCGCCAGCGCGTAGGCCGCCAGCGTCAGCATCAACACGGCGGTGCCGGGATAATCAAATGCAACACCCGAGCGCACGATTCGATCCTTCGGCAAATAGCGATACACCAGCCACGCATTGAGCAAGCCCAACGGCACGTTGATTACAAAGATCGACTGCCAGCCGACATGCGCCATCAACAGCCCGCCGAGCGACGGCCCGAGGGTGGTGCCGGTCGCCGACATCGTGGCCAGCAACCCCATCGCACTGCCGGCCCGGGATTTGGGCACCGCATCGGCCACCAATGCCACCGTCAGCGCGAACATGATCGCCGCGCCCAGGCCCTGCACCGCCCGCGCACCGATCAGCCAGGCGAGGCTCGGCGCCAGTGCGCACGCCAGTGAAGCGGCGGTAAAAATGCCGATGCCGATCAACAGCAAGCGCCGCCGACCGAAGCCGTCACCCAGCCGCCCGACGCTGACAATCAAGGTAGTGACCGCCAGCAGGTAGGCCAGCACGATCCATTGCACCTGTTGAAACGTCGCATCGAACGCCGCCGCCAGCGTGGGCAATCCGGCGTTGGCGATACTGGTGTCGAGCGACGGCATCAGCATCGACAGTGCCAGACTGGTCAGCGCCCAGCGGGCTGAAGGGCTCAGGGGTTCTCGGTGCATGGGGGGCTCACAATGCAGAAGTCATGGGACATAGCCTGAGCCTCGACAATACGAGGCGCAAGACGCATGCTTTGCACTTGATACCTGCATGGAACGCCACGTCATGAATGCACCGGATCTGAACCTGTTGATCACCCTCGACGTGCTGCTGAGCGAAGGCAGCGTCGCCCGCGCCGCCGAGCGCCTGCGTTTGAGTCCGTCAGCCATGAGCCGGGCGCTGGCCCGGCTGCGGGAAACCACCGGCGATCCGCTGCTGGTGCGCGCCGGTCGCGGACTGGTGCCGACCCCGCGTGCGCTGGAGCTGCGCGACCGGGTCAGTTATCTGGTGCAGGAGGCCGAAGCGGTTTTGCGCCCGGCAGAAGTGCTCGATCCTGGCCAGTTGCGGCGCACCTTCACCCTGCGCAACACCGACGGTTTTGTCGAAACCTTCGCCGCCGCCCTGCTCGCCCGCATCGCCGAAGAGGCGCCTGGCGTGCGCCTGCGCTTTGTGCAAAAAGCCGACAAGGACAGCACGCTGCTGCGCGTAGGCCGGGTGGATCTGGAAACCGGCGTGGTCGACGACAGCACCGACCCGACGCTCCACAGCCGCATCCTGTTCCACGATCAGTGGATTGGCGTGGTGCGTGAGGGGCATCCGTTGAGCAGCGGAAAGATCAGCGCCAAACGCTTCGCTTCGGGCCAGCACATTCTGGTGTCACGCCGTGGGCGCAGCAGCGGACCGGTGGACGAAGCGCTGCTCGCCTTAGGCCTGACGCGGGACATCGTCACTTCATTCGGCGGATTTTCGGCGGCGCTGACGCTGGTCCGTGAGTCGGACCTGATCGCCACCGTTCCGGAACGTCACACCAGCAAACTGCGCACGGGCCTGCACAGCTTCGCCCTGCCATTCCGGATGCCGGACATCAGCGTGTCGATGCTCTGGCACCCGCGCATGGACGCCGACCCGGCGCACCGCTGGTTGCGCCATTGTGTGCGCGAAGTTTGCGCCTAACGCGCATCACCGCCAGCGGGTTTGTAGAACAGGAATTTCCTGGTCTCGGCGGTTTTTCTGTATTCCTTGGCCCAACTTGGATGAACGTTGCGGTCGTGGAAATACAGGGCGCCATGGGTGCGGTCGGTGAGCTGGCGGTTCAGCGCCTTGCCGGCGATTTCCTTGGCCAGCGCGTATTCGGCATCTTCCTTGACCTGATCCGGACGCCCGTCGCACCACCAGGAAAACTGGCAGCTCTTGGTTTCCGAGCCCTGCTTGACCACCTCGCACACCGTGCCCGGAAAGCCGTCATGCCCGAGGCGATTCATCACCACACTGGCCACGCCTTCCATGTCGGCATTGTCCTTGCCCTTGGCTTCCCAATAGATACTGCGCGCCAGACAGGTGATCGGGTCGTCCAGCGGAGCGGCGCCAGCGGGGTCGACCGCCTGCGCTTCGGTCGGGGTGATGGCTTCGGATTTGAGTGCCGGAGGCGCGTCGGGTTTGTCGGCGGCCTTCTCTTCCAGAACCTCGGCTTTCGCCTCGGCCTTTTCCTTGATCGGTGCCTGATCGGTGGCCAGTGCCGCGCCGCTCAGCAAGGTCAACGCAAGACAGCAAAGGAACCCGTTCAATTGCATGATCATTCTTCCGGCAGCGCCCGATGCGGGCGAAGTGTTACGTGGTTGAGACGCCCGTTTTCCGGGGTCTTCGCGAAGTGTAGACGGCAATTTTCACGGCATCGTTCCGCAGAAAAAACCGCGTTATGAAGAAAAAGACATTGCACCAACCGGGGCCCTTTCGCGCATGATGTGCGCACTCAGCCCAAGGGAGATTTCCATGCGCTTCATGCCATCCGTTCTGCGACTCGCCGCGTTGTCCGTGGGCCTGGCGCTGGCCACTTCGGCCATGGCCACCGACGAGTCGCAATTGATCGAATCGATCAACAGCTACCGCAGCCAGCCGCAGCGTTGTGGCAGCCAGGCGTCCAGCGAATTGCCGCCGCTGTCGGCCGATCCGCGCCTGATTCTGCCGGCCAGCGGCGTGGTGGATTTGCAGCAGGCGATGTCCAGCGCTCGCTACCCGATGGTCAACGTGCAGGCGATTACCCTTAACGGGCCAAGGGATGCGGCGTCGGCGATGAAGGCGATTCAGGAGAGTTTCTGTCAGGTGGTGCTGGATCCGCAGTTCGTCGATATCGGCGTCAGCCGCGCTGATCGTGACTGGCGCATCACCCTCGCCCGGCCACTGCTGTCCGCCCGCCTCGGCGACGGTCAGGCTGAAGGACAGAAACTCCTCGAACAACTCAACGCCGCCCGCGCCCAGCCGCGCCAGTGCGGCGGTCAGGCCTTCGCAGCGACTGCGCCGCTGGCGTGGAACGCAGTACTCGGCGGCGTCGCCCAGGAACACAGCCGCGAGATGGCCAACAACAATTATTTCGACCACAAGGACCGCAACGGCGGCACTCCCGGCGACCGCGCGGAACTGGCCGGTTACAGCGGCCAGCAGGTCGGCGAAAACATCGCCGCCGGGCAGGACACGGTGCAGAAAGTCGTTGCCGGCTGGCTCGCCAGCCCTGGCCATTGCGCCAACCTGATGAACCCGCAGTACCGCGAGCTGGGCGCTGCTTACGCAGTCGATCCGAAGAGCAGCGCCGGGATTTACTGGACTGCGATGTTTGGCGGGGAGTAAATCCCGCGCAATAAAAACCGGAGCCAGGCTCCGGTTTTTTTATGGTCAATGAGTCCTCATTCCCGCCGCATACATAGCCAGTTTCAGCAGGCTCGCCACCACCGCCAGCGAGACCACGCTGCCCAACCAGATCAGCAGCAGCCAGCCCAGACGCTTGTACCAGGGGCTGGATTTCACCTCACGCGAATCAATGGTAGCCATCGCCAATCCTCACTTTGCCGCGGAACACGTAGTAGCTCCAGAAGGTGTACATCAGGATCACCGGCAGGATGAACAGCGCGCCGATAAGGGCGAACAACTGACTGGTGGCCGGTGAAGCCGCCGCCCACAGGCTGACCGACGGCGGGATGATGTTCGGCCAGATGCTCAGCGCCAGCCCGATGTAACCAAGGAACATCAGCACCAGGGTGAACACAAACGGCCAGTGGGTGTGGCGCTGACGCAGCGAACGCAACAGCCCGAACAGCGCCAGCACCGCCAACACCACCAGCCCGGCGAACACGGTCAGGTGCGCATGGTTGAACCAGCGGCCAGCCAGTTCCGGATGCAGTTGCAGCGTCCACGCGCCGATCACCACCACCATCGCCAGCAGCAGCCACGCCAGCGGACGGCTGTAGTGACGCATCCGCGATTCGAGCATGCCTTCGGTCTTGACCAGCAGCCAGGTGCTGCCGAGCAAGGCGTAAGCAATCACCAGACCGACGCCGCAGACCAGCGGGAACGGCGCCAGCCAGTCGAGACCGCCACCGGCGAACTGCCGATCCACCACCGGAATCCCCGACACATACGCGCCGATCACCACGCCCTGGGAGAACGTCGCCAGCAGCGAACCGCCGATGAACGCCCAGTCCCACAGATGACGTTTTTCAGCCGGCGCCTTGAAGCGAAACTCGAACGCCACACCGCGGAAAATCAGCCCCGCGAGCATGAAGATCAGCGGCAGATACAGCGCCTCCAGAATCACCCCGTAAGCCAGCGGAAACGCGCCGTACAACGCCGCGCCGCCGAGCACCAGCCAGGTTTCGTTGCCGTCCCAGACCGGTGCGACGGTGTTCATCATCACGTCGCGTTCCTGCTCGTCGCTGATCATCGGGAACAGGATCCCGAGGCCCAGATCGAAGCCGTCCATGATCACGTACATCATTACCCCGAAGGCAATGATCACGCCCCAGATCAACGAGAGATCGATACCTTGAATACCCATGACTCAACGCTCCTTTTTCAGTGGATCCGGGTCGCGGATTCGAGGTTGTCGGTGACCGCCGACAGTGGCCGGCGCGGGGTCTGCACCTGGGTGCCTTCGGGCGGATGCTCGTGGTGCGGCTGCGGGCCCTTGCTCACCAGTTTCATCATGTAGCCGATGCCCACGGTGAACACCGAGCAGTAGATGACAACGAACAGCGCCAGCGAGGTGCTCATCTGCGCCACCGAGTGATGAGACGCGGCGTCATGGGTTCGCATCAGGCCGTACACCACCCACGGCTGACGCCCGACTTCGGTGGTGATCCAACCCGCCAGCAGCGCGATCAGGCCGCTCGGCCCCATCAGCAGCACCAGCCGCTGGAAGCCGCGATGGCGGTAGACCTTGCCATTGCGCCGCAACGCCAGCCCCAGCACACCGACCAGAATCATCAACATGCCCAGCCCGGCCATCACGCGGAAGCTCCAGAAAATCACGGTCGAATTCGGCCGGTCTTCTTTCGGGAAGCTCTTGAGTGCCGGGATCTGCTTGTCGAGGCTGTGGGTGAGGATCAGGCTGCCGAGGTACGGAATCTCGATCGCGTATTTGGTTTTCTCCGCCTGCATGTCCGGGATGCCGAACAGCACCAGCGGGGTCGGCCCGTTGTCGGCGTTTTCCCAGTGGCCTTCGATGGCGGCGATTTTTGCCGGTTGGTGTTCCAGAGTGTTCAAGCCATGGGCGTCACCGACCACCGCTTGAATCGGCGCCACGATCAGCGCCATCCACAGCGCCATGGAGAACATCTTGCGCACCGGTTGGGTGTCGTTGCCACGCAGTAAATGCCAAGCCGCCGAAGCGCCGACAAAGAACGCCGTGGCGACGAATGCGGCAATCGCCATGTGCGCCAGACGGAACGGAAACGACGGGTTGAACACGATCGCCAGCCAGTCGACCGGCATTACCCGACCGTCGACAATTTCGAAGCCTTGCGGGGTCTGCATCCAGCTGTTGGAGGCAAGAATCCAGAAGGTCGAAATCAGCGTGCCGATGGCGACCATCACCGTGGCAAAGAAGTGCAACCCTCGGCCGACGCGGTTCCAGCCGAACAGCATCACCCCGAGGAACCCGGCTTCGAGGAAGAACGCGGTCAGCACTTCATAGGTCAGCAACGGCCCGGTGACGCTGCCGGCGAAGTCGGAAAACCCACTCCAGTTGGTGCCGAACTGGTACGCCATGACCAGCCCCGACACCACGCCCATGCCGAAGTTGACGGCGAAGATCTTCGACCAGAAGTGGTAGAGATCGCGGTAAGTGTCGTTACGGGTTTTCAGCCACAGGCCTTCGAGCACCGCCAGGAAACTCGCGAGACCAATGGTGATCGCCGGGAAAATGATGTGGAACGAAACCGTGAACGCGAATTGAATTCGCGCCAGGTCCAGTGCCTCCAGGTTGAACATGATGATGTCCTCATCCAGGCTGAAAAGCGGCAGCACACGGCCGGGCCACCGCCAGGCGCGAACGCCTGCAGCCAGTCAAAATGCAAAAGGGTTGGATCGCGTGAGTCGGCTACGCCACCGACGACGGGATCAGGTTGCTCGCCTCGGCCGCTTCGAGGCGGATCGCCACGAACTTGGAGGTCGGCGTGTAGGTGCGGTCACCGTAGCTTTCCAGCGGCACCAGCGGATTGGTTTCCGGGTAGTACGCGGCAGCCTGCCCGGCCGGAATGTCGTAGGCGATCAGGGTGAAACCGCTGACCCGACGCTCACGCTCGTCATCCCACAGCGCTACCAGATCAACCTTCTGTCCCGGTTCAAAACCGAGCCGGCGGATGTCCTGTTCGTTGGCGAACACCACGTCGCGCATGCCGTAGACCCCGCGATAACGGTCGTCGAGGCCGTACAGCGTGGTGTTGTACTGATCGTGGGACCGCATGGTTTGCAGGATCAGATGCGGTTTGACCGGCAGGTTGCGCACGCCTTCGCTAATCAGATGCTCCGGCAGCACGCACGGGGTGAACTGGGCCTTGCCGGACTCGGTTTTCCAGACCCGGTCGGAGGCGTTGTTACCGAGGTGGAAACCACCGGGGATCAGCAGCTTCTCGTTGAAATTCTCGAAGCCCGGAATCACGTCGGCGATCAGGTTACGGATGCGCCCGTAGTCGCCCACCGCCCATTCCCAATCGATCGGGTGTTTGCCCAAGGTGGCGGCAGCGATCCCGGCAATGATCGCCGGCTCGGATTTCAGATGTGCCGACTTCGGTTTCAGTTGGCCGAACGACAAGTGCACCATGCTGAAGGTGTCTTCCACGGTCACGCCTTGCGGGCCTTCGGCCTGGACGTCGATGTCGGTACGGCCGAGGCACGGCAGAATCAACGCATCACGCCCGGTCACCAGATGGCTGCGGTTGAGTTTGGTCGAGATATGCACGCTCAGGTCGAGTTTGCGCATCGCGGCGTGGGTGCGCGGGGTGTCCGGCGTAGCTTGAGCGAAGTTGCCGCCGAGCCCGATAAACACCTTGGCTTCGCCACGTTCCATGGCACCAATCGCCATGACCGTGTTGTGGCCGTGCATCCGCGGCACTTTGAAGTTGAAGCGTTTTTCCAGGGCGTCCATCAGCTCGGTCGGGGCCAGTTCGTTGATGCCCATGGTGCGGTCGCCCTGCACGTTACTGTGGCCGCGCACCGGCGACAGCCCGGCACCCGGACGGCCGACATTGCCGCGCAGCAGTTGCAGGTTGATGACTTCCTGCAGGGTCGGCACCGAGTGCACGTGTTGGGTCAGGCCCATGGCCCAGCACATGATCACGCTCTTGGCCCGGGCATACATGCGCGCTGCCAGTTCGATGTCATGCAGCGGCACACCGGACTGCTCGACGATGTGCTCCCAGCTCGTGGCATCGACTTCGGCCAGGTAGCTGTCGAGACCCGAGGTGTGCTCGGCAATGAAGGCGTGATCGAACACCGGTTCGCCGCCGGTGGCCTGGGCTTCACGTTCCCATTGCAGCAGGAACTTGGCCATGCCGCGAATCATCGCCATGTCGCCGCCCAAGGCTGGACGGAAGTACGCGGTGTTGGTCGCTTCCCAGCCGTTGCTGAGCATCTCGATCGGGTTTTGCGGATTCTGGAAGCGCTCCAGCCCACGTTCCTTGAGCGGGTTGATGCACACCACTTGAGCGCCGCGTTTCACCGCTTCTCGCAGCGGTTCGAGCATGCGCGGGTGGTTGGTGCCGGGGTTCTGGCCGATCACGAAAATCGCATCGGCGTGGTGCAGGTCTTCATAGACCACCGTGCCTTTGCCGACGCCCAGGCTCTCGCCCATGCTCACCGCGCTGGCTTCGTGGCACATGTTCGAGCAGTCCGGGAAGTTGTTGGTGCCGTAGGCGCGGACGAACAACTGATAGAGAAACGCCGCTTCGTTGCTGGCACGACCCGAGGTGTAGAACTCGGCCTCGTGAGGCGATTTCAGGCCTTTGAGGTGCTTGGCGATCAGCGCGAAGGCATCGTCCCAGGTAGTTTCCACATAGCGGTCGACCCGCGCGTCGTAGCGCATCGGATGGGTGATCCGGCCCTGGTATTCGAGCCAGTAATCGCTTTGTTCGGCCAGGGTCGAGACCGTGTACTTGTTGAAGAACGCCGGATCGACCAGGCGGCCGGTGGCTTCCCAGTTCACCGCTTTGGCGCCGTTTTCGCAGAACTTCAGCATGCTCGCGCCGGGTGCCTCACCCCAGGCGCAACCGGGGCAGTCGAAGCCGCCGTTCTGGTTGGTCTTGAGCATGGCGCGGATGTTTTTCAGGGCGTTTTCACTGCCCAGCCAGTTCTTGGTGAGGCTGATGACAGCGCCCCAACCCGCAGCGGCGCCCTTGTAGGGTTTGTAACGGTCGACTTGTGACATGGGACTTCTCCATGACGATGCACACAGGCAAAAACCTGATCGGGTTTAAACAGCGACGACTGACTTTCAAGTTAAAAAAGCGGTCGTTTCGTTTGACGGGGCCAAGGATAGGAACCGCTGCAAAAACTTGTCTAATCGCTATTAATGACTGCGTTATCGAAAGCATCTATCACGGACTTAAACCCTTTAAATACGGGCACTTGCAAAACTAAGAAGGGAAAAACAGCAAATAATTATTTCATCATCGACAGCATCAATCGGCCGGTCATTAAGAGTGATTGGACTCTGTCTCAAGTTGCTCATAACCTGCGCCGACCCAATCCCTTCAATAGCGGATTTCACCCAAGCGAGGCTGTCATGTCAGAGCGCGTCTTGATCGATGGTTACAACCGCCGCGTCGACTATCTGCGCATGTCGGTCACCGACCGCTGCGACTTTCGCTGCGTGTATTGCATGGCCGAAGACATGCAGTTTTTGCCGCGCCAACGGGTGCTGACGCTGGAGGAGATCTATCAACTGGCGCAGAGCTTCGTTGCGCTGGGCACCCGCAAGATTCGCCTGACCGGCGGCGAGCCGTTGATTCGTCCCGGCGTCGTCGGCTTGTGCAAGCAGATCGCCGCCCTGCCCGGCCTGCGCGAACTGTGCCTGACCACCAACGGCTCGCAGCTCGGCAAACTGGCCAGCCCGCTGTTCGACGCCGGGGTCAAACGCCTCAACGTCAGCCTCGACAGTCTTGATGCCGAGCGTTTCAAGCAGATGACCCGCACCGGTGACCTGGCCCAGGTGATCGACGGCATCGACGCCGCGCGCGCCGCCGGATTTACCCGCACTAAACTCAACTGCGTGGTGATGCAGGGCCGCAACGATCACGAGATCAACGATCTGGTGCAGTTCGCCATCGAGCGCGATCTGGATATTTCCTTCATCGAGGAAATGCCGCTGGGGATCATCAGCGAACACAGCCGCGCCGAGTCGTTCTTCTCCAGTAACCAAGTGCGCGAACGAATCGCCGAGCGCTACACCCTGATCGACTCCGCCGAATCGACCCAGGGCCCGTCGCGCTACTGGCGGCTGGCCGAAGCGCCGCACATTCGGCTGGGGTTCATTTCGCCCCACAGCCACAACTTCTGCGGCACCTGCAATCGGGTGCGGCTGACCGTCGAGGGGCGTTTGCTACTGTGTCTGGGGAACGAGCATTCGGTGGATCTGAAAGCGGTGCTGCGGGCCCACCCGGGTCAACCGGAGCGGCTTGAGAAAGCCATCATCGAAGCGATGAAACTCAAGCCTTACCGGCATAACTTTGAAGTGAACGACGACGTGCAAGTGGTGCGTTTCATGAACATGACCGGCGGCTGATCCGCCACGTTTTCAAGGCAGAGAGCCGCATGATCATCCGACCCAAGGTCAATCAATTCGCCATTCTCTTCACCCTCAAGGGCTCGATTGCCAAGCGCATCGCCCTGCGCACCCTGATGGTCACACTGCTGGCGTCGGCCATCGTGCTGGTGGAAATGCTCCACCCGAGCAACTTCACCAAAGTCAACGCCACGCCGTTCACCCTGCTCGGCCTGTCGCTGTCGATCTTCATGAATTTTCGCAACAACGCCTGCTACGACCGCTGGTACGAAGCGCGCAAGGCCTGGGGCGAAGTGATCGTGCATGTGCGTTCGGTGATTCGCGAGACCCATGTGATCCGCGAATCGGCCCAGCGTCGGTTATTGCTGCTTAACCTTTGTGGTTTCGCCCACGCGCTGAATGCGCGACTGCGCCGGGAAGACGAAGCCGCCGCCAGCGCTCAATGGATCACCCCGCAACACGATGCGCAGGTGCCGGATTACAGCGGGCGGATCCTGCAAACCGTCGGCCAGCAATGTTCCGATCTGCATGAAGCGGGCGATCTCAGCGAATGGCGCTACATGCTGCTGGCCAATCACCTGACCAGCCTGACCCAGGCGCAGGCCGTGTGCGAGCGGATCAAGAACACGCCGCTGCCCTTCCCTTACACCCTGCTGCTGCACCGCACAATTTACCTGTTCTGCATCCTGCTGCCGTTCGCCATGGCCGAACCGCTGGGGTGGCTGACGCCGCTGTTCACGGCGATTGTCAGCTACACCTTCTTCGGGCTGGATGCGATTGCCGATGAGCTGGAGGACCCGTTCGGCCGGGATGAAAACGATTTGCCGACCGATGCGCTGGTGCGGGGTATCGAGCGGGATATTCTGGCGGAGCTGGGGACTGAGCCGTTGCCGCCGGCGCTGAAACCGGTGGACTACGTCCTCAGTTAATCGACTGCCTTCCCCTTCGGGGGAGGGAAAGTCATCAATCCAGATGCGCCCAGGTCATGCGAAACGACGCGCCGCCCCACGGCGAATCGCCGACCTCGACCTGCCCGCCATGGGATTGCGACACCCGCCGCACCAGCGCCAGACCGAGGCCGAAGCCGCCCGTGCGGCGGTCGCGGCTGGCGTCCAGGCGCGAGAACGGTTCGAAGATTTTCTCCCGCCCTGCCAGCGGCACACCCGGCCCGTCGTCGTTGACCTGCACTTCGTATTGATCGCCAACGCGCACCAGCGACACCTCGACCCGCTGCTCGGCATACCGGATGGCATTGCGCAGCAGATTGATCACCGCACGCGCCATGAAACGCGGTTCGATCCGCACTTCGTCGACCCGGCAATCTACGATCAACAGCTGCACCCCGGCCGCCTCGGCTTCCAGCGCCACGCTGCCGACCACGCTGTCGAGCCAGTTGGCAGCCTGAATGTTTTCGCGGGTGATCACCGTCGCGCCGCGCTCGAGGCTGGCGTAGGTCAGCAGTTCGGAGACCATTTCTTCCAGCTCGCCGAGGTCGGCGTACATGTCGGCGATCAGTTCGCGGTTCTGGCTGGCGTCCGGTTGTTGCTTGAGCTGGTCGAGTTCGAACGACAACCGGGCAATCGGCGTGCGCAGTTCGTGGGAGACCGCGTTGGTCAGTTCGCGCTGATTGGCGATCAGGCCTTCGATGCGCGCCGCCATCAGGTTGAAGTGACCGGCGAGGTCGCGGATGTTGGAACGTTTGGACAGCTGGATCCGCACCGAGAGGTCGTTGTCGCCGAAGCGCTCGGCGGCCAGGCGCAGTTTTTCCAGATCGCGCCAGTGCGGGCGAACCCAGAAGTACAAAACGATGCCGAGCAGCACCGCCAACATCATATAGGCCCCGGCAATGTAGAACGGCATCAGGCTCGGCTCGGGCGGCAGCTTGATGCTGAGCAACTGCGAACCACCGTCGATATTGCTGATGAACTGGGTGTAGTCATCGCGGATCACCAACACATCCTGGGCCAGTTCGGCTTTTTCCTGATCGTTGAGTTTCAACTGGTCAGCCTCGACCAGGCTCAGCGTGAGCCCGTAGTGCGGCCGCAAGGCTTCCAGTTGCGCCTCGCGCGCCGCGCCCTGCTGGTCGCGCATGTGTTCGACCAGCGACCACGCTTGGCCGCGAACCGCCTCACGGTTGTAGGCCTGCATCTGGTTGTCGAGCAAAGCGTTGAAGGTGTGCTCGACGGTTTGCAGCGCCGCCACCAGCCCGACGGTCATCACCAGAAACAGCCCGAGAAATAACCGCAGCATCTACAACTCCCACGCGAACGGATTGAACAGATAACCCTTGCCCCACACGGTCTTGATGCAGACCGGCTCGCGAGGGTTGTCCTTGAGTTTGTTGCGCAACTTGCTGATGTACACGTCGACGCTGCGATTGAGGCCATCGAAGGCGATGCCGCGCATGCGGTTGAGAATGTCATCGCGCGACAGGATCTTGCCGGCGGCGCTGGCCAGCAGCCACAGCAGCTCGAATTCCATGGTGGTCAGTTCGATCAGCTCACCCGCCAGACGCACTTCGCGGCAACTGCGGTCGATGACCAGATTGCCGAATTCCAGCGAGCTGACCACACCGCTGTCCGGCACCTGCCGGCGTTGCAGCGCGCGCAGGCGTGCGAGCAGAACAGGCGGCTTGATCGGTTTGATCACGTAGTCGTCGGCCCCGGACTCGAGGCCCAGAATATGGTCGAGGTCATCTTCCTTGGCCGTCAGAATAACAATCGGTGTGTCCGACACGCTGCGGATTTCCCGGCACACGTGCAGGCCGCTCTGCCCCGGCAGCATCAGGTCGAGCACCACCACTTTGGGCTTGAATTCGAGAAACGCGGCCACGGCCAGATCGCCGCGATGCACCGTGCGAACCTCGTAGCCGTGTTGTTCGAGAAAGTGGGCGATCAGTGCGGCCAGCCGCTCATCGTCTTCCACCAGCAGGACTCTGCCAAAACCCAGGTTATCCATAACAACCGCCGCCAACCGCTTTGTGAAGTGGGCGACATTATGCGGGCATTCAATGGCGAGACGTTTATCGCAGGCAGCAAAAACCGGCCTCTGGGGCCGGTTTTCGTTGATGTTTCATACTCTTAAGAGTTTTTAACAATTCATGCCGCGACGGGTACGCCACTGTGGAAACGGAATTCCTCGTCCGGTGACTCGATCAGGTCCTGCTCGGCGGCGCGGACTTTCTCGATCACCTGGGCGATGTCCTTGGCGTCACCGTACTGGTAGGCCAGTTTCAGATAACCCTGGAAATGCCGGGCCTCGCTTTTCAGCAGGCCGAAGTAGAACTTGCCGAGTTCTTCGTCCAGATGCGGCACCAGCGCTTCGAATCGCTCGCAACTGCGCGCTTCGATAAAGGCGCCGACCACCAGGGTGTCGACCAGTTTCACCGGTTCGTGGCTGCGCACCACTTTGCGCAGGCTCGAGGCATAACGGCCGGCGTGCAGCTGGCGCAGTTCGATCTTGCGTCGCTTCATGATGCGCATCACCTGCTCGTGGTGCACCAGTTCTTCCCGGGCCAGACGCGACATCATGTTGATCAGATCGACGTGGGAATGGTACTTGGCGATCAGGCTCAACGCGGTGCTGGCGGCCTTGAACTCGCAGTTCTTGTGGTCGATCAGCAGGGTTTCCTGATCGGCCAGCGCGGCTTCAACCCAGGCATCAGGCGTGCGGCAACCAAGGAATTCGTGGATTTCGGGAAGGATCATGGGGCTCACGGTCAAAAGGTGTTCGAGCGAAGGGCGCCGATTATACCGGCCTGCCCGCAGACCACCAGCGGCCCGCGTTGATATGCATCAAGTCGCAGACGGATGCGCAGCAACTATAGTTGTGCAACGCCGTGCCTTTTCATTGCTGGAGACTCACTCATGCAAGCCATTCGCAGCATTCTGGTGGTCATCGAACCCGAACACGCGGAAAGCCTGGCGCTCAAGCGCGCCAAGCTGATCGCCGGGGTGACCCAGGCCCATCTGCACCTGCTGGTCTGCGACAAGAAGCACGATCACGCCGGTATGCTCAGCGTGCTCAAGGCCGCGCTTTTGGCGGACGGCTACAGCGTCACCACCGAACAGGCGTGGAACGAGAGCCTGCACGAAACCATCATCGACGTGCAGCAGGCCGAAGGCTGCGGACTGGTGATCAAGCAGCACTTCCCCGACAGCTCGTTGAAGAAGGCCCTGCTGACCCCGGCGGACTGGAAACTGCTGCGCCACTGCCCTACTCCCGTGCTGCTGGTGAAAACCGCCGGTTCGTGGAAGGACAAAGTGATTCTGGCAGCGGTCGACGTGGGCAATGCCGATGGCGAACACCGTCATCTGCACACCACGATCATCGACCATGGGTTCGACATTGCCAGCCTGGCCAAGGGGCATCTGCACGTGATTACCGCCCATCCGTCACCGATGCTGTCGGCGGCGGACCCGACGTTCCAGCTCAAGGAAACCATCGAGGCGCGCTATCGCGAGCAATGCCGGGCGTTTCAGGCTGAGTTCGACATCGATGACGAGCATTTGCATGTCGAGGAAGGTCCGGCGGACGTGTTGATTCCGTTCATGGCGCACAAGCTGCAGGCGGCTGTGACGGTGATCGGTACCGTGGCGCGCAGCGGTGTGTCGGGGGCGTTGATCGGCAATACGGCCGAACAGGTGCTGGATCAATTGGAGAGTGATGTGCTGGTGCTCAAACCGCAGGAGGTTGAAGACCATTTGGTCGAATTGGCGGTGAAGCATTAAGTATTGCGGCGCCGGTAAGGCCGTCATCGCTGGCAAGCCAGCTCCCACTGGGACTCAGGTGTGTCCAACATCGAGAGCATTACACCATCACTGTGGGAGCTGGCTTGCCAGCGATAGCAATAGGTCAGTCACCGAGGGCATCCTTGAGGAAACCGGGCGCGATGTAGCGCTGATAGTGCGCTTCCGACAGCAGGAAAAATTCCCGATCAATGGCATCGCGCAGTTCCGGCAGGTTCCAGTCGCGAAACTCCGGCAGCAATACCATTCCGTAGGCTTCCAGATTAATGATCACCCGCGCGCCCCGGGCGATCAGTTGATAAGCCCAGCAATATTCCGACTGATGCGGCACGAAGCGGATCTTGCGCTGTTCCAGTTGCAGACGCAGGCGCGCCGGGTCGAAGACCTCGACCTTGCTCGCCATCACTTGTGACAGCAATTGCTCAAGACGCAGCCACACCGCACGCTTTTCTTCCTCGTTGTAACCGTTCCAATGGATCACTTCGTGGTGGAAACGCTTGCAGCCACGGCACACCAGATCACCGTAAACGGTGGAGCAGAGGCCGACGCAGGGGGTCTTGATGGTCTGATTGGGCATAAATGGGCAGAACACTTGAAACGCGGAACAGGTCGGCATGTTAGCCCTTTGTCCGCCATTCATCACCCCTCAAACGTCAGGGGCAAGCGCTGGATCAAGGTTTGCCCGAGCCGCGCACAACGCAACCAAAGTCCAATAGAGCGCGACTTACCTTTAAATTTTTTTTGCCGTAGAATCAGCCAGCCTTTTTAGGCGCCAATGTCCGTTAGAAGCTGTTTTCAAAGCGTCACGAGCACAGTCGTTCCTTCAGAGCGGTGTTGGCGTAGGGTTTTTCCAGCGGGGAAAAGCCCAACGCCAACCCTCATCAGCTCCCCGTTCTGCAGGCGTAAAACTTTGAAAGCAGCTTCTGTAAGGAATGCCCGGTAATTCTGGCTAAGCGGCCCACAACGCCACGCAGCGCATGAGTACGAGCATTTCGGGATGAGCGTCCCGGACACCCATTTGGGACCACTGATGAGGGTAATAACTGTGCTTGAAGCCTACCGCAAACATATCGAAGAGCGTGCAGCCCTGGGTATCGTTCCCCAGCCGCTTAACGCCGAACAAACTGCAGGCCTGGTCGAGCTGCTGAAGAATCCTCCGGCTGGCGAAGAAGCTTTCCTCGTTGACCTGATCACCAATCGCGTACCACCAGGAGTGGACGAAGCCGCCTACGTCAAGGCCGGTTTCCTCTCCGCACTGGCCAAGGGCGAAGTCTCCTCCCCTCTGCTGGACAAGAAACGCGCTGTAGAACTGCTCGGCACCATGCAGGGCGGCTACAACATCGTGACCCTGGTTGAACTGCTGGACGACGCCGAGCTGGCACCAGTGGCCGCCGAAGAACTCAAGCACACCCTGCTGATGTTCGATGCCTTCCACGACGTGGCTGAAAAAGCCAAGAACGGCAACGTTCACGCCAAGGCCGTGCTGCAATCCTGGGCTGACGGCGAGTGGTTCAAGAAGCGCCCTGTGCTGGCCGACAAGATCAGCCTGCGCGTCTTCAAGGTGACCGGCGAAACCAACACCGACGACCTGTCCCCTGCCCCAGACGCCTGGTCGCGTCCCGACATCCCGCTGCACGCCCTGGCCATGCTGAAAATGGCCCGTGACGGCATCGTTCCGGACGAGCAAGGCAAGACCGGCCCGATGAAGCAGATCGAAGAAATGCGCGGCCAGGGCTTCCCTATCGCCTACGTCGGTGACGTGGTCGGTACCGGTTCCTCGCGTAAATCGGCGACCAACTCGGTCCTGTGGTTCTTCGGCGACGACATCCCTTACGTGCCGAACAAGCGCGCTGGCGGTTTCTGCTTCGGCAGCAAAATTGCCCCGATCTTCTACAACACCATGGAAGATGCCGGCGCACTGCCAATCGAGTTCGACGTATCGAACATGAACATGGGCGACGTGATCGACCTGTACCCGCACGCAGGCAAAGTCTGCAAGCACGGTACTGACGAAGTCATCACCACCTTCGAAATGAAGACCCCGGTCCTGCTGGACGAAGTCCGCGCCGGCGGCCGTATCCCGCTGATCATCGGCCGTGGCCTGACCGAGAAGGCTCGCGCCGAACTGGGTCTGCCAGCGTTCGACCTGTTCAAGAAGCCGGAAGCACCGGCTGAAAGCACCAAGGGCTTCACCCTGGCGCAGAAAATGGTCGGCAAGGCTTGCGGTCTGGCAGAAGGCAAAGGCGTTCGTCCTGGCACCTACTGCGAACCGAAGATGACCACCGTAGGTTCTCAGGACACCACCGGTCCAATGACCCGTGACGAACTGAAAGACCTGGCGTGCCTGGGCTTCTCCGCTGATCTGGTGATGCAGTCCTTCTGCCACACCGCGGCCTATCCAAAGCCGATTGACGTGACCACCCACCACACCCTGCCTGACTTCATCATGACCCGCGGCGGTGTTTCCCTGCGTCCGGGCGACGGCATCATCCACTCGTGGCTGAACCGCATGCTGCTGCCGGACACCGTAGGTACCGGTGGTGACTCGCACACCCGCTTCCCGATGGGCATCTCGTTCCCGGCCGGTTCCGGTCTGGTCGCGTTCGCCGCTGCCACCGGCGTCATGCCGCTGGACATGCCGGAATCGATCCTGGTGCGCTTCAAAGGCAAAATGAAACCTGGCATCACCCTGCGTGACCTGGTTCACGCCATTCCTTACTTCGCCATCCAGAACGGTCTGCTGACCGTCGAGAAGAAAGGCAAGAAAAACGCCTTCTCCGGCCGCATCCTGGAAATCGAAGGCCTGGAAGGTCTGACCCTGGAACAGGCGTTCGAACTGTCCGACGCCTCGGCCGAACGTTCGGCTGCCGGTTGCACCATCAAGCTGTCGAAAGAGTCGATCACCGAGTACCTGCAGTCCAACATCACCCTGCTGCGCTGGATGATCGGCGAAGGCTACGGCGATGCGCGTACCCTGGAGCGTCGTGCCCAAGCGATGGAAGCCTGGATCGCCAACCCGCAACTGATGGAAGCCGATGCCGACGCCGAGTACGCCGAAGTCATCGAAATCGATCTGGCCGACATCAGCGAGCCTGTGCTCTGCGCGCCAAACGATCCGGACGACGCCCGTCTGCTGTCCAGCGTTGCTGGCGAGAAGATCGACGAAGTGTTCATCGGTTCGTGCATGACCAACATCGGTCACTTCCGCGCTGCCGGTAAACTGCTGGATCAGGTCAAAGGTCAGCTGCCAACCCGTCTGTGGCTGTCGCCGCCGACCAAGATGGACGCTCACCAACTGACCGAAGAAGGCTACTACGGCATCTACGGCAAGGCCGGCGCCCGCATGGAAATGCCAGGCTGCTCGCTGTGCATGGGTAACCAGGCACGCGTTGAGCCGAACAGCACCGTGGTGTCGACGTCGACCCGTAACTTCCCGAACCGTCTGGGCGACGGCGCGAACGTCTACCTGGCTTCGGCTGAGCTGGCGTCCGTTGCTTCGATCCTGGGTCGCCTGCCGACCGTCGAGGAGTACATGGAATACGCTGGCAAGATCGACAGCATGGCGGCCGACGTTTACCGCTACCTGTCCTTCGACCAGATTGCCGAGTTCCGTGAAGCTGCTGCGAACGCCAAGATCCCTGTCGTTCAAGCCTAACGCTGCAACGCAATGAAAAACGCCGCCCATCGCGAGATGAGCGGCGTTTTTTTATGCCTGCCGGATGGGGCCTCGCCCCGCGCTGATCGTTCCCACGCTCCGCGTGGGAACGATCATCTTGGGAGCGAACCTGCCCGCGAAGATCGCAGGCACAAAAAAGGCCGACCCGCGAGGCAGATCGGCCTTTGTGTTTCACAAGATCAATCGGGATCTGGTGTTGAACCTCAAGCCGTCAGCGAATAGATCAACGCCGAAATCGCCACCAGACCCACTGCGGTGACAAACACGTTCGACATCTGCCCACGATAACGGGCCATCGCCGGCACTTTGCGGATCGCGTACATCGGCATCAGGAACAGGATCGCCGCGATGACCGGGCCACCGATGGTTTCAATCATGCCGAGGATGCTCGGGTTCAGGGTCGCCACGATCCAGCACACCACCAGCATGAACGCCGCCACGATGCGGTCCAGCGCCTTGGCGCCCGGACGCTTGCCGCTCTTGACGATCAAGCCCTTCAGGCCTTCGCTGGCACCGATGTAGTGGCCGAGGAACGACTTGGAAATCGCCACAAACGCAATCAGCGGTGCCGCGAACGCGATGGTCGGGTTGCTGAAATGGTTGGCCAGGTACGACAGGATCGACAGGTTCTGCGCCTTGGCTTCGGCCAGTTGCTCCGGCGACAGGGTCAGCACGCAGCTGAACACGAAGAACAGCACCATCACCACCATCAGCAGGTGCGCGCGAGACAGGATCTGCGAGCTGCGCTCATCCGCGTGAATGCCGTAACGACGCTTCTGGTCCACAGCAAACGCCGAGATGATCGGCGAGTGGTTGAACGAGAACACCATCACCGGAATCGCCAGCCACAACGTGTGCAGCAGCGCGGACGGTGCCGGCACTTGCGAAGCGGTGGTCAGGATGCCGCCGTTCCAGTGCGGAATCAGGTACACCGCCAGGAACAGCAGCGCGACGATGAACGGATACACCATCAGGCTCATGGCCTTGACGATCACTTGCTCGCCGCAGCGCACCACGGCCAGCAGGCCGAGGATCAGCACGAACGAAAGCAGCGCGCGCGGTGGCGGCGTGATGTGCAGTTGGTGCTCAAGGAAACTGGCGACCGTGTTGGTCAGGCCAACGCTGTAGATGAGCAGGATCGGGAAGATCGCGAAGAAGTACAACAGGGTGATCAGCGCGCCGGCCTTGATGCCGAAATGCTGTTCCACCACGTCCGTGATGTCGGCGCCTTCGCGACCGGAAAGCACGAAGCGGGTCAGGCCGCGGTGTGCGTAGAACGTCATCGGGAAGGCCAGCAGCGCGAGGATCACCAGCGGCCAGAAGCCACCCAGACCTGCGTTGATCGGCAAAAACAGGGTACCGGCGCCGATGGCCGTCCCGAACAGTCCCAACATCCAGGTAGTGTCATGGCGATTCCAGCTCGACAGTTCGGCTGGTGCTGCCGCCTCAAAGCGTTGTTCGACGCTATTGGCCTGATCATTCATCCGGTCGGATCTCCGCATTCCGGTCACTTGCCACTCGGTCAGGACGCGTCGGAAAAAACCGACAGACATGCTCCGGCCGAAACAGGGGCGCGATTCTCCGCGATAAATGAGCAGAAGCAAAGACTTAGCTGAGGAATTGTTGTACGGAGCAGATCGGAGGCTTGTCGCTTTTGGGAAAAAGCCTGTCGGCGCCAGATACGCGACATGTCGTTTTATGACATGCACCGGCGCCGAATGAGCCATGGGAAAGCCCGATCAGATCGATCGGGCCAATATGAAGCCGAGGAACATGCAAAAGATGCCCAGACCCATCAACCCCCAGATCGGGCGCATTTCTTTCCTGTCTTTGATACGTATTTTTTCGGCCCACTCATCGTGTTCCCGTTCCAGTTGTTCCATTCTGGCTTTGGCGTCATAGGTGCTCATGTTGATTTCCTTTTGAGTCATGTGTCTGAAGATTGCGAAAACGAACGCTCAAAACTTGAAAAAGACGCCTGCCAATGCCGCGCTTGCCGTCAACACGCCGGCCACCACCGCAACTGGATAAAAATACGTCTCCCACTTCAGCTTCTTCTGTTCCGCCATAAGCTTCTGCCGCTCAGCTATCAGTTTTCGCGTTTCGTTATGCAGCCTGTCGAGTTCCAGGTTTTCGCGGTTGTTCTGAAGCATTGGCCTTCCTTGGCTGATGGCAATTTCCGTCCGGATTACTGCTTCGTCATGAAGAACGCATCCCGTCCTGCTCTCTATAATTCCGCGCTTCTCACCCCGCCGTATAGCGGATGAATCCGGCAGCACTCGTAGGCAACATCCGTAAATCCCGCAGGACGGTGCGTCCATTTCCTAACGTTTTTAAACAACCTCACCGTCTGGCATTTTTCGGCTATACCCAATGGCGAATTGACTGACATCCCCGTCCAGTCCCCCCGCCTGTGGAGCCATCCCATGCCTCTCGTCCGCGTCGACATCAAGAAAAACTCGGACCCGACGTTCGCCAAACGCATTGGCGAAGTGATCTACGCCGCCCTGCGCAGCGAGATCAATGTGCCGGAACACGACAATTTCCAGGTGCTGGCCGAGCACGACGACCAGCACTTCGTCTATGACCCGCAATACCTGGGGATCCAGCGCAGCGACGGCATCGTGTTCATCCAGCTGACCATCAGCGAAGGCCGCACCGTGGAGATGAAACAACGGCTGTTCCAGACCATCGCGCGCAACCTGAACCAGCAACTGGCCGTGCGTCAGGAAGACGTGTTCATCAATCTGGTGGAAGTGAAAAAAGAGAACTGGTCATTCGGCAACGGCATCGCCCAGTACGTGACGTGATCCAGTGACCGCCAGCGCCGACATCACCTGACGAAGCACCCGCGCGCTCCCCGCATCAGCTCCTACACTGCCTGATGCGGGGCCGTGCCAGCCATTGCCAAACCGCTCTGGAATCAGCACTCTGAAGCGACTTTTGCGCCCGAATACCGACGATCACAGGAGCCGAGCAATGCCCGCCACCGTTCTGGTACTGGTTGAAACCATCAATGACTATTTGCCGATCCTCGAACGTCAGGGTTTTCACCTGATTCTCGCGCCGACCCCTGCCGAGCGCGCGCAAGCCATCGCCACCCATGGGGCAAGGATCGACGCAGTGCTGACCCGTGGCCCGCTGGGTTTATATGCTGAAGAAATCGCGGCCTTGCCCGCGCTGAAAATCATCTGCGTGATCGGCGCCGGTTACGAGCAGGTCGACCTGCAGGCCGCCAGCGACCGTGGTCTGACCGTGACCAACGGCGCCGGTGTCAACGCTTCGTCGGTGGCCGACCACGCCATGGCGATGCTGCTGGCGCTGGTGCGCGACATCCCGCGCTGCGATGCGGCGGTGCGTCGGGGCGAGTGGCCGAAGATCATGCGCCCGTCGCTGGCCGGCAAGCGCCTGGGCATTCTCGGGCTGGGCGCGGTGGGGATGGCGATTGCCAAACGCGCGGGCCTGGGCTTCGACATGGAGATCAGCTACCACAACCGTCAGGTGCGCAGCGACGTGCCTTACGCGTTCTGCTCGACCCCGACCGAACTGGCCCGGGCCTCGGACTTTCTGGTGGTTGCCACGCCCGGCGGCATCGGCAGCCAGCATCTGGTGACCCGCCCGGTGCTTGATGCCCTGGGGCCCAATGGTTTCATCGTCAACATTGCCCGTGCCAGCGTGATCGCCACTGCCGACTTGATCGCCGCACTGGAACAACGTCGAATCGCCGGCGCAGCGCTGGATGTGTTCGATCACGAGCCGCAAGTGCCCGATGCGCTGAAAAACCTCAGCAACGTGCTTCTTACCCCTCACGTCGCCGGGTTGTCACCGGAAGCCACCCAAGGCACCGTGGAGCTGGTGGGCAAAAATCTGGTGGCGTTCTTCTCCGGACAACCGGTGCTGACGCCGCTCCAGTTGCCGCCGAAACTCAACAACCAGCGCGTGCACTAAAGCACGCCGAGCAAGGTCCACAGACGCCGGGATTCGGCGTCTGCCGAAATCAGCTCGCCGAGCAACTCACTCAACGGCTTGTTGCCCCACTCCACCCCGCGCCGGATCAGATACGGCACCGGGCTGTGGGGTTCGGTGCGGGCCAGGTACTCGGCGATCAGCAGCAATTGCCGATAAGCCTCTTCTCGACTGGCCGGTTCGCGCGGCACTGGCGCGGCTTCGGGCGTGGCCGCGACAGACGCTTCAACCGGTGAGACTGCGACCGGCGCAGGCGGCGGTGCCGACAGTGGTTGTTGTGGGTGCATGGCGATGAACTCCTGAACCAGTATCAACAACGCTTGAAGGGTGTCCTGCAACGGCCCGAGCCCCGGCCCCTGATCTCCCAGATACGCATCGCACCAGGCATCGAGACGCTGCAGGTGTTGCAGGCTCAGCAGCAGATTGCCTTGATGGCGCAGCCAGAACGCCATGGGCGTGGCACGCACCTGCTCGATGAGTTTCTTGTGCTCGCTGCGCGCCGTTTCGGCCGACGCCTTGGCGCCTTTGGAGTCGTTGGCCTGCACCTGCCGCACCTGAATCCGCCGCCAGGTTTCGAGGGTGTAGCCCTCAAAATCGCTGTTGTTGGCGCCAAATAAAGGCACCCGGGTCAGCAACACTTCGCTGTAGCGACGCACTAGCCATTCCAGCGGAATCGCTCTCCACGACTGGTCACCGTCGTCGGCCTGCGGATGCAGATGTTCGGGATAGCGCTCACACAGACCGGCAATCAGCGCCAGACTGCCCGGCAGTCCATCGAGTGCCTGCAAATGCAGCCAGGCCTCGCCCAGCCAGGCACTGAGCATCAGGTCCTTGCTGCGCTCGAGCAATAACGTGGTGGTCAGCCGCTCGACTTCCGGCCAGTTGGCGCGTTTCAGGGTCGACTGCCAGACACCCGTGGGCAAACTCGCGTCGTCCTCGCGGCGCAGATCGCGCAACTGGTCGTACTCGCGCTCATAGCGCAGATCCGCACCACAGGGCGCGTCGTCGCTGATGGGCGCGAGCAACTGATCGATCAGGTCCGGCAACGGGGTCGATGGCAGGCTCACAAATCCTCCTTCTGGACTTCAAGGGCGGCGGTGGTGCCGGTCACCTGGAACGGTGAACGCGGCGCGCGGGTCGGCAATGGTGGAATCGAAAGCGGCAGTTTCGAGCCCTGGCTCATCAGCGACACGCGCACGAACATCCGGGTGAATTCGCTGGTGACGCTCTCGTTCTGCGCGGTAACCGGCAAACGCAGGCTCAACGGAAAATCGGTGTAATCCATGCTCGGCTGGCGCTGCACCGAGAAGTGCGCGCGCATCAGGCGCAGCAGCGACCACGGCCCGCCATACTCCCAGCCGGCCTCCAGATCACGCACCATCAGGTTCGGTTGCAGCGGATCGTTGACCGGGCGCTCCTTGCCGTTGCGCGCCCAGCGCAGGGTCAGACGGATCGGCTGGCCGGGCATCCAACGCAGGTTCGGCTGATCGGCAGCGGGATAGCTGATCTGCTGATTGCCGGCCAGCAAGCCCCAGGCAATCACTTGATCGGCGCCCTTCTCTTCTTCGCGGTCGGTGCGCCAGCGTACATCCAGCTCGACGCCTAGAATGCCGCTCTTGTCGCGCACGAACAGCGGTGTCAGCCAGACGCTGGCCTGTTTCACCCGGTTGAGAAAATCTTCTGCCGCCAGCCGCTCCGGGGTCTGGCTCAGGACCAGTCCGGCCTGGGCCACCGGCAAGCGCTTGTCGATGATTTCCAGAAAGTGCTGGACCCGCGCCGGGTCGGCATCCTGCGCCTGCACGCCGCTGGCAAACGGAAAGCGGTCGGCCAGGTATTGATTGAAGTAGGTGGCCAGCTCGTTCCACGCGGCGGCCGCCTGTTGCTGTTGCAGAAACTGGCAGCGTTGCAGGGCCGACTGTTGCAACTCCACCGCCCGCATCGCCAGGGTGCCGCGCCCGCCGGTCAGATTGGCGGTCTGCAACACCTGCACACAGGAGCCGGTGTCCATTTCAATGAAGTCGCGGCTGACCAGTTGCTCGATCTGCGCCGGCGAACTGGCGGGGTTGGAATCCTTGTACTTGAGCAATTCGTCATTGAGCGCGCTGAACTGGGTCACGCGCTCGTAATCCAGCGCCGACAGATTGCCCTGCTGGGTCTTCAGCCATTCCAGCGCCGGGGCGCGACGCTCGGTGATGCCGAGCATGGTGTTGAATTGCTGCTTGAGGCTCAGCTTCAGATCCTGCACATCGCTGGCGCCGTAGAGTTGCAGGCCAAGGTTTTTCGAGCCGTCCCACTGGCTGATTTCCGTGCGGCCACCGAACAGCGGCTGCGCGGTGATTTCATCCAGCCCGCCAACGATCTGCGCCATCGCCCGGCGGTTCAGCGCCCCTTGCAGACGTGCCGCCAGATCACTGCGATGGACTTCGATAAAGGCTTTTTGCAGGTTCATCGCCTGTACCGCCTGCACGTTGAACACCGCGTAAGGATGAGTCTGATCATCATGATCCTTGAGACTCAACCACATCGCTTGCGCGGCGGCGGTTTCGGCCGCTTGCAGCAATGCTTCGCGATAGGCCGGCGGAATGCGCGGCAGTTCTTCGGCAACGTAGCTTTTATAACTCGCGAAATAATTCAGCGATTCGTTGAGGTCATCGCCGTCCACGGTCTGGCCTTGCCGGTTGACGCTGTCCTGGCTGGCACGCAGGGCAATCGAAACGAAGTCACGTTTGAACAGCGCCTGCACCGCGTTGTTGAGCTTGACCACCTGATCCTGCAACGCCAGTTGCCCGCTGCCCTGCTGCACCAGCAGATTGCCCCGCGAACCCACCTGGGCGATCCATTGATCGCGAAAACTCTGCTGCAACTTGCCGGCCTGCGCATCGAGCTGCTGTTCGACCGCCGGGCCGAGCAATGAACTCTTGCGCACCTTGTCGAGAAACTCGCGATAACCCGGCACCAGCTCCTGACCCTTGCCGCGACTCCAGGTCGAGTTGGTCAGGGCGATCGCCGCTTGCAGGTCGTCGATCAGCGCGCGCAGGTCTTCCAGTTCGGTAAGGCTGTTGCCACTCCCGGCTTCAAGCTGTTCCAGATGCAACTTGAGGTAGCCGGCCTTGCTGACGAAGTTGTCGGCCAGAAAATACTGATCGAGCCAGCGCTCCATCAGCCCGGTGAAATTACTCACGATCAACGGCCGTTCAACGCTCAGATCCAGCGCCTGCAAGTCGCCGCCATCACTGGCTGCGAGCAGCCGGTTGTAGTAGGCGGCATGGGGCAAGGTGCCGGCGTTGAGGTTGAGTGACAGCGCGCTGTTGCTCAGCTGCGCCAAATCCTCCAGCGGCGTCCGCTGATTGTTCTGCACCTGAGCGAACAACTGGTTCTGTTGTTCCAGACGCAAGGCCCGCTCGACCAGATCCGTGGCCTTCTGATAATTCTGCCACTGCGCCGGGTCTTCGCTTTCGACGCTGGTGCGCCGGTCGGTGGCGCGGATCGCCTTGATTTTCGCGAGCTCCGCGACCAGCAGATCGTGCAGCGGTTGCAGCATGTGGCGCTGGGTCGACTTGAACACTTCCTGTTCGAGTCGCCCGTCCAGCGAGGAAAACCACGACGTCGGAAAGGCCAGCGAAACGTAGTGCCAGTGCGGCGCCCGTTCCAGCACCCGCCAGAAGTTCTGCACGTTGCGCCGGGTCGGCTCGACCCGATGCTCGTCGTCGGTGACCGTCACGTAATTCTTCTGTGCGCCTTGCAGCAGCCGCGCCAGTTCATGAGCGTCCTTGACCGATGCGTGCCAGACCCAGAGCATCGCCACCGCCCAGACCACACCGACCACCAGCGCCACCCCGGCGGTGACTCGCTGCCAGCGCTGGCGCAAGCGCAACAGGCGCGGCACGCCCTGGGCCAGCCCGCGTTCACCGACGATTCGCTGGCGCCACAACTGACGTACAAACGCACTTTGCTGCAGGCCGCTGTCATCGGCAGAAAAACCGTCCGGCGCATCGTCGGCCGGCTGATTGGCCGTCAGGTAAACGCCACGAAAACATGGCGCCTCGCCCTGAGCGTTGCCTTGAAACACCGGCTCCAGCACGTTCTGCAAACCGCGGCGCAGGATTTCCAGACGTTCCGGCAAGGCGTACAGATCCGCACTCAAATGCCCGGACAAGGTGCCGATTTCGATCACCGCTTCCGCCACCGCACGGTGCAACCGATCCAGCGCCTGATCGCTCCATTGCCCCTGCCACACCGCATCGCGGGCATAGGTCGACGACCAGCCCAAGGTGCAATCGCGGGCCTCGTCCGGCAAGGCGCTGATCAGTTCCTGAAATCCCGGCAGTTCTTCCAGCCCGGTGATGACCACGTACACCGGCAGGCTCAGACCAAAGCGCTGCAACAGATCGATGAAACGCCGA
The DNA here is from genome assembly GCF_002884345.1 of Pseudomonas sp. GW456-12-10-14-LB2. Taxonomy (NCBI): domain Bacteria; kingdom Pseudomonadati; phylum Pseudomonadota; class Gammaproteobacteria; order Pseudomonadales; family Pseudomonadaceae; genus Pseudomonas; species Pseudomonas sp. GW456-12-10-14-LB2. The sequence goes on from NZ_POHV01000015.1 coordinate 121,945, forward strand.
CGCGCCGCCAGACCGAGCTGCGTGGCTTGCTCCAGATTGCTCAGCCGACTGACCGGTACCGTCCAGATCACCCCGTCCAGCGGCCGCTTGCTGCGCAGGCGCAGGATCAACCCGAGCAGGCGCCACCAGCCGCCGCGTTGCAGGTGCATGCCGTCTTCCGGCAGAAACAGCGCCTGCGGCACCACCAACACCGCGCCTTCGGAGTCCGACCACCAACGGCCGAACCACGCCGGTTTGTCGGTGGGTTGCAAACGCCACTGACTGGCGAGTTGCGCACCCTGGGTTTCATCGCCGAGCATCAGCAGCCACGGCATCTGATAACGGTCGTGGGCGCCCTGCTCCTGTTCCATGTGCCGCACGGCGGCGTAGAAACTGCGGATCGCCGCGCCGCTCTGGGTGCGCAGCCACCACACCGCCACCGCGATGATCACCAGCAGCAGGAGGATGGCGACCGCCCAGGCCACGATCGTCAGGGTACTCATGAGTCTTGCTCCGGCGCCGTCAGCGTGTCGGGCGCCTGCAACACCGGCTCCAGTTCCTGGCGGATGTCGCGCCACAGAAACTGCCCGAGCCCGGTCAGCAGCAGAATCATCGCCAGAATGCCCAGCGCCAGACGAAAGCCATCGGGCAACGCCGTGCGCACCGGCAACTGCAAGGGTGTCGCCAGCGAAGGCTGAACCAGTCGCTGACTGACAGCGGCGTAATCGGCCTCGTCCTGCCAGGCAAACGTGAACAGGGCCCGCCGCCATTTTTCCCGTTGCACCTGACCCTGCTCACCGCGCAGGCGTCCGTGGAAACCGAGGATCAGGCACTGCAAATACACGTTGGCCAGATCGCGAGTGGTGGGCTGCTGTTCATCGAGCAAGGTCTGGATCGCCGCCGGCACTTGCTCGCCGGCCTGACGGCTGGAATACAGTCGCGACTCCAGGGGTTTTTCCTGCCAGGCACTCTGGCCCGGCCACGGGCTGAACAACAGGGTCTCATCGACCAGCGCGACAAAGGCATACACCAACGCCTTGACCTGTTCGGTCGCCGAATCGCCCACTCGGGCAAACGCGGTGCGCCACAACCGTTGCGAAGCCTGGGTCGAGAGTTCGACCACGGTTTCGACCAGCGCCGCTTCGTCCTCGCTGTCCTTGGGCAACTGGCTCCAGTCCTGCGACCACTGCTGCCAGGTGTGGCGGAACGCACTGCTCAGCGGAGCGTCCTGCAACCCGAGGCTTGCGGCACTTCCTTGCGACATACGACGTTCCTTGTGTGATCAGGCACGTTCACTGTTCTGGGCGACAAACAACACCACTTGCCACGGACTGCTGGTCAGCCGGGTGGCCGGCGCGGCGATCATCAGCGGCAGTTGCGCATCGAACCAGCTACCTTCGGCGGTCACCACGAACAACCGGGTGTCGTCGCCGACGCTGTAGGCCACCTGCTCGCTGCGGCTCATGGCCTGATGCGTCAGACCGCTCATGCGTTGGCGGCTGAGCAAGGCAATGTGCGGCGCCGAAGCGATGATCGCGCCCCGCAACCATTCACCGGCCGCCTGCTCGCTGGCACCGTTGGGCATGCGCAGGCCGATGACCAGACGCTGGCTCGGTTGCTCGTCCGGCAACTGAATGGAAAAGCTCTGCTCGCCGCGCTCGAACGCGATGCTGCGGTAACCGGCGCGGATCAGTTCCAGGGTGTTTTCCAGCCAGTCGAGCAACGGTTCGTAACCACGCTGCAATTCGAGAAAATCCAATGGCGCAAAGGCCGGTACGCCCGCCAGCGGATCCAGCGCCGACCACGCACCGGCGAGTCCCAGCAGTTGCACATAAACACTTTGCGGATGAGCGACACGGCTGATCAGCGCCCCTTCCACTTCCGGCAACCGCGCCCACAACGCCGTCATCTGCCGGCGGATTTCCAGCGCGTCATCCTGATTGCCGGCCTGCAGCGCCTGGCGCAATCGCCCGCTGAGAAACAGGCACTTCTCCCGCGCCCGCGCGCAGAGCCCGGCCACCCGTCGACCCAATGGCGATTCCGGCAACAGGACCGGTGTCGGCGGCGTATACGGCAACGGCAGGAAACCGCCGCCCTCCTTGCGGATTTTCAGCAGCGGCAGGCAGATCGAATCGGCTTTGTTCAGTTGCGTACACAGCCGTGGATTGGGACGCCACACCGTGATCGATTCAGGAAATTCACCGCTGGTGAGATCCGGTAACGCCTCGCCGACCACCGATTGCAGACGCCCCTTGAGTGGTAGCAACTGTCCGGCGCGCCACAGCGGACTGATCGCCAGATAAACCGTCACCGTCGCATCGTCCGTGGCGTCGATCGCGGCAGCGACGTCCAGCTCCAGCGTCGGGTCAACGCCGACTTGCAGATTGACCGGCAAACCGTCCGGCATCGTCCCTTGCAACGACAGCACCCGCACCACCCCGGCGCTCATCGCCGACGGGTCGAACTCGATGTGGCTGATCCCGAAGAACCACGGATTGCACGCCTGAGCCAGATGCGCGCCGAGCGCCTCGGCCCGCAGGCCCTGTAACTGAAAATGCTGTGGCAGCAATTGCATGCCTTCATGCCAGCAGACCGCGTCAGGTAGCAGACTCATACGACTCCCTTCGACTGCACCGCGAACCGGCGGCGGACGGTGTGTTTCAGTTTTCCTTGCTGACCAGGCTCATCTCGCGACTGTCGAACTTGAGCCATGCATCGCTCTGATCGTCCAGCCGCAGGCGGTGCGCTCCGGGAGTGTTATAGCTGGCGAAGACCAAAAGTCCAGCCGCCCGCTTGCCCCCCAAAGGGAACGGCTGGCGGTCGATGAATTGCCCCGGCACCAGCTCCAGTCCCCACACGCTCATCAGCTGACGATAGTCGCGCTGATACTGCTCGCGCTCGGCAAACCACTGGCGGGCACTGATGCCCGACAGTTGCTTGAGCAGATCCGGATCGTTGACCGCGATGAAATCCACGGCGATCGGGGTGTCGTCATTGGCCTTGGGAGCGACGTCGAGGGTCAGGCTGTCGAGATCCACTTTCGGCCCGAAAAACGAACAGCCGGCGAGCAGCGCAAACCCGATCGTTAGAAAAAGTCGTGCAGACAAAATGAATTTTCCTTTTCGCCAGTCAGTCCAAAAAAGTTTTTCGCTTGCATTTTTATAGACCTGTTCTAGCGTCTTGGGTAGTTCGGTTCCTACAGCCGAATGAGGAAGGTTTGTCAAAGGAACGACAGGTCATCTGCCACCCTTTCTAACCTGTGGTCCAGCAAGGGAAAGCGATGAACGGGCCTCCCCGATGCATTGCGCCCGCTCATCGCATCGGAGTCCGCCGACATGGCAGAAAGTACCCAGCACAAGCTCGACCGGGTTCGCCCGCCCCGCGTGCAAATCACCTACGACGTCGAAATCGGCAATGCCATCGAGAAAAAGGAATTGCCGCTGGTAGTCGGCATCCTGGCCGACCTCTCGGGCAAGCCGCTCGAACCCTTGGCAAAACTGACCGAACGCCGTTTCACCGAAATCGACCGCGACAACTTCAACGACGTCCTCGCCTCCATCGCCCCCCGCGCCACGCTGCAAGTCAACAACACCCTCAGCGGCGACGACAGCAAGCTCAACATCGAACTCAACTTCAAGCACATCGACGACTTCGACCCGGTCAAGGTGGTGGAGCAAGTCACGCCGCTGCGGCGCCTGTTCGAGGCCCGCCAGCGTCTGCGCGACCTGCTGACCAAACTCGACGGCAATGACGATCTGGACAAGCTGCTGCGCGACGTCATCGCCAACACCGAAGGCTTGCAAGAGATCAAGTCGGCCCGCCCGGACACCGCTGTCCCGGCCGCTGATGCCGAAGCTCCGGCCGAACCGCAAGCCTGATCGTCCACCTGACCGAGGAAGAATTCGCCATGCCCGCCGCCGCCCAGAATCAAGCCAGCGAAAATGCTGCCGCCGAGACTTTATCCCTGCTCGATCGAATCATCGCCGAGGGCCGCATGGCCCATGACGACAGTCAGCAGGATTACGCCCGCGACATGCTCGCGGAATTCGCCACCCAGGTGCTCGACGAAGGCATGGCCATCGACAAGGACACTGTGGCGATGATCAACGACCGCATCAGCCAGATCGACGAGCTGATCAGCGCCCAGCTCAACGAAGTGCTGCACCACCCGGATCTGCAAAAACTCGAAGCGTCCTGGCGTGGCCTGCACATGCTGGTGCAGAACACCGAAACCAGCACCCGGCTGAAACTGCGCCTGCTCAACGTGACCCAGAAAGAGCTGCAGAACGATCTGGAAAAAGCCGTCGAATTCGACCAGAGCGCGCTATTCAAAAAGATCTACGAAGAGGAATACGGCACCTTCGGTGGCCATCCGTTCAGCCTGCTGGTAGGTGACTACACCTTCGGCCGGCACCCGCAGGACATCGGCCTGCTGGAGAAACTGTCGAACGTCGCCGCCGCTGCCCACGCGCCGTTCATTGCCGCCGCCAGCCCGCGCCTGTTCGACATGAACAGCTTCACCGAACTGGCGGTGCCGCGTGACCTGTCGAAAGTGTTCGAGAGCCAGGAGCTGATCAAGTGGCGCTCGTTCCGCGAAAGCGAAGACTCGCGTTACGTCTCCCTGGTGCTGCCGCACTTCCTGCTGCGCCTGCCTTACGGCCCGGACACTTCGCCAGTGGAAGGCATCAACTACGTCGAGGACACCAACGGCACCGACCACAGCAAATACCTGTGGGGCAACGCCGCGTGGGCGCTGTCGCAACGTATCACCGAAGCATTTGCCAAATACGGCTGGTGCGCGGCGATCCGTGGCGCTGAAGGCGGCGGCGCGGTTGAAGGTCTGCCGGCGCACACCTTCCGCACCAGCTCCGGTGATCTGTCGCTGAAATGCCCGACCGAAGTGGCGATCACCGACCGCCGCGAGAAGGAACTCAACGACCTCGGCTTCATCGCCCTGTGCCACAAGAAGAACAGCGACGTCGCGGTGTTCTTCGGCGGCCAGACCACCAACAAATCCAAGGTCTACAACACCAACGAGGCCAACGCCAACGCACGGATCTCGGCGATGTTGCCGTACGTGCTTGCGGCCTCGCGTTTCGCCCATTACCTGAAGGTGATCATGCGCGACAAGGTCGGCAGCTTCATGACCCGCGACAACGTGCAGACCTACCTCAACAACTGGATCGCCGACTACGTGCTGATCAACGACAACGCACCGCAGGAAATCAAGGCGCAGTACCCGTTGCGTGAAGCGCGGGTGGACGTCACCGAAGTCGCCGGCAAGCCTGGTGCCTATCGCGCGACGGTATTCCTGCGGCCGCACTTCCAGCTCGAAGAGCTGACCGCGTCGATCCGCCTGGTCGCGACCCTGCCGCCACCGGTAGCCGCCTGACCTGCCTGCGCCCGCAGGATTTCCTGCGGGCGCGCCCCTGTTTGCCTGGCACGACACCTTTCAGGAGTTTCAAGCGATGGATGCAATCATTCTCGACCTCGGCGGCGACATCAAAGGCGACAGCCTGCTCGAGGGTTACGCTGACAAGATCGAAGTCATGTCCTACAGCCACAACGTGGCGATGCAAGTCACCAACGACGTCAGCAACTCGGAGCGCACCTCCGGCAAGCCTCACGTCGGCGAGTTCACCCTGACCAAATTCGTCGACACCTCCACACCGTCCCTCAACGAATACTGCTGCGCCGGCAAGCCGATCCCGGAAGCCAAGATCACCATCGGCCGTAACGCCGCCGAAGGCAGCGGGCAACTGCTGCCGTTCATCATCTACACCCTGACCAACGTGGTGATTTCCAACGTCAGCGTCAGTGGCGGTACCGGCGGCAAACCGGTGGAAACCCTGTCCCTGAACTTCACCAAGATCAAATGGGAACTCACCGCGCAGAAAGACGACGGCACCAAGGAAGGCACAGCGGCCTCGACCTGGGACATGGCCGCCAACAAGCTCGTCAGCTAACCCGGCGGCGCGGCCATGGCAGGCACCGGCTTCCTTCCACCGCTGTTCGAACGCCTCGCCTCGAGCGAGGACGACGAGGCGCGGGAGTTCGATCGGCAGGATTTGCTCGACTCGGTGCACGCCGAGCTCGGGCGCCTGTTCAACACCCGCCGTGGCCCGCGCCCCCTCACCTCCCCGCCCAGCGTCATCGATTACGGCATCGCCGACTGGAGCGCCCTGCAACAACAACGCAGCGATGACCGGCGTCGTCTGGCGCGGGACATTCGCGAAGCCATCACCCATTTCGAACCACGCCTGCTGCTCGGCGAGGTTCAGGTCAATCCCCTGCCCGAGCACCCGCAGCGTTTGAGCATTCGCCTGACCGGTGAATTGCGCAGCGGCTCGCAGCACTGGCCGGTGGCATTTGTCATCGAGCCCGGCAACGAAGGGCTGGAGGTGCGCCATGAGCGACTCGATTGACCCGCAATTGCTCGACTACTACCAGCGCGAACTGACCTGGCTGCGACATGCCGGCGGACAGTTTGCCGAACGCTATCCGAAAGTCGCACGACGGCTGGAACTGTCCCCCGGCGAATGCCCCGATCCGCACGTCGAACGATTGCTGGAAGGTTTCGCCCTGCTCGCCGCACGCCTGCAACGGCGGCTGGATGACGACTACGCCGAATTCAGCGACGCGCTGCTCGAACAGCTTTATCCCCTGGCCATGCGCCCGTTGCCGTCGTGCGCGATCGTCCAGTTCGAACCGGACCCGAGCAAAGGCAACCTCGACGGCGGCTATCCCCTGCCCCGGGACACGCCGCTGTTCGTCACCACCAGCAAGGGCGAAAGCATTCACTTTCGCACCAGTGCTGCCGTGCGGTTGTGGCCGATAGAAATCAGCGAAGCCTTGTTGCTGGGCAGCGATGAGGCGCAGGCGCTAACTGGCGTTGCGCAGTCCCGTTCGGCGTTGCGTCTGAGCCTGCATTGCCTCGGCGACAGCCAGTGGTCGGAACTTGGCATCGAACAATTGCGCATTCACCTGGCCGCGTCACCGGTCGTCAACGCCAGCCTCTATGACCTGCTCGGCGCCCACGCGGTGCAGGTGCTGGCCGGCTCGCCGGGGAGCATTCCCGCCCGCGTGAAAGGCCTGCCGAAGATCATCGGTTTCGCCGACGACGAAGTGCTGCTGCCGGACGAAGACGGCGTGCATCCAGGTATGCGCCTGCTGGCCGAGTACTTCGCGTTCCCGGACAAATTCCACTTCTTTGATCTGCCACTGTCTGGCGTTTCGAGTGACAGCCAGACGCTGTATCTGTACATCGTTTTTGACCGGGCCCCGGCCGGCCGATTGCACTTGCAGGCCAGCGATATAGCGCTGGGCTGCGCGCCGGTGATCAACCTGTTCCCGCGCACTTCGGAGCCGCTGCGCCCGGACGGCACCCGCAGTGAGTATCGACTGATCGCCGACAGCCACCGGGAAAACAGCGTCGAGATCCACAGCATCCGCAGCGTGCGCGCCAGCTCCGCCAGCGGTGTGCAGCGGCTGCCGGCGTATTTCGGCAGCCAGCACAGCAGCGGTGACCGGCAACGTTACTGGCATGCGCGGCGGGTCAACGGGCAGACGCCGAACCGGCTCGGCAGCGATCTGTTGGTCAGCGTCGTCGACACCCGTTTCGAACCGCAGACCGATCTGCCCGATTACAGCCTGACCGCCGAACTGCTCTGCACCAATCGGCATCTGGCCCAGAGCCTGCCCGCCGGTACACCGCTGGGTTTCGAACGGCCGGGCCCGGTGGCGTGGGCACGCCTGCGCAATCCCCCGAGCCCGCAGAGCCTGCCGCGTCTGGACGGTGATTCGCGCTGGCGGCTGGTCTCGCAACTGACCCTCAATCATCTGTCGCTGGTCGAAGGGCCGCAGGCACTGGATGCGCTGAAGGAAATCCTGACCCTGCACAACCTGCGCGATGAAGCCAGCGCCCTGCGCCAGATTGAAGGTCTGCTGAGTCTCGGTTGCGAACGAGTAATCGGCCATGTCGGCGCCGACGCCTGGCGCGGCTGGCGCAACGGGCTTGAAGTGCAATTGCAGCTTGATCCACAGCATTTCGTCGGCAGCAGCGCGGTGTTGTTTTCAGCGGTGCTCGCGCAATTCTTTTCGGTGTACGCCACGGCCAATCGCTTTGTGCGCACGGTGCTCATGCAGGCAGACAAGGAGGTCAAGGCATGGCAACCCCAAGCCGGCATGCCCCTGTCGCTCTGACCCTTAGCCAGCGCCTGCGCCGTGATCCACAGGCGTTCGAATGGTTGCAGGCGTTGCTGTTGCTGGAGCGCGAACAGCCCCAGGCCGACGCCCTTGGTTCGGGTACATCGCCACAGGCCGAAGTGCTGAAATTGCGCGGGCCGCTGACGCCGTTGTTCGCCGCCAGCCAGATCGAAAGCCTGGAAGAAAACCCCGGTGAACCGCTGACCCTGAACTCGCCGATGTTCGGCCTCGGCGGCCCCGATGGCCCGCTGCCTTACGCCTATCAGGAATGGCTGCAACAACGTGCGCGAGCCAAGGATCATGCGCCCGCCGAGTTCCTCGACCTGTTCCAGCATCGGCTGCTGAGCCTGCTGTACAAGGTGATGCGCAAACACCGGATCGCCCTCGGTTTCACCACGCCCGGCGCCTCGCCCGTGCAGGCGCAATTGCGGGCGCTGACCGGTTTGCTGCCAAAATCCTTGCAGGAACGCCAGGCGATTCCCGACTGCGCCGTTCTGGCCTGCACCGCGTTGTACGCCGATGGCCGCCGGTCATTGGCGGGGTTTGCGGCGATTGTCCGTGAGCAGTTTTCCGTGGCGGTGGAACTGAGCGCTTACGAGGGGGCGTGGCGTGAGATTCCACGTGCCAGCCGCAGCGTCATGAAGGCCGGCGGACGCAATCTGCAGCTCGGCCGCAGTGCTGTCGCCGGTACTCGGGTCTGGGATGAACATGCCGGAATTCGTCTGACGCTGGGGCCGCTGCCATCGACGCAGGCCGCGCGATTCCTGCCGGAAGGCGAAGCGCATCCGGCACTGGCCAGCCTAGCTGCGCTGTATTTCGGCCCGGATCTGGACGTGAAACTGGTGCTGCTGGTACGCGGTGCGGGGCCGCTGCAACTCGGCCGACAAACCCCGGCCCTGCTGAGCTGGAACGGTGGCCTGCAACGCCAGACCAGCCTCGCCGTGCAACGGATCGAAACCCGCCTGCGTCAGCTGGAGATTACCTGAAATGGAACTGGCCAGCCTGATCGGACGCCTCAACCCGGACAACCGCCGCGCCCTCGAACGTGCCGCGCAACGGTGTTTGCAGCGCGGGCATCACTTTGTCGAGATCGAGCATCTGTTGTTGGAACTACTCGATATCGAGGGCGGCGATTTTGCTTTCCTGCTGCCGCGCTTCGGGCTGGAGCGTGATGCGCTGACGGCGGAGATCAACAAGGCGCTGGACCTGTTCAAGTCTGGCAGCACCCGCACGCCTGCGCTGTCTTCGCACACGCTGGGATTGCTGGAAGACGCGGTGGTGCAGGCCAGTGTATTGGGCATCGACAGCATTCGTTCCGGCTTGCTGTTGCTGGCGCTGATCGATCGCGACGAACGCCGCAGCCTGCTGCTCAACAGCGCGTCGTCATTGCTGCGAATTCCGAAAGAAGCGCTGCGCGCAAACCTGCTGGAATGGACGGCAAACTCCCGTGAGCACGTAGGCCCGCGCTCTGTGTCTTCGGGGAGTCCAACGCCACGGCAAGACTCGGTGCTCGATCAATACACCCAGGATCTGACCGCCGACGCCCATGCCGGGCGCATCGACCCGATCGTCGGTCGCGATGGCGAAATCCGCCAGTGCGTCGACATTCTTCTGAGACGCCGGCAGAACAACCCGATTCTGGTCGGCGCACCCGGAGTCGGCAAAACTGCCGTGGTCGAAGGCCTGGCACTGCGCATCGCCGCCGGGGATGTGCCGCCGTCGTTGCAGGAAGTCAGTTTGCGGGTGCTCGACCTTGGTTTGCTCCAGGCCGGGGCCGGGGTCAAAGGCGAATTCGAACAGCGGCTCAAAGGTGTGATTGACGCGGTTCGCAGCGCCGACAAGCCGATCATCCTGTTCATCGACGAGGCCCACACGCTGATCGGCGCTGGCGGTGCCGAGGGTGGCAGCGACGCGGCCAACTTGCTCAAACCCGCGCTGGCCCGAGGAGAGTTGCGCACGCTGGCCGCGACGACCTGGATGGAATACAAAAAATATTTCGAGAAAGATCCGGCCCTCGCCCGCCGCTTCCAACTGGTGCAGGTGGAAGAGCCGGACGAAACCACCGCCGTGGAAATGCTACGTGGCGTCGCCGCCAAACTCGAACAGCATCACGGCGTGCAAGTGCTGGATGCCGCGATCCACGAAGCGGTGAAACTCTCGCACCGCTACATCTCCGGCCGCCAGTTGCCGGACAAGGCCATCAGCGTCCTCGACACCGCCTGCGCCCGGGTCGCCCTCGGCCAGCACGACGTGCCGCCACCGCTGGAGAGCCTGCGCCACCGTCAGCAAAGCCTCAAAGAAGAAGTTGAACGCCTGCGCCGGGAACAGGCCACGGGGCTTGATCACCGCGAGCGCATCACCCTGCTGGAAAGCGAATCGAAGACCAACGTCCAGGCCATCCGCGAACTTGAAACCCGCTGGAGTGAAGAGCGCGTGGCGGTGCGTGAACTGCTCGACACTCGCCGCGAATTACTTGACCTCAGTGAACGCGCCGACAGCGACAAACCGGATGAAGCCACCGACAGCCGCATCGATCACCTCGCCGCCGAACTGCTGCGCCTGGAAGCCGGGCTCGATGCGATTCGCCAGGACGATCCGCTGGTGCCCGAACAGGTCGACGGCAAAACCGTCGCCGCCGTGATCGCCGGCTGGACCGGCATCCCCGTCGGCAAAATGCTCGCCGACGAAGCCCACGCCGTGCGCACCCTCGGCACACGCATGGGCCTGCGAGTGATGGGCCAGAGCACTGCGCTCAACACCATCGCCCAACGATTGCAGGCCTATCGTGCGGGTCTCACCGATCCGCAAAAACCGGTTGGCGTGTTTCTGCTGGTCGGCCCCACGGGCGTTGGCAAAACCGAAACCGCGTATGCGCTGGCCGATGCCTTGTACGGCGGCGAACGCAACCTGATCAGCATCAATCTCTCGGAATATCAGGAAGCCCACACCGTCAGCCAGCTCAAGGGCGCACCACCCGGCTATGTCGGTTACGGCAGCGGCGGCGTGCTGACCGAAGCCGTGCGGCGCAAACCGTATTCGGTGGTGTTGCTGGATGAAATCGAAAAGGCGCATCCGGATGTGCTGGAAGCGTTTTACAACGTGTTCGACAAGGGCTTGATGGAAGACGGGACGGGGTTGGTGGTGGACTTCAAGAACACCGTGATGCTCGCCACCAGCAATGTCGGCGCCGAGTTGCTGCTCGATACACCGACTGCACAACTCGGCTCGGAAGCCTTCAACGAAGCACTGCACAAAGTCCTCCTGCAAGCCTTCCGCCCGGCGTTTCTGGCACGCATGACGGTGGTCGCGTATCGGCCGCTGGATGAGCAGACGCTGGAAGGGATTGTGTTGGCGAAGCTGGAGAAATTGCGCGGCCGTTACAAGGCTGCGACGGGCAAGCAGTTCGAGTTCGATTCGGGAATTGTGAAAGCGGTGCTCGCCAAATGCAGTGCGGCAGGCGCGCGGGATGTCGAGAACGTGCTGATGACGCAGGTGACAGGGAAATTGGCGGAGTGGGTGTTGGAGTAAATGACGTACTGTCATTGAAAGCTAAAAAAATACAGGAGTTAATGGAATGCCGTTACCCAGCGCGCCTCAACAGAGACCTGTTATCAACGTTTTGTCACCGCACAATCCCAACCATCTCTGCATCCTCAGTGTTGTGCTGGGTGTCATCGGGCAGCATGTCACCACCAAGAGCCCGGAAGAGGTACAGGCCTACACTCACCCTGGTGAAAGTACCATTTATGTTGCAGCGAACAAAAATGGCGAGTCATTGATTGCCGCCTGTGAGGTGCTTCTAACCGCCATACACCCCGGTGGTAGTAATGCACTCATGGAAGCGGCCAGAATTCTCCATGTGTTGTTCTCGGAAACGGACCGAGTGATCAATCAGAACATCCCGGAATACGAGTTGCAGGAAAGCTGGCTGAAGAGCAATCAGGTTGGTAATAAAAATGGCAATTGGGCGACAGACGAAAACTCCAAACTGGTCAGATGGAAGTTTCTCGATCGCGCGCCGATCATTCCTGACACCAAACTTTACGTTACCAACATGCCCAGCAAGACCGCGGAGGAAAAGGCAAAGGTCGCCGAAAAAATTCTTGAATTGACCTACAACCCCCGCCTCAACACCAAACAACTCAATAACCTATTGAATTTGGTCAAGGCATTCAAAGAGCAGAAACCATTGCCACGTACGGTGGTGCTGAGCCCGATAACAAAAATAACCAACACTCCTCCAACACCGCATGCCCTGCAATATGTAGAGAATGATGGCTACCATGCGGAAATTTCGCTGATGCGAGCTTTGATTATCGGCAGTGGCTTCAAACCCGTTATCAAGGGAAATCTGGGCGGTAAAAAAGCCGCATGCGCAAAGTGCAGTGCCTGGTTCAGCAAGGTTAAAACGCTGTCGGCGAACCAGATTGATCCTTCTTTTCCAAACGAAGCTGAATTCGGTAATTTGCGGCCACAACGACAATCACCTACCAATTGGGCGGCGCCAAAGTTCTCCCCCCACGTTTTTTCCTCGACTGACTTCACTGTTTTCAAAACGGTGTATGAAGGTGCCGGCAAGGTCACGACAAGCGCAGAAGAAGAACTCATGGAATTCACTTGAGGCTGGTCAGCCCATCACAACAGAGTCGCCAACGTCTACGTTCAGGGAATTTAGGGGATTTAAGGGGACAGATTTATTTATGCGAAACAAATAAATCCGTCCCCTTCAGGAGAGCAGCAAGCCTATTGGTAAATTTTCAAGATTGCAGGCCTTTAACGGGACTAACGCCAATGCCATTGAATCCGGAATACAAATCCACCACTGTCAACGTAAACGGTAGCAACGTCACGGTGCCTCTTTATGCAAAGGCAACTTTGACATCGACCAACATGACCGGCGGCTCGGGTCCGGATCAGTCCTTGCGACCACCGGGATTCGTGTCCGGTACTTGCCCGGAACATCATCAACGAGGGCATCTGATTGGAAACAAGCTGGGCGGCAGCGGAACCGATCTTCGGAATCTGGTAACACTGACCGAAGGTAGCAACCATCCAATCATGTATGAGTACGAAGCCATGGTTTACGAGTACGTGAAGAAGAATCCCGGGATCGAGTTTGTGTATCAAGTCACCGCACAGTACGACACCACGCGCTACTTGGTTGCGCAAGTTGCACCCGGTGGTTCGACATCCGGGGCTGCCAACAATCCTTACTGCCCGCTTCCCTGCCCGGAATCTTTACGAATCGACTTTTTCTACGCAGAAGCACCTGGAAAGTTGAATTACCCATTGATATATCGGGTTTTGACGGAGCACGGTGAAGGCTGGAACACTGGACCGCTCTATATTCTCAACGGCGTGTACAAGTTTCACGAAGGTAGCCCGAAACATGTCGCCCAAGGCTGCTGGGCATCGTGAGGTGACTATGAGCTTCGATATTTTCCCGACACTCGAACACGAGATAAGGCTGAGCCCTCCTGAGCGCGCGGTCACACTGATCGCTGCCTGCAATACCAATGAAATCGGCCGATTCAATGTTCGTGAAACCGTCTATCAAACACTCATTGGTTCCAGACCCGAACAGCGAAAAACTCAGTCCTGGATATTTACCTCCAGTGTGATCCGCGCACAGACGGACAGCCGCGATCGGGTCATGGTGTTTGTCAGCGTCAAGAAAAAATATTTGAAAAAAGTATCTGACTCACTCAATGGATGGAGCTGCCCCCACGGGACGCCAATGCAGGTCATCAAAGTTCAACATGGCATCGCATCCTCACAACTTGTTTTTGCGAATTCTTGATCGGAGGCAATGCGGATGCCCCGCTCCACCGACAGCAACACTACGCTCTCCCTCACCGCCACCTCGCTGTCGGCGCTTTACCCTGAGTCGCTCTCCGGTGAGGAAACCCTGAACAACCTCGGCGTTCAAACCCTCAACGGATTGAATGACGGTACCTCGCTCACCCTCACCAGCGCCGTTGCCACCCACGTCACCACCACCCTGCACAACGACGCTCAATTGCGCCCGTTCGATGCCTTGGTCGCTGAAATTCGCCAACTGCCTGCCGATGCCACCGCCGAGCGCTATCAGTTGGTTTTAAGACCGTGGCTCTGGTGGTTGACCCTGGCCAGCAACAACCGGGTATTCCAGAACCTCGCCACCTCCGACATCGTCACCACAATCTTCAAAGCTCACGGTTTCACCGATTTCAAACTCTCACTGACCGGCAGTTACACCCCACGTGAATACTGCGTGCAGTACGGCGAAACCGATTTCGCCTTCGTCTCGCGCCTGCTGGAGGAGGAAGGCATTTTCTGGTTCTTCACCCACGAGGACGGCAAGCACACGCTGGTGCTGGGTGATAGCAACGATGCTTTCGTACAGATCCCCAACGGGCCGAAGGTCAAGTATCTGGGTCAGCAATTGGGTGAGCGCGAGCTGCACGGCATCCGCTCAGGCCAGGTGTGTCTGCAAGCGGTGGCCGGGGTGTACAAGGCGACGGATTACGAGTTCACCACGCCGACCACTTCACTCTATGGCCAGGCCGAAGCCGTGGCCGGGCCGCGTTCGATCTATGAGCATCCCGGCGGTTACAACGCCAAGGCTCGGGGCGATGCGTTGACCAAGCAGCGGGTCGACGGTTTGCGCAGTGAAGAGAAACGCTTTGTTGGCGAGAGCGACTGTCGCTGGCTGATTCCAGGCCACTGGTTCACCCTCGACGGCCACGAAGACGCGAGCCTGAACATCGACTGGGTCGTCACTCGGGTGACCCATGACGCCAGCCACGAAAGCTATCGCAATCGCTTCGAGGCGATCCCCAAGGCCACGCCGTTTCGTCCGCAACGCCTCACGCCCAAACCGCGCATGCACCCGCAGACCGCCATCGTAGTCGGCAAGTCCGGCGAGGAAATCTGGACCGACGAATACGGCCGGATCAAGTTGCAGTTCCCGTGGGATCGCGACGGCAAGAATGACGAAACCAGTTCCTGCTGGGTGCGCGTGGTGCTGCCGTGGAGCGGCAAGGGCTTCGGCATGCAGTTCGTGCCGCGGATCGGTCAGGAAGTCATCGTGACCTTCATCGACGGTGATCCGGATCGGCCGCTGGTCACCGGATGCGTGTACAACGGCGACAACGCCCTGCCCTACGCCTTGCCGGCGAACCAGACCCAATCCGGGATCAAGACCCAATCGTCGAAGGGCGGCGGTGGTTTCAACGAACTGCGTTTCGAGGACAAGAAAGACGCCGAAGAAGTGTTCCTGCAAGCGCAGAAAGATCTGAAGATCAACGTGCTCAACGACACCACCGCCACCGTCGGCCACGACGAAACCCTCACGGTGCAGAACGCCCGCACCCGCACGGTCAAGGAAGGCGACGAAACCGTGACGCTGGAGAAAGGCAAACGCAGCGTGACGATCCAGACCGGCAGCGACAGCCTCGATGTGAAGGACAGCCGCACCGTGAAGGTCGGCGCCGACCAGAACCACAGCACCGGCGGCAATTACACCGATAAGGTCACCGGCGACTACAGCCTGACGGTGGACGGCAACCTGACGATCAAGGTCAGCGGCACCCTCACCCTGCAAAGCGGCGGCAGTTTCACGATCCAGAGCGGTGCAGATCTGGCGACTTCGGCCAGCACTTCGATCACCCAGAAGGCCGGCACGGCCATGACCAATCAGGCCGGTACTTCACTGGACAACAAGGCCGGAACCACGCTGACCAACGACGCCGGCATCAGCCTGACCAACAAGGGCGCTGCCTCACAGACCGTGGACGGCGGCGGCATGCTGACCATCAAGGGCGGGCTGGTGCAGGTCAACTGACAAGGAGAAGCCATGGCGATCACACCACTGGATCTGCAGCAGGATGACAAACACCTCAAGGGGCGTTTGCAGGACGGTCAACTCGATGGCCCGTTGAACATCAAGGATGACGGGCGCCCGCAGGCGGATCTGAATTACAGCCAGGGCGAATTGCAGGGCACGTCCCTGCTCTATCACCCCAATGGCAAGGTTTCGGCGCAGATGCCGTTTGTGCGTGACAAGCTGCAAGGTATCGCCAGTTTCTATGCGCCCGAAGGCTGGTTGCAGCGCAAGGCCAGCTATCGGCGCGGGTTGTTGCATGGCGAGGCGTTCAATTACTTTCCGGACGGGCAAGTGGCGGAGGCCGAGTTCTATCGCGATGGCGTGCGTGAGGGGCGCTATCAGCGCTTTCATCCCAACGGCAAGCCGGCGGTGGATGCGCGTTATCTGAATGGGCAGTTGATGGAACCGGAGCAAGGGTTTGCCGAGGACGGGCGGCCGCTGGATGCCGATGGCAAACCGATTTCCCGGGTGCGCTGGTGGTTTCGCAAATGGACGGATCCGGCGCAGGCCTGACTCAGGGAATCAGCATCTGCATCTGCCCCGGCATCACGATCTTGATCACCCCCGCCCAGTTGCACATCAACGTGCTGTTGGCATCGATCGCCGGCATCCCGCCCAGCAGCAAGGTCGGCGCACCGCCGGGGATCCACGGCGTGGCGGTCGCCGGAATGCACGGCATCGGCGTCAGTACACCCAATGCTGCAGCCGTGGCGGCGGCGACCATCGGGTTGGCCATGCTCATGCACATGCCGAACGTGGTGACGTTGACCAGCGGAATGTGATCCATGATGTTCGCCGCCGGCATCCCGCCGGTCAGCGTGCGGTTGACCGGCAGCACGTTGAGCACTGCCGGTGCGGCACCGAAACTGCATTGCAGGGTGGCGCTGGCACAGACTTGCGGGCAGCCCATTTCAAAGCTCCTTCGTGAACAAGGCATACGCGCTAAACCTTAGTCGCCAGCGGCCCCGCGCGCACATTCCCAAAGGTGATTATCGTCCAACACGCTAACCTATAAGACCGAACCGCGCTTGTGACGACCCGAGCGCGCCATTAGATTAGCCAATGATGTCTGGCCTCCAAAATAAGCAGAAGGGATAAGCATGGCGCTTACTGACCAGTCCACCCGTATCCGCTCTGGCGAAGAACTCGATGCCAGCCTGATCGATCCGTACCTCAAGGCGCACATTCCGGGCCTGACCGGCACGCCGCAGATCAGCCAGTTTCCCGGCGGCGCGTCGAACCTGACCTACCTGCTGGAATACCCGGACCAGGAATTCGTCCTGCGCCGTCCGCCGTTCGGCCACAAAGCCAAGTCCGCCCACGACATGGGCCGCGAATTCCGCATCCTCAACCAGTTGCGCGATGGCTTCCCGTATTGCCCGAAAGCCTACGTGCACTGCACCGACGATTCGGTGATCGGCGCCGAGTTCTACGTGATGGAACGGGTCAAGGGCATCATCCTGCGCTCGGACCTGCCGCCGGAACTGGGCCTCGACCCGGCCAAAACCGAAGCCCTGTGCAAGAGCTTCATCGACCGTTTCGTCGAACTGCACCGCGTCGATTACAACGCCTGCGGCCTCGGCGATCTGGGCAAACCGGAAGGCTACGTCGCCCGCCAGATCAAAGGCTGGAGCGAGCGTTACGAAAAAGCCCTGACCCCGGACGCACCGCACTGGGAACAGGTCAAAGCCTGGCTCAACGACAAGATGCCGGCCGATCACCCGACCTCCAGCATCGTGCACAACGACTACCGCTTCGACAACGTCATCCTCGACCCGAAAAACCCGATGCAGATCATCGGCGTGCTCGACTGGGAACTGACCACCCTCGGCGATCCGCTGATGGACCTGGGCAACACCCTCGCCTACTGGATCCAGGCCGACGACCCGGCACCGGTGCAACTGATGCGCCGCCAGCCAAGCCACGCGCCGGGCATGCTGACCCGCCGCGAATTCGTCGACTACTACGCCGAGCGTTCGGGCATCCAGATCGACAATTTCGACTTCTACTACACCTACGGCCTGTTCCGCCTGGCCGGCATCGTGCAGCAGATCTACTACCGCTTCTTCCATGGCCAGACCCAGGACAAACGCTTCGCGCAGTTCATTCACATGAACAAACTGCTGGAGCAGATGAGCCTGCAGGTCATTGCCAAATCCAGCCTCTGATGACGGCGTTATAACAAGGCTTACTACAAGGGAATCCCATGTCCAAGACTCAGTTGTTCGACCTCGACGGCAAGATCGCTTTCGTCTCCGGCGCCAGCCGTGGCATCGGTGAAGCCATCGCCAAACTGCTGGCCCAGCAAGGGGCCCACGTCATCGTTTCGAGCCGCAAACTCGAAGGCTGCCAGCACGTGGCCGACGCCATCATCGCCGCCGGCGGCAAGGCCACAGCGATCGCCTGCCACATCGGCGAAATGGAACAGATCAGCCAGGTCTTCGCCGGGATCAAGGAACAGTTCGGGCGCCTGGACATCCTGGTCAACAACGCCGCGACCAACCCGCAGTTCTGCAACGTGCTGGACACCGACCTCGGCGCCTTCCAGAAAACCGTCGACGTGAACATTCGCGGCTACTTCTTCATGTCGGTGGAAGCCGGCAAACTGATGCGCGAAAACGGCGGCGGCAGCATCATCAACGTGGCGTCGATCAACGGCATTTCGCCGGGGATCTTCCAGGGCATCTACTCGGTGACCAAAGCCGCCGTGATCAACATGACCAAAGTCTTCGCCAAGGAATGCGCGCAATTCGGCATCCGCTGCAACGCCCTGCTGCCGGGCCTCACCGACACCAAATTCGCCTCGGCCCTGGTGAAGAACGACGCCATCCTGAAACAGGCCCTGACGCAGATCCCGCTCAAGCGCGTAGCCGACCCGAGCGAAATGGCCGGCGCCGTGCT
Source organism: Pseudomonas sp. GW456-12-10-14-LB2 (assembly GCF_002884345.1). Lineage (NCBI taxonomy): Bacteria > Pseudomonadati > Pseudomonadota > Gammaproteobacteria > Pseudomonadales > Pseudomonadaceae > Pseudomonas > Pseudomonas sp. GW456-12-10-14-LB2. The sequence continues at coordinate 140,897 of NZ_POHV01000015.1, forward strand.
GTACCTGGCGAGCGATGCCTCGAGCTACACCACCGGCGTATCGCTGAACGTGGACGGCGGTTTCCTGTCCTGATCCGCTTCTGACGCAAAACAAAAGGCAGCCCAAGGGCTGCCTTTTTCATGCCTCCAGCACCTTCGGCAACTGCCAGCCAAAATGCACCGACAACAACCGCAACAACAAACACGCCGCCCCCGCCAGCAACGCAGCCGCCACCGGCGGCACACCCAGCCTGCGCCCGACAATCAACACCGCCGCACCGACAAACGCCGAACTGGCATACAGATCCGCCTGCAACACCACCGGCACCCGCGCCAGCACAATGTCACGCAGCACCCCGCCGCCGACCCCGGTAATCGTGCCCATCAGCATGGCCACAAACGGCGAGATCCCGAAATTCAACGCCTTCTGCGCCCCGGCCACCGCAAACAACGCCAGCCCCGCCGCATCCAGCACGATCAGCGTCGAACCAGACCAGCCCAGCACCCGCTCATGAAAAACAAATGCCACCCCGCCCATGGCAAACGCCAGCGCCGGATAGCGCCAGTCCGCCACAGCCTTGGGCGGCGTCGCACCGATCAACAGATCACGCGTCACCCCGCCACCGAGCGCAACGATGAACGCAATCACCATCACCCCGAGCAGATCAAGCTGACTGCGCATCGCCGCAATCGCGCCTTCAACCGCAAACACCGCCGTGCCGACCAGATCGGCCACCAGCACAATCCACTCGACCCGCGCCTTCACAGGCGCCCGGCTTATTGAGTGACGCAACGGGTCTTGGTGATGTGTCGAGTCACTTGCCCGTCGGCATACGCATCACCGGCGACCTCGGTATTTTCCATGACCTGACAAGTCCGCTCAGGCGGCGGAGGCGGTGCTGCCGGCGGAGGGGGTGGAGGACTGGCGCAACCACTGAGCAGCACCAGACCGAAAGCCGACAACAACGAAAAACACACGCGTTTCCCAGGATTGTTCATAGGATGACCCGCGATGAATGGAAGAAAACTCCCGTCGCCGAGCAGGACAACGCCCGGTTATGGAAACCGAACCACTCATTCCTTATAGACCAGTGGGGGGTGAGTGCCAGTGAAATGGTGGGATTGGGGGGAATTGGCTGTCGATTTTGGGGTGGGTTTACAGAATGGATCGTGGGTTCCGAAAAATCGAGGACAACCTCAAGAGCCAGCCCTCACCCCAGCCCTCTCCCGGAGGGAGAGGGAGCCTACGGAGTTGTTCATTCGAGTTACATCGACCTGAACCATCGAGGCGAACTCAAGCTTTGAAGAGCACACAAGTCGGCTTCGCGCCCCTCACCACTCACCACGATGAGCGTTAGCTCGAGTACCGCTTTTGATCGCAGGGCCCGTCGGCAGGCTGAGTGGAGGGATTGATCCGGGGGTGGGAGCGCAGCGACCGTTTGGCGAAGCCAAACACATCGAGAGGAGGTGCAGCGAAGCAAACCGTAGGCGATGCCCCCGGATCAATCCCGGAGCGAAGGCACACCGAGCCAAAGCGAGGTGCCGAACGTCAGGGTAAAGCCTTTTGGGTTACCTTTTCGGCGTTTGGAAAAGGTGACTCGCCGTAAGGGCGAAACCGCCAGCGGCTGCACCCGAAGAACCGGATATTCACCCAAACCGAACAAAAACCTGGTCGGCCCAAAGGCCGCCAAGTTCAACTGGGCGATCGCAAAGAATTACTCTCAAGCTCATACCGCAACTCACCAATCAAAGCATCCACCGCCTCCGGAGTTCGCAAGGCACCAAGACTCAACCCACTAATCACCAGATCCACCCGCCCCGAAACCGGCTCATAAAGCTTCACAGTCAGCGAATGATCCCCATCCACCACACACTCACAAGCCAACGGCGAAAAACTACGCTCAAGCCGAGCCCGCAACTGCGCCAGATAAATCATCGCGCCAGCTCCACACAACAAGACTCAAAAACCGACAACACATTCATAAAGGGCTGATCCATTAGCAGGTTCCAAAAAGACACGATCACCAAAAAAATGCATCGCACCTCAACAGACTAAGAACACCCCGCCCGATCAAACACCCGAATTTGCACCCCATGAACTAGTGCATTTGCACCTTACCGCTGCCCCCGACCGCCCCCCGAAAACAACCCACGCTCGCGAGCCCAGACAATCGCCTCGCTGCGACTGTGCACATCCAGCTTCGAATACACCGTCGCCACATGATTGCGCACCGTGTTCGGCGCCAGCTTCAGCCGCGCAGCAATCTCCTTGTCCGCCAGCCCCTCACAGATCAGCGCCAACACATCACGCTCCCGGGCCGTCAGATCGGTGAACGACACGCTCGGCAGCTGCGGCGAGTTGACCTTCTTCACATTGGCCAGCTTTTCGATCAACGTCCGACTGAACCAGGATGCATCCTTCATCACCTCTTCAATCGCCGCCACCAGCTCAAGCTCGGTGCGCTTGCGCTCGGTGATGTCCATCAGCACCAGCAGATAGCACACCGCGTCTTGGATGTTGACGGTGTCGGCGGACATCGCGCACTCCAGCAGCTCGGCGTCTTTCCTGCGGATCCGCATATCGACGCGGTCAACGCGGCCGGTTTTCTCCAGTGCCGCCAGTAACCGGGCGCGTTCCGCCGGTTCATCGATGAAGTCCAGTTGCGCGACGGTCTTGCCGAGCACGTCGTCGCTCTCGTAAGCCAGGGTATCGAGAAAGGCCTGATTGACGTCGATCAGCCGCTGCTCATCGGCGCTGCAAATCAGGATCGGTACCGGCGTCAGGCGAAAGGCCTTGGCGAACCGCTCTTCACTCTGGCGCAGGGCGACTTCGGCCTTATGCCTGAGCTCCATGTCGACGAACGAGAACAGCATGCAATCCTCGTCATTGAGCACTAGCGGCTGCCCCGCGACGATCACCTGTTTAATGCCACCGTCTGGCAATCGCAGCTCGGCCTGCATCTGCGGGATCGTCGCGACATCGCGCAGGCGCTGGATCGCCAGGTCCTTGCGCTCGGCCTGTTCGAGAATATCCAGCTCATAGGTCGAAACGCCGATCACCTGATCGCGGGTGTAGCCGGTCATTTCCAGAAAACCCGGATTGACTTTGATGTAACGCAGATCGCTGAGGCGGCAGATCACCGCCGGCGCCGGGTTGGCGTTGAAGGTTTTTTCGAAGCGCTGCTCGGCGTTGGCCCAGTCGGTGACGTCGCTCATGATCAGCACCAGCGACTCGATGTCGCCGTCGCGATCGGTCAGCACCATGCTGCGCACGCTGTGCACCCAGGTACGTTCTTCATCGCTGCGCGAGGAAACCTCCACCAGCACATCACTGAACGTTTCCCCGGTCGCCACACGGCTGATCGGGTATTGCTCCGGCGTCAATGTGTGGTTGTTGCGATACCGCAGGTTGAAGCGCTCGACGTATTCCCCGGCGTTGTTGCCCAGCTCGCCGATCCGGCTGACGCCATGCATCGCCAGCGCGGCTTCGTTGGCCCAGAGAATCGTCTGGTCAAGTTCCAGCAGAATCACCCCGTCGGACAGCCCGGCAATGATCTGCTGCAACTGACGGCGATTGGTTTCGGTGGTCAGGACGTCCCGGCTCATTGGTTCTCCACAAGTTCGCGCATGTGAAGTTTACGACCGCAGGCGGTTGTGATCGTGCCGGGCAACTTTGCCCCTGATTACCGCGATGATTGATCCACCAGCTCGCGCAGCGTATCGAGAAACAGCTTGAGCACCGGCGAGGCATCGTCCGCCCGATACGTCGCGTACAACGGCACTTGCGGCAGCGCCGGGGTCAGGCGCCGGAACACCAGCCCGGCGGGAGCCAACTGCTCGATCGATGCGGGTAACAGCGCCACGCCAAACCCGGCGCGCACCAGACTGAGCAAGGTCTGCACCTCGATCACCTGCTGGCGGATCTGCGGAGTGAACCCGGCCTGAATGCAGCACTGATAGAGAAAATTGGCGAACCGCGACTGCTTCAATTCCAGCGCCACAAACGGCTCCTGCGCCAGATCAGCCGGCGCCAGCACCTCGCGTCGGGCCAGCGGGTGATCCTGCGGCATCACCACATGGATCGGTTCATGGATCAGCAATTCATTGCGCAATTGCGGGTCGTCATAACCGACGCGGAACACGCAGGCGTCGATGCGCTTTTCCTTCAACGCCTTGACCTGCGCCGCCGGGGTCATCTCATGCAGCCGCCAGGTCACCTGCGGGTAGCGCTCGCGAAACAGGTGCAGCGCCTTGGGCAGCACGCCGACCATCACCGAACTGATCATGCCGATTTCCAGCTCGCCGAGTTGCCCGCGCCCGGTCTGGCGGGTCAGATCCAGCGCCCGTTCGAGTTGCTCGAACACCAGCGGCGCCTGCTCCTTGAGCATCTGCCCCGCCGCTGTCAGCTCGACCCGATGATGGCTGCGCTCGAACAGCGGCGTGCCGAGCTCCTCCTCCAGCAAACGGATCTGCTGGCTCAGCGGCGGCTGGCAGATGTGCAGCCGTTCGGCGGCGCGACCGAAGTGCAACTCATCGGCCAGGGCCATGAAGTACCGCAGCAAACGCAGGTCCATGGCGACTTACCCCAGGTTCAGTGGCGTGGAACGCTGACGCACCCCGGTCAGGCTGAACAGCGCATTGGCAATCGCCGGAACCACCGACGGGCTGCCCAGCTCCCCGACGCCGCCCGGTTTGTCCGGCTGGCCGTCGAGCACGAGGATGTCCACCGGCGGCATGTCCGACATGCGGGTGACGCGATAATCGTGGAAATTGCTCTGCACCACTCTGCCCTGCTGGATGTCGAGACGATCGAATAGCGCGTGGCCGAGGCCCCACATCAATCCGCCGTAAATCTGCTCCTCGACCCCGCCGGGCGACACCGCCAGACCGCAATCGACCACACAGGTCAGCTTCTCGACCCGCACCTTGTCGTCCACTTTCGCGACCCGCGCCACCACGGCGATGAAACTGGTGTAGCCCTGATTGGTGGCGATCCCCAGCGCCGTGTCCGGCGGCAGTTTCTGACCCCAACCGGCGCGTTCAGCGGCCTGCTTCAGCACCGCCAAATGCCGTGGCCGCTCCTGCATGTTGGCCAGCCGGAACGCCAGCGGATCTTCACCGGCCGCATGGGCCAGTTCATCCATGAAGCTTTCCACGGCGAACACGTTGGGAATGAAGCTCACCGAGCGATACCAACCGCTGGGCACGTTGCTTTCGTGCCTGACCCAGTTCAGCTCCAGATGCGGCGGACGGTAGGCAAAGTCCCACGCGGTGATCGCTTCGGTGGTGCTGTAATCCATGTGATCCGGACGCTCGAAATAGCCCGGCTCCCACTGTTCCGGCGAGGCCGGAGACACTCCATGCAGTTGCAGCGCGGTGAGTTTGCCCTGGGCATCCAGTGCGCCTTTCGCCCGATGAAGCGTGGCCGGGTGATAGAACAGCGCATGCATTTCGTCTTCGCGGCTGTTGAGCAGTTTCACCGGCACACCGGTTTTCTGCGCCAGATACGCCACTTCGAACAGCCAATACTTGGCTTCCCGCGCACCGAAGCTGCCGCCGGATACCAGCTCATGGATGGTGACCTTGTCCTTGCCGATGCCGCACACAGTCTGCGCTGCTTCCAGTGCCGACGACGGCACCTGCACGCCACCCCAGTAGGTGATTGCCTTGTCCTTGAGCTGCGCGGTGATGCAGATCGGCTCCAGCGGGTTCTGCACCTTGTAGGGCATCGTGTAATCGGCTTCGAGCAGCTTCGCCGCACCCGGCCATTGTCCGGCGACATCGCCCTGGGCCATGGCTTTGACGGTTTGCGTTGCCGGGTCGCTGATCGCTGCGATCTGTGCCTTGACCAGTTCGGCACTGTCGAAACCGGCCAGCGGGGAATCGCTCCATTTGATCTCCAGCAACTTGCGTCCCTGTTGCGCGGCCCAGAACGTTTCGGCCAGTACCGCGACGCCTTCGAGGTTGCCACCGAGCACGTCCGGCCGACCGGGAATCGCGATCACCTTGCGCACACCCGGCACCTGCAACGCGGCCGCCGAATCCACCACGACAACCTTCGCGCCCACTACCGGTGCGCGTTGAATCACCGCCACCAGCATCCCCGGCAACTGCACGTCGATGCTGTACTTGAAGCGTCCGCAAACCTTGGCCGCCGCATCGCGTTTGTGGCGCAGTTTGCCGATGTACTTGAACTGCGCCGGATCCTTCAGGATGACGTTGGCCGGGGCCGGCAGATGCGCCGCCGCGCCGGCCAGTTCGCCGTAGCCGAGGCTGCGTTTGCTCGATGCATGCACGACCCGGCCTTCTTCGGTAGAGCAACTGTCGGGGCTGACTTTCCACTGCTGCGCCGCCGCACTGATCAGCAGCGCCCGCGCCGTGGCGCCAGCCATGCGCAGGCGATCGTATTCCAGTGAAACGCTGGTGCTGCCGCCGGTGGAGAAGACTTTCCAGACCGGATGAATGTAGGTGTCGAAGAACGGATCTTCCGGGGTGATGACCTGCACGGTCATCGGGTTGACGTCCAGTTCCTCGGCCACGCACGCGGCCAGCGCCGTCTGGGTGCCGGTGCCGGAATCGTGCTTGTGCACCACCAGTTTCACCGTGCCGTCGGGCAGCACGCGCACCCAGGCGTTAGGTTCGAATTCAGTGGCCGAGGTTTTCGCTTCAGTCGCCGCCGCACCGGAAGGCAGGTACAGCGCAATCGCCAGACCGGACGCCACCGTTACCGCCTGCTTGAGAAACACTCGGCGCGAGGGTTCATGAAGCGTGCCGTCGATCAGGCTCATCACGCCTCCTTCGGCGTATTCGCCGCACGTTTGATCGCCTTGTTGATCCGCCCGTAAGTGCCGCAGCGGCAGATATTCCCGGACATGGCGTTGCGGATCGAGTCGTCGTTGACCGGTGCACCGGTGTTGAGCAGCGCGGCGGCGGACATGATCTGCCCGGATTGACAGTAGCCGCATTGCGGCACATCTTCGGCGACCCAGGCCAGTTGCAGCGGATGGTTTTCGCTGGGCGACAGGCCCTCGATGGTGGTGATGCTGTGGCCCGCGACGGCGGCCAGCGGCAACTGGCAGGAACGCACCGCGACGCCGTTCAGGTGCACGGTACAGGCACCGCACAGGCCCATGCCGCAACCGAACTTGGTGCCGGTGAGTTTCAACTGATCACGCAACACCCATAACAAGGGCATGGAGGGGGACGCCTCATCCAGCTCGCGTCGTTCGCCGTTAACCGTGAATGCAATCATTGTCAGGCTCCAAAAGAGCGGCCCGTCTTTGTGCGGGCCTGGTGACCGATTATTGGAACCCCCGGCAACGCGCGGCCAGCGACGATTTCTGCCAACCGGTGTAAGCAGGACTAACAACATGTACAAGCGATACCCGTCGGTGCAGTCCATGAGCGCGTTCATTCACGCAGCGCGCAGCGGCAGTTTTTCCAGTGCCGCACGCAAGCTCGACCTGACCCACAGCGCGATCAGCCAGCAGATCCGCGCCCTGGAAGACTTCATTGGCCAGCCGCTGTTCGTGCGCGAAGGCGGCGGCAGCAACCTGACCGACGCCGGGCAGCTGTTTGCCAGCGTGCTGTCGGATGGCCTGGCGCAGATTGACCGGGCGCTGTCCTCGGTGAAAAACCGCAGCGTGGCTCAGCGGCTGACCCTGGATGTGGACAGCGAACTGGCGCAGAGCTGGCTCAATCCACGCCTGCCGCAATTGCTCGACGGATTGCCGGCTTACGAAGTGACAATCCTGTCGATGCCGCGCAGTGATCGCAGCACGTTCGAACGGGTGGACCTGTCGCTGCGCTATGGCTATGGCGATTGGGATGATTGCGAGATGACCCAGATTTGCGGGGATCGGGTGTTGGCGGTGGCGTCTCCGGCGTTGCTTGAGCGGCAGGGTTTGCAGGTGCCACTGAGCCCGGCGCAGATTCTTGAACTGCCACTGTTGGGGTATACGCGCAGGTCGTGGATTCCGTGGCTGGATGCGGCGGGGATGACACCGACCGAACCGCCGGCGCGGGTGATTTTCGATAATGCGGCGAATCTGATTGCGGCGGCTGAAGCGGGTGTTGGTGCGGGGCTGGTGCGTGGATTACTGGCTGCCGATGCGTTGCGCAGCGGGCGGCTGGTGGCGTTGAACGAGGCGCAGATTGCGGCGCATTACAACCTGTATGCGGTGTGGCCGCATGGGCAGGCTGAGCGGGTCGCGCCGGTGGTTGAGATCATCAAACAGTTGGCTCTGAGTACGCTTGAGAATGCTGCCCTCACCCTACCCCTCTCCCAGAGGTAGAGGGGACCGATCGGGGGATGCTCAAGAAGTCCGCCGACCTGAATCTGCTTTACCGAATCCATAATCGACTGGATCTTTCAGGTCGATGTACAGCGCAAGACACCTCGGTCAGTCCCCTCTCCCTCCGGGAGAGGGCTAGGGTGAGGGCAGGCTTTTGATCTTCCCCTATATCCCAGAAGTATCACCACCCCAC
>NZ_POHV01000159.1:0-271 GCF_002884345.1 Pseudomonas sp. GW456-12-10-14-LB2
GGTAGCGCTCCCGGCTCTCCTCCAGCCGGGCGACGGCTTCCTTCTGCTCGGTCCGGTCGCGCAGGATCTTCACGAAGCCGATGGCGGCGCCGTCCTCGTCGCGCAGCGCCATCATCTCGCCGTTCGCCCAGAAACGCTCGCCGTCGCGGCGCAGATGCCAACGCTCGTCGATGCCGCGGCCGTTCTCCATGGCGGACCGCATCTCCTTGTCGGGGATGCCGTCACGCCGGTCCTCGGGCGTGAAGAACGCGTCGGCAGGCTTGCCGCACAT
>NZ_POHV01000160.1:0-271 GCF_002884345.1 Pseudomonas sp. GW456-12-10-14-LB2
ACGGTGGTCAGCTCGCGCACGAACACGACGCTCATGTCGGGCCGCACCTTCGCGAACGAGGCCTGCTCGGCCACGTAGGCCACCAGCCCCTGCGGGTTGGCGTAGGAGCGGTCGCGGAAATGGACCACCACGCCCTTCGGCCCCGCCTCGACCTTCTCGACGTTCGCCTTGAGGCAGAGGATCTTGATCGTGCCGATCTTGAGGAGCTGCTCCACCTCCGGCGGCAGCGGCCCGAACCGGTCGATCAGCTCGGCGCCGAAGCTCTCCATCT
>NZ_POHV01000161.1:0-271 GCF_002884345.1 Pseudomonas sp. GW456-12-10-14-LB2
CCCGTCAGGTAATCCGCTCTGGAGCACGACCGGCGGCACGACGTACGGTTCGCTCGACACCGCGACCGTCGGCAATGCGGTCAAGTTTGTGCGCCCGACACGAGCCTATAAGGTCGGATACAACGACACGCTGATCGTCGATACCGACGGCAACCGAATCTCGCGCCTAAACTTCGCGGGCGCCGAGAACCGGTCGATCTCGAAGTTCCAACTCGACTTGCGTCAGGCGCCGCCGAGTGGCTTCCGATCGAACGAGCCGACGACGCTAAGC
>NZ_POHV01000162.1:0-271 GCF_002884345.1 Pseudomonas sp. GW456-12-10-14-LB2
CTCCAGGGAGGCGATGACGGCGTCGCGCCGGGCGGCCACGTCGCGCTGCACGTCGGCGAAGAGCGAGCCGCCGTGGGAATCCATCCCGACCAGCAGCGGCCCGAAATCGCGGATCGCGAACTGCCACAGGCTCTCGGGGTGGAGGTCGTCGAGGTCGACATCCACGATGGTCTCGATCCAGGTGGTCTCCAGCGCCGCCGCGCCGCCGACGATCGCCAGGTAGGCGCCGCCGCGCCGCGCGAAGGCGTCGAGGGTCGCCGGACCCATGCCG
>NZ_POHV01000163.1:0-271 GCF_002884345.1 Pseudomonas sp. GW456-12-10-14-LB2
ATGTTGGACCCAAACGAAGATCCGCGTACTGCAGTGGCGCGCGAGCTTCTTGAGGAAACCGGCTACCCAACGAAGACCATTGAGCTGATCGGGAAAGGTGCAACCTGCTCCTGCCGCATCAGCAATACAACTCATTCGTTTTTTGTTCGGACGGGAGAGCGAGTCTCTAATTTCACCGAGGAACCGGGCGTTTCCGTTAGTCTCGCGTCATTGGGCGAACTTCGTTCGCACTTGCTGGAAGGTGCCTTCGCCGAACAAACACATGTTGGCG
>NZ_POHV01000164.1:0-271 GCF_002884345.1 Pseudomonas sp. GW456-12-10-14-LB2
GAAGGAGCCCAGGAGCAGCGCCCCCATGGCCGTGAGGGCGAGGTAGGTCTCGGGCCGGATGACGTCGATGTCGGCAGACAGCATGGCGTGGCCTTCAGTTCTGGGCGACTTGGACGCCCGGCTCCCAGGCGGCCTGCGCGGTCTGGACCTGCCCCACCAGCGCCTCGACGGCCGGCCCGGTGACGTCGGTGACCAGGGCGGGATAGACGCCGAGGAGGATGGTGGCGACCACCAGGGGCGCGAAGATCGCCCGCTCGCGCGCGGTCATGTC
>NZ_POHV01000165.1:0-270 GCF_002884345.1 Pseudomonas sp. GW456-12-10-14-LB2
AACGTCGGCACCTTCGTCGGCGGCATCTGGGCCTTCGACCTCGGCAACAACTTCGGCGTCAGCTTGCTCGGCGGCGCCTACCTGAACGACCTGAACGGCGACCGCGGCTCGATCATCACGCCGACCGGCGCGACGGCCACCCCGGTCCTGCCGCAGCTCTCCTCCAACACCTACCGCTTCGGCATCGCCGGCAGCTACACCGGTGACGGCTGGAACCTGACCGCCAACCTGACCGCCAACATCTACGACTCGCCCGGCCGCTTCCCCGGC
>NZ_POHV01000166.1:0-270 GCF_002884345.1 Pseudomonas sp. GW456-12-10-14-LB2
CTCGGGGAAGGCGAAGACGTCGTCCTTCCGCAGCCTGAACTCGGCGACCTCCACCCGCGTCCCGATCGTGGCCAGCGTGGCCGAGATCCGCTCCATCAGGGCCAGGGACAGGGGCCGGCCGAGGCAAAGGTGGGGCCCCGCCCCGAAGAACCGCAGGCGCGAGGCGTCGGGCATCCCCGTGAAGCCGTCCAGCGCCACGCGGACCGTCTCGCCGGCCCGGACCGGGCAGCCGCCCAGGTCGAGGTCGGCCCGGGCCTCGCGGTCCACGAA
>NZ_POHV01000167.1:0-270 GCF_002884345.1 Pseudomonas sp. GW456-12-10-14-LB2
CGCCTGGGCGGCATCGCGCAGGACGTCACCGAGGAGCACGCCCGGGAGGAGGCGCTGGAGCGGCGCGTCGCCGAGAGCACGGCCGAGCACGACCGGGTCTGGCGCAACTCGCGCGACCTTCTCGCCGTGGTGGGCGCCGACGGCGTCTTCCGCGCGGTGAACCCGGCCTGGAAGACCGTATTGGGCCACGACCCCGCGGGGATGGTGGGGCGCAGCTTCCTGGAGTTCATCTGGCCCGAGGACGCCGTCCTCACGCGCACGGCCCTGACC
>NZ_POHV01000016.1:0-143890 GCF_002884345.1 Pseudomonas sp. GW456-12-10-14-LB2
CCCCAGCCCTCTCCCCCAAGGGGGCGAGGGGGAAAGGGAGCCGATCGAGGGCTTTTCACAATCGGAGTTCGGCTCGGTATTTCAAGTCGGCGTAGCTCTGATAAACACTGCGGTCAGTCCCCTCTCCCACCGGGAGAGGGCTAGGGTGAGGGGGCTGCGATCCAACGCCGATCAATCAGTTGCTGATCGCCAAAATACTCGCCTGATACGACCCGACAAACACGTCGAAATCGCCCACCTCGTTCTGCTCAAGGTCAGCCTGTTGCGCCAGCGACGAACGCGCCAGTTCTTCAAACTTCGCCTGTTCCTCAGCCGCCAACGGTTCGCTGCGGAAGAACTCGGCGTGGGCCTGGCTCTGGCGCAGGGAGAATTGCGCGAAGCTTTCCTTGTGCGTGGCCATCGCCGCCAGCACCTGAGCCGAAGGCGTCAGGGACGAATCCTTGACCTTGGCCAGTTGCGCATCGAGCGCCTTGCTGTGGGCATCGCCGCCGTGGCTTTGATCCAGCAGCGCCGCCAGCGGAGCGATTTTTTCCAGCAGTTCGGCGGCCCATTCCTTCAGCTCCACCGGTTGGCCGTCGCGCTGCAATTGCAGGCCCGGACGGCGACCTTCCTTGACCACGCTGAGGAAGTTGGAGGTGGCGTTGCCGCAGGAGTTGTTGGTCAGCAGCGGGCTTTCGTTCAGCGTGCAGTACAGCAGGAACGCGTCGAGGAAGCGCGACTCGGTGAGGTCGATGCCCATCGGCAGGAACGGGTTGATGTCCAGGCAGCGTACTTCGACGTACTGAATGCCACGGGCCATCAAGGCCTGGATCGGCCGCTCGCCGGTGTAGGTCACGCGTTTCGGGCGGATGTTGGAGTAGTACTCGTTTTCGATCTGCAGGATGTTGGTGTTCAGTTGCACCCACTCGCCATCCTGGTGCGTGCCGACTTCGACGTACGGCGCGTACGGCGTGGCCACCGCTTTGCGCAGGCTGTCGGTGTAGCTCGCCAGGTCGTTGTAGCAAGGGGTCAGACCGGCCTGGGCGTTGCTCTGGTAACCGAGGTCGCTCATGCGCAGGCTGGTGGCGTAGGGCAGGTACAGGGTGTCCGGATCCAGCTGTTCCAGCTGGTGCGCACGACCGCGCAGGAAACCCGCGTCCAGCGCCGGCGAAGCACCGAACAGGTACATCAGCAGCCAGCTGTAGCGGCGGAAGTTACGGATCAGCGCGATGTAAGACGACGACTGGAAATCCCGGTCGGTGCCGATGAAGCCTTCGGCTTCCTTGAGCAACGGCCAGAGTTTTTCCGGCAGGGAGAAGTTGTAGTGAATCCCGGCGATGCACTGCATGGTCTTGCCGTAACGCAGGGCCAGGCCCTTGCGGTAGACGTACTTGAGCTGACCGATGTTGGAGGTGCCGTAATAGGCGATCGGGATATCTTCCTCGGCCGGCAACGGGCACGGCATCGATGGACTCCACAGGTACTCGTTGCCGAGCTTGCTGTAGGCGAAGCGATGAATCTTGTCCAGGCTCGCCAGGGTATCGGCCGGGTCTGGCAGGGCAGGCGTGATGAACTCCAGCAGCGACTCGGAATAGTCGGTCGTGATCTGTTCGTTGGTCAGCGCGGAACCCAGGGCTTCAGGGTGCGGCGTTTGGGCCAGGCGGCCTTCGCCGTTCACGCGCAGGCATTCACGTTCGATACCGTGAAGGCACTGCTCAAGCAGAGAGAGGTTAGCGCGCTCGCCGAGCAGAGCCAGGCGGCGGTTGAGAAGTTCGCTCAATTTGGATTCCTTCACGCGTCAGTCGCCCCAATATGGGGGTGGGCAGGACGGTCTACAAGGGTGAAGTTGAAACTGGCGTTTTCGCCTGGTTTTCGGGCCATGAAAGCCCCATTGGAAACGCCAACTTCAGTCCCTGAATCTGGCAGACGCGGGCGAGGAAAACTCCGACGCTGCGATCACAGCGCCGAAATTAACTCAAAATGATGAACAACATCTACAGGACAGCGAACGTGCCTTGCGCTTTTGCGACCAGTTTGTCGCCCTGCATCACGTCGGCTTCGACCACCAGCGTGCGCCGGCCCGGGTGGATCACCCGCGCCGTACACATCACCTCGCCCTCGGAGACGGCGCGGATGTAGTTGATCTTGCACTCGATGGTCGCGCTCTGCTGGTCGAAGCCGTGGGTGCTGGAACAGGCCAGCCCCATGGCGATGTCGACCAGACTGAACAGCGCGCCGCCGTGCAGCTTGCCGCCGCGATTGCGCAGTTCGGGTTCCAGCGCCAGGGCGACTTGCGCCACCCCGGTTTCCAGGCTGTGCAGGCGGCAGCCCAACAGCTTGAAAAACGCGCTCTCGACGAGCCCGGCTGGCATATCCATCAGCGTTTCTTCAACTGCTTGGCGTTGGCAAACAGCGACGCCATCGCGTTATTCACCGGAGCCGCCGGGGTGCTTTCCTTGCGTGGCGCCGAACCCTGCGACTGGCGTGGCGCCGAGCCCGGACGCGAGCCACGGGCACCATCGATCTTCTCGCCCGGGGTGTCGCTCATGCGCATCGACAGGCCGACGCGCTTGCGCGGGATGTCGACTTCCATGACCTTCACTTTCACCACGTCACCGGCCTTCACCGCTTCGCGCGGATCCTTGATGAACTTCTCCGACAGCGCCGAAATGTGCACCAGACCGTCCTGATGCACGCCGATGTCGACGAACGCACCGAACGCGGTCACGTTGGTCACCACGCCTTCGAGGATCATCCCCAGTTGCAGGTCCTTCAGGTCCTCGACGCCTTCCTGGAACTCGGCAGTCTTGAACTCCGGACGCGGGTCGCGGCCCGGTTTTTCCAGTTCCTGCAGAATGTCGGTGACGGTTGGCAGACCGAAAGTCTCGTCGGTGAATTTCTTCGGATCCAGACGCTTGAGGAACGCCGCGTCACCGATCAGCGAGCGAATGTCGCGGTCGGTTTCAGCGGCGATGCGTTGTACCAGCGGATAGGCTTCCGGGTGAACGGCCGAGGAATCCAGCGGGTTGTCGCCGTTCATCACACGCAGGAAGCCGGCGGCCTGTTCGAAGGTTTTCTCGCCCAGACGCGCGACTTTCTTCAAGGCCGCGCGGGTCTTGAACGCGCCGTGTTCGTCACGGTGGGCCACGATGTTTTGCGCCAGGGTCGCGTTGAGGCCGGAGATCCGCGCCAGCAGCGCCACGGAGGCAGTGTTTACGTCCACGCCCACGGCGTTCACGCAGTCCTCGACCACGGCGTCCAGGCCGCGCGCCAGTTTCAGCTGCGACACGTCGTGCTGGTACTGGCCGACACCGATGGATTTCGGATCGATTTTCACCAGTTCGGCCAGCGGATCCTGCAGACGACGGGCGATCGATACCGCGCCACGGATCGACACGTCCAGATCCGGGAATTCCTTGGCTGCCAGTTCCGATGCCGAATACACCGATGCGCCGGCTTCGGAGACCATGACTTTGGTCATTTTCATCGCTGGGTATTTTTTGATCAGTTCGATCGCCAGTTTGTCGGTTTCACGGCTGGCGGTGCCGTTGCCGATGGCGATCAGATCGACCGAGTGCTTGGCGCACAGGGCGGCCAGGATGGCGATGGTCTGATCCCATTTGTTGTGCGGCACGTGCGGGTAAACCGTGGCGTGATCCAGCAGCTTGCCGGTGGAGTCGACCACCGCAACCTTGCAACCGGTACGCAGGCCCGGGTCGAGGCCCAAGGTGGCGCGCGGGCCGGCCGGGGCGGCCAGCAGCAGGTCGTGCAGGTTGTGGGCGAACACATTGATCGCTTCGGTTTCGGCACCGTCGCGCAGCTCGCCGAGCAGGTCGGTTTCCAGGTGGGTGTAGAGCTTGACCTTCCAGGTCCAGCGCACCACTTCACCCAGCCATTTGTCGGCCGGACGGTTCTGGTTCTGGATGCCGACGTGCTGGCCGATCATGCCTTCGCACGGGTGCAGGGTGCCCGGCAGTTCTTCGCCGACTTTCAGCGCGGAGCTGAGAATGCCTTCGTTGCGGCCACGGAAAATCGCCAGCGCGCGGTGCGACGGCATGCTTTTCAGCGGTTCGTCGTGTTCGAAGTAATCGCGGAATTTCGCGCCTTCCTCTTCCTTGCCGGCGATCACGCGGGCACTGAGGGTGGCTTCCTGCTTCAGGTAGGTGCGCAGTTTTTCCAGCAAGTTGGCGTCTTCGGCGAAGCGCTCCATGAGGATGTACTTGGCGCCTTCCAGTGCAGCCTTGGCATCGGCCACGCCTTTTTCGGCGTCGACGAAGCGCGCGGCTTCGGTTTCCGGGGTCAGCGACGGGTCGTTGAACAGGCCGTCGGCCAGTTCGCCGAGGCCGGCTTCCAGGGCGATCTGGCCCTTGGTGCGGCGCTTCTGCTTGTACGGCAGGTACAAGTCTTCGAGGCGGGTCTTGGTGTCGGCGAGTTTGATTTCGCGCTCCAGCTCAGGGGTGAGTTTGCCCTGCTCCTGAATGCTGGAAAGAATGCTGATGCGCCGTTCGTCGAGTTCTCGCAGGTAGCGCAGACGCTCTTCCAGATGACGCAGTTGGGTGTCATCGAGGCTGCCGGTCACTTCTTTCCGGTAACGGGCGATGAAGGGAACGGTAGAGCCTTCATCGAGTAGCGCGACGGCCGCTTCGACCTGTTGTGGGCGTACGCCGAGTTCCTCGGCGATGCGGCTGTTGATGCTGTCCATAAAACCACCTGACAAATTGTGAAAGCAGGCTCGCAGGCGCGTAAATAAAGGCCCGGAGTCTGGTGGGGCGGCTTGATGCTGGCCGCTGCCTGGGTCAAAAGGCATCCCATTGACCCGTGAAATCGAACAATTACTGCGGCGCCCATGAAAATAAGGGACGGCCACCTGCGGTAACGATTCAGACGTTGCCTGACACAAAAGGCCGCGCATTATAACCAGCGTTCTGTCATTCGGGGGCGACGCAGTCTGTAGGCACAAGCCCCGGTTTTCTGGCAGTGAAGGAAAAATCTGCTAACAATGCACACGGTGCGTATAACGGCAGCTACGCCATAATGCGCGCCGAGCTAAAAGGAGCATCCAATGAGCAGCACTGCACAAACTGCTGAAGGCGAAAAAATTCTCATCGTTGACGACGATCCGGGGCTGAGCAGCCTGCTGGAACGCTTTTTCGTCAGCAAGGGCTACCGTGCCCGCGCCGTACCGAATACCGAGCAGATGGATCGTCTGCTGTCGCGTGAAGTGTTCAACCTGGTCGTCCTCGACCTGATGCTGCCGGGCGAAGACGGCCTGACCGCTTGCCGCCGCCTGCGGGGCGCGAACAATCAGATTCCGATCATCATGCTTACCGCCAAGGGCGACGAACTGAGCCGTATCAAGGGCCTGGAACTGGGCGCCGACGATTACCTGGCCAAGCCCTTCAACCCGGACGAGCTGATGGCTCGCGTCAAAGCCGTGCTGCGCCGTCAGGCCGCGCCGGTGCCGGGCGCGCCGGGCAGTGAAGAAGAAAACGTCACGTTCGGCGATTACGTGCTGTCCCTGGCTACCCGCGAACTCAAGCGCGGCGACGAAGTGCACATGCTCACCACCGGTGAGTTTGCGGTACTCAAGGCCCTGGTGATGAACGCTCGTCAGCCGCTGACCCGCGACAAGCTGATGAACCTGGCCCGTGGCCGTGAGTGGGATGCCCTTGAGCGTTCCATCGACGTGCAGATTTCCCGTCTGCGCCGGATGATCGAACCCGATCCGTCCAAGCCGCGCTACATCCAGACCGTCTGGGGTGTCGGCTACGTGTTCGTGCCGGATGGCAACTCCACCAAGTGATGGGTGATTTGTAGGAGCGGGTCTGCGGGAAACGGTCGGAAACGCCGTCAGCGCAGACCCGCAATCCGCAATATGCGAGCATTGCTCGCTCCTGCAAGTGTGTAGCGGTTATCCATGAAAACCCCCGTCTGGTTCCCCCAAAGTTTTTTCTCCCGCACCCTGTGGCTGGTGCTCATCGTCGTATTGTTTTCCAAGGCATTGACCCTGGTTTATCTGTTGATGAACGAGGACGTGCTGGTGGATCGCCAATACAGTCACGGCGTCGCCCTGACGTTGCGTGCCTACTGGGCCGCCGACGAAGAGAACCGCGCGAAAATCGCCGATGCCGCGACCCTGATCCGCGTGGTCGGTGCCGGTGTGCCGGAAGGCGAACAGCACTGGCCGTACAGCGAAATCTACCAGCGGCAGATGCAGGCGGAACTGGGTGCCGACACCGAAGTGCGCTTGCGCATGCACTCGCCGCCGGCCTTGTGGGTTCGCGCGCCGAGCCTGGGGGATGGCTGGCTGAAAGTCCCGCTGTATCCACACCCGTTGCGTGGCCAGAAAATCTGGAACGTGCTCGGCTGGTTCCTGGCGATCGGCCTGCTGTCCACGGCGTCTGCGTGGATTTTTGTCAGCCAGCTCAACCAGCCACTGAAGCGTCTGGTCTACGCTGCCCGGCAACTCGGCCAGGGCCGCAGTGTGCGCCTGCCTATCAGCGACACCCCCAGCGAAATGGCCGAGGTTTATCGCGCCTTCAACCAGATGGCCGAAGACGTCGAGCAGGCCGGTCGCGAGCGTGAGCTGATGCTGGCGGGGGTATCCCATGACCTGCGGACGCCGCTGACCCGTTTGCGGCTGTCACTGGAGTTGATGGGCGATCGCACCGACCTGACCGACGACATGGTGCGCGACATCGAAGACATGGACGCGATCCTCGACCAGTTCCTCGCCTTCATTCGTGATGGTCGGGACGAGTCGGTGGAGGAGGTGGATCTCAGCGATCTGGTGCGTGAAGTGGCGGCGCCCTATAACCAGACCGAAGAGAAAGTGCGCCTGCGCCTGGAACCGATTCAGCCGTTCCCGCTGCGTCGGGTGTCGATGAAGCGCTTGCTGAACAACCTGATCGGCAACGCGTTGAATCATGCCGGCGGCAGCGTGGACGTCGCGGCCTATGTGTCCGGTGACACCAGTGCGCCGTATGTGGTGCTGAGCGTGATGGACCGTGGGGCGGGGATTGATCCTTCCGAACTTGAGGCGATCTTCAACCCGTTCACCCGTGGCGATCGTGCCCGGGGCGGGAAGGGCACCGGGCTGGGCTTGGCGATCGTCAAGCGGATTGCGTCGATGCACGGCGGCAATGTCGAACTGCGCAACCGCTCCGGTGGCGGGCTGGAAGCACGGGTCCGGTTGCCGCTGGGATTGATGCTGCCGCGAGACGCGGTTTAAGTTTCAGGTGGCCTTGCGGCCGCCTGATTCAAGGGTCAACCCTTGCCTTTTGTGCGGGTCATGTTCGGCCCGCCATTCTTCTCGAGATGCTCGATGATGATCCCCGCCACGTTCTTGCCCGTGGTGGTTTCGATCCCTTCCAGCCCCGGTGACGAGTTCACTTCCATCACCAGCGGCCCGTGGTTCGAGCGCAGGATATCCACACCCGCCACCGCCAGGCCCATGACCTTGGCCGCACGCAGCGCGGTCATGCGTTCTTCCGGGGTGATCTTGATCAGGCTGGCGCTGCCGCCCCGGTGCAGGTTGGAGCGGAACTCGCCGGGCTTGGCCTGACGCTTCATCGCCGCGATCACCTTGTCGCCGACCACGAAGCAGCGGATGTCGGCGCCGCCGGCCTCCTTGATGTATTCCTGCACCATGATGTTCTGCTTCAGGCCCATGAACGCCTCGATCACCGACTCCGCCGCCGTGGCGGTTTCACACAACACCACGCCGATGCCCTGGGTGCCTTCCAGCACTTTGATCACCAGCGGCGCACCGTTGACCATGTCGATCAGGTCGGGAATGTCGTCCGGCGAGTGGGCGAACCCGGTCACCGGCAAACCGATGCCCCGGCGCGACAGCAATTGCAGCGAGCGCAGCTTGTCCCGCGAGCGGGCGATGGCCACCGATTCGTTGAGCGGGAACACCCCCATCATTTCAAACTGGCGCAACACCGCACAGCCATAAAACGTCACCGACGCACCGATCCGCGGGATCACTGCGTCGAAACCCTCCAGCGGTTTGCCACGGTAGTGGATCTGCGGCTTGTGGCTGGCAATGTTCATATAGGCGCGCAAGGTGTCGATCACCACCATTTCATGCCCGCGTTCGGTTCCGGCTTCGACCAGACGGCGGGTGGAATACAGACGCGGGTTCCGCGACAGCACAGCGATCTTCATGCAACACCTGTGGAGGAGGTAGATACCGGGAACACCGGCTTGTCTTGTACATATTTGATGCCCGGATTGACCACCAGCTGGCCGTCGATCAGGGCTTTGGAACCGAGCAACAGGCGATAGCGCATGGACTTGCGGCAGGCGAGGGTGAACTCGATTGGCCAGACCCGGTCACCCAAGGCCAGGGTGGTGCTGATCACGTAGCGCACCTGGGCCTGACCGTTCGAACTCTTGATAGTCTTGCGTGCCACCAGCGGCGCTTCGCATCGCCGATGGCGTAACTGCACGACGGTGCCCAGGTGCGCGGTGAAGCGCACCCACTTCTCGCCGTCACGTTCGAACGGCTCGATGTCGGTGGCATGCAGGCTGGAGGTGCTGGCGCCGGTGTCGATTTTTGCCCGAAGGCCGGCGACTCCCAGATCCGGAAGCGCCACCCACTCGCGCAGACCGATAACGGTCAAATGGTCAAATGTCTTCAATGGAAAAAAACCAACGATTAACGCGTCCACGCTTCAGGGGACACCTGGGCTAACGCTTTGAATGCGGGTCTGGCGAACCAGTAACCCTGCATCAGAAATATTCCGCAGTCCGCCAGGAAATCCCGTTCACCCGCACTCTCTATGCCTTCGGCGATGACTGTAACGTCCAACTCCGCACAGATTGTGACAATCCCCCGAACGATAGCCTGACGAACACGGTCACGGTCGATATCGCGGATCAGCGCCATATCGAGCTTGATCAGGTCCGGTTGGAAATCGGCCAGCAGATTGAGCCCCGAATAGCCGGCACCGAAATCGTCGATGGCCGTCTTGAAGCCGAATTCGCGGTATTCACGCAGAATATTGGTCAAATGGCGATAGTTATCTACGTGCTCGCTTTCCAGTGTTTCGAAAATCAGCCGGTCGATCGGGAAATTGTGTTTTCTGGCAGCCTCCAGGGTGCTGCGAATGCATAACTCTGGACGATAGACGGCGTTGGGCATGAAGTTGATCGACAAGTGTGTCTGCATATTAAGCTCGGCTGCGCCTTCGATGGCGCGAGTCCGGCAGAGCTGGTCGAAACGGTAGCGGTTATCTTCTGTAACCTGATCCAACACGGTTAAAGCGCCTTCACCAGCCGCACCACGAACCAGTGCCTCGTAGGCGTACACCGACTCGTCACGCAGATCCACGATGGGCTGATAAGCGAACGAAAAATCGAAGCCCAGCGGCTCGCTTTGCTGGCAGCCCAGGCACCCGGATTTGGGCGAGGTCAATGAAGACGGAAATTTGGTCACTCGATCACTCCATGCCGTTGAACCGGCGAAGATCACAGTTTATCTGGAGGGCCGGATTCTTGCGCCCAACAGAATCGGTAGTACAGTTCCGACTACTGGCTGAACGAGGAATTCATATGGCGCAAAAACAGGAAGAGGACGACAAGGTCCGTCTCGACAAGTGGCTGTGGGCCGCGCGTTTTTTCAAGACTCGCGCTTTGGCCAAGGCTGCCATCGAGAGCGGCAAGGTGCATTGTCGGGGAGAGCGCTGCAAGCCTGGCAAAGAGCCACGCATTGGCGATGAGTTCGAGATCCGCACGGGCTTCGACGAGAAGACCGTTGTGGTTCAGGCCCTGTCGATCGTGCGTCGTGGTGCACCTGAGGCGCAGACGCTGTATGCCGAGACCGAGGCGAGTATTGCCAAACGTGAAGCGGCTGCGGCGATGCGCAAGGCGGGCGCCTTGGGCGTGACCACCGACGGCAAACCGAGCAAGAAGCAGCGCCGGGATCTGTTTAAATTTCGTGGGAACAGTAGCGGCGAATAAAAAACGCAGCCTGCCGGCCTGGGTTCAAGACCCGCCGGCGGCTGCGTTTTTTTCAGTAACCGTTGATTACTGCGCGGACACCACACTCATTCGCGAAACCACCGGCAGTTTGCCTAGCAGCCGGAAAACCGGCGCCGTGACCTTCACCCAGAAATTCGCCGCGTGATAAGCAAACGGCGTGTAGTAACCCCAGCCCAGTGCCCACACCGCCAGCAACATGCCGCCGATGTAATCGTCCTGGCCCCAATGTGCGCCGGCGACCAGGCGCGGCAGCATGAACAGCAGCGCCAGGCCCCAGATCACCAGAAACTGACCAGCCGTACGGCTGAACACGCCCATGAACAGCGCCCAGATCAGCAGCACCGAGGCGTGGTCACCGGGGAAGCTCTGGCTCGAGCGATCTTTCAGCTCCCAGGTCTTCTCCAGATGCGGAAAGTAGTCGCTGATATGCACGGCACCTTCGAGCACCATCGACGGGCTGCTGTGCTGCCAGCCCATGTGATCGGCGAACTTGGAAAACAGCGCGCGGATCACCACCATCAGCAGCAGGATCGAAAAAAATCCGAAAAAGGCGCGACGCACGTCAATCGCTCTGAACACCCAGTCACCCTTGATCAGCAGCATCAGCAGAATCAGGCCGACGACGATGTCGAACGGTCGCAGACTTGCAATTGCCCAGATGTGGAGCCATATGGGGTTGCTGGCCAGCGGTGCATTGAGTGTGCGGAACAGCCACTCGTCGAAAATCACACACAGCATCTGACCCGTAGGCCATAACCAGAAAGCCAGTAGTGCCAATGGCACAACGTTGCACAGAACCAGCCGGCCGAGGTTCCACCTTGATTGGAACAAACCCGGATTGTTCATAAAATGCCTCCCGTGGCTGAACATCGGCATCAAAAAGGATGCCAGAAGCGCGGGATTTTCATTCTTTGTAACCATTTTGTCATCACATTCAGATACCCAGACCTATGACCGATTTCCTCGATACCGATTACACCCAACGCTTCATCTTCGATGACAGCGACACGCGCGGCGAACTGGTGTCGCTGGAGCGCAGCTATGCCGAAGTGCTCGCCAAGCACCCGTACCCGGAGCCGGTTGCGCAATTGCTGGGCGAACTGATGGCTGCCGCCTCGTTGCTGGTGGGCACCCTGAAATTCGATGGCCTGCTGATTCTTCAGGCCCGTTCCGAAGGCCCGATTCCGCTGCTGATGATCGAATGCTCCAGCGAGCGCGAAATCCGCGGCCTGGCGCGCTATCACGCCGAGCAGATTCCTGCCGACGCGACCCTCGGTGATCTAATGCCGAACGGTGTCCTGGCCTTGACCGTCGACCCGATCGCCGGCCAGCGTTATCAGGGCATTGTCGACCTCGACGGCGAAACCCTGTCCGACTGCTTCACCAACTATTTCGTCATGTCCCAGCAGGTCGGCACTCGCTTCAAACTGTGCGCCGATGGCCGTCGTGCCCGTGGTCTGCTGCTGCAGCAACTGCCGGCCGATCGCCTGAAAGACGAAGAAGAACGCGCCGCCAGCTGGCAGCACATCACCGCGCTGGGCAACACCCTGACCGCTGATGAACTGTTGAGCCTGGACAACGAAACGGTTCTGCATCGCCTCTACCATGAAGAGCAGGTTCGTCTGTTCGATGTGCAGAAACTGCGCTTCCACTGCAGCTGCTCACGCGAGCGTTCGGGCAATGCACTGGTCAGCCTGGGTCTGGAAGATGCGCAGGCGCTGGTGGCCGAGCAAGGTGGCCAAGTCGAGATCGATTGTCAGTTCTGTAACCAGCGCTACCTGTTCGATGCGGCAGATATCGCTCAATTGTTCGCTGGAGCGGGCGTCGAGACGCCGTCAGATACCCGGCACTAAAACGGTTCAGCGCAGGTAAATTCACTGCTCAACGACGGAATTACGCCGTTACGACGGGAGGGCCCTACTCTTTTTGGGCTTTTCTGGCATAATCCGGCCCACTTTTTTCGCGGTAGTAGTGCACGACTTTCTACTACAAAACGTTTGGAGCACACTCGGCCACTGGCCGACGGGGAACCTCATGACGCAAGCCAATAACGCCGTGTACACCGATCTGAGTGTTGATGATCTGGTAAAAGAAGCCCTGAACCGCGGTGAAGGCGAGCTTGCCGATACCGGCGCTCTGGTTGTTCGCACCGGTCACCGCACCGGCCGTTCGCCAGTCGACCGTTTCATCGTTGAAGAGCCTTCCACCCAGGCCGCCATTGCCTGGGGCCCGATCAACCGCAAGTTCCCGGCCGACAAGTTCGACGCGCTGTGGGCTCGTGTTGAAGCATTCAACAACGCGCAAGAGCATTTCGTTTCCCACGTGCATGTAGGCGCGGCCGAAGATCACTACCTGGCCGTGAAGATGACCACCCAGACTGCCTGGCAGAACCTGTTCGGTCGTTGCCTGTTCATCAACCCGGCTCAGTACAACCCGGCCGGTCGCGAAGAGTGGCAAGTGCTGAACGTCGCCAACTTCGAGTGCGTGCCTGAGCGTGACGGCACCAACTCCGACGGTTGCGTGATCATCAACTTCGCCCAGAAGAAAGTGCTGATCGCCGGCATGCGTTACGCCGGTGAAATGAAGAAAGCCATGTTCTCCGTGCAGAACTTCCTGCTGCCGGCCGCTGACGTGCTGCCAATGCACTGCGCTGCCAACATCGGCGAAGAAGGCGACGTGACCCTGTTCTTCGGTCTGTCGGGCACCGGCAAGACCACCCTGTCCGCCGACGAAAGCCGTTACCTGATCGGTGACGACGAACACGGCTGGGGCGAAGGCGTTGTCTTCAACATCGAAGGCGGCTGCTACGCCAAGTGCATCGACTTGTCCGAGAAGAACGAGCCGGTCATCTGGAAAGCCATCAAGCACGGCGCGGTGCTGGAAAACGTCGTGATCGACGATGCCAAGCACGCCGACTACGCCGATGTCAGCCTGACCCAGAACAGCCGCGCGGCCTACCCGCTGGAGCACGTTGCCAAGCGTTCCGAGAAGAACCTGGGCGGCGAGCCAAACGCTGTGATCTTCCTGACCTGCGACCTGACCGGCGTCCTGCCGCCAGTGTCGATCCTCAACGAAGAACAAGCGGCCTACCACTTCCTGTCCGGCTACACCGCACTGGTGGGCTCGACTGAAATGGGTTCGGGCAGCGGCATCAAGTCGACCTTCTCCACCTGCTTCGGCGCACCGTTCTTCCCGCGTCCGGCCGGCGAATACGCTGAACTGCTGATCAAACGCATCCGCGGCTTCGGCTCCAAGGTCTACCTGGTCAACACCGGCTGGACCGGCGGTGGCTACGGCGTCGGCAAACGCTTCAACATCCCGACCACCCGTGCGGTGATCGCAGCGATCCAGAGCGGCGCGCTGATCGGTGCAGCCACCGAACACCTGGACACCATCAACCTGGACGTGCCACTGGCCGTACCGGGCGTCGAAACCAACCTGCTCAACCCACGCAACACCTGGGCTGACAAGGCTGCGTACGACGAAGCTGCCAAAGCACTGGCCGGTCTGTTCATCGAGAACTTCAAGAAGTTCGAAGTGAGCGACGCGATCAAGGCTGCCGGGCCTAAGTTGTAAGGTTGGGTTTGTAGCGAATGAAAAAGCCGCCTCTTGAGGGCGGCTTTTTTGTGGGTGACGGGTTGGATCTCATTGTCAGATCAACTGCCATTATTCCCGCACAATCCGTGTTAAAGAGCCAGAATAATGCTACTTAAGGAGCCGCGAATCCCCTGAGCATTTTCTCTCCAGCCATCATGGCCATTGCCGTCTGGTATGCAGCACTCGTAGCACTTCCACAACATCAACTTTGACTGTGTAGATGATGCCGTAGTTTGGAGTGACGACGATTTCGCGGGTACCTCCCGCGATACCTTTTCGGTACAGGGCTGGGTGGTGCCGAGCGCTTTCTCCTTTCAGTTCGAAGGCCTCATCAAGTTCAATCGCTGCAGCGGGATTTTCCTGGCCGATACGCTCCATGATGTTGTCTCGGTCATCCAGCGCCTCTTGGCGCCAGACCAACCTCATCAACGTACTCGCTGACGCAGGGCATCCCGCTTGGCGGCAAATATCCTCCGAGCGTCTTCATCGCTGACGCTGGGTCTTGGGTCATCAATACTGATTTGTACCTGTTGCTTGACCCATTCCTCATACGCAGCTGCTTCATGAGCTTGTTTCATCGCTTCGGCGCGATCAGGGCGGGCATAGGTTTTTATCTGAAGAGGGTCATAACTGGAGGCGTCCACATCGAAGTGATTGATGCCCACCCCTTGCAGGTAGGTCACCAGTGTTTCGAACCGTTTGAACAGCCGCACCTGACCACTGCGCTGTGCGGTCAGTGAATATTCTTTGCTTCCTTGCTGAATCTGAATCGACCAGCCACCCGGTTTGGCGACGATATGTGCGCTACTGATCGAGCCGTTCTCAAACAGCCGCGTGAGAGTGCTGTGATCAATGGTTTCAGTGGTCATGAAGGCAAGCCCTTGGTTGAACAATGGCTCCCATCGTACGCAATCAATAATAGTTTGCAAAATTCTGATCCTTAAGTTTCGCGCCGGAGATGTCGGCGTCAGTGTTCGAGATAGGGGCAGGCAGTTCTAGCTGTGAACACGCCTGCCGAGGAGTTCGTCAGGCCGGCGCTTTCCAGTTGAGCATTCGTTGCTGGGCGACCTGGAGCAGGTCATAGCCGTCTTTGGTGAGAAGGTAGAGCGCGTGGGTGATGTGCGGGATGTCTTCTACGTCGGCGTGTTTGAAGCAGAGGCAGTAGAGGGTTTGCAGCAGGTCGCTTGAGGCGCGCAGGCGCTGGACGGCGCATTCGAGGATGTCTTGCGGGTTGGCCTCGGTGTCGATGACCAGGGGCTTGGTGTCGGTGAGGTTGGAGTCGAGTGGGCGGTAGCGATCGGAGTGGAGCTCGTTCCATGATTTCATTTTTTCTATCTCTGCAGGCATCGATGAACCGCTGCTACCGTGACCAAGCGGTGGAGGCGGACTGTGTTCAAGTTGGTCAAACCGGCAGAGATAACCCGGTACGCCGAAGCGTCCCAAACACAGCCCGCCATAAAACGTGCCGACAGAAAGAGCTCGGCAGCATACAAGGGCATGTATCAGTTATCTCTGTTTTTCAGGTGACCAAACCTGAATCGCTGATTGGGCAGCGACACTCACAACTATAGATTTGGGCTAACAAGCGCCGATAGAAGACAAGGCGTCGCTGCGTGTAGGAACGGGATGCAGATTCCGGCAGGCTGTTCCTACAGTTCAATCACGGTTTTCAACGAATCGCCCGATACCCCTCAACATCCAGCACACTCGTGGTCAGCCCGGTCGCCGGGCTGTAGATCGTGCCTTTCACCGTGGAAAACGGAACGCCTTTGCTCCCCAGCGAAACGTACCGTTCGCCCTGATCCAGCTCGGTGAACCAGGTGTAGGAACACTTTTCCATGGCCTTGTATTTCGCTGCCGCGTTGACGATGGCGGCGGTGTGGTTGCGAAGGTCGGCGTCGGTGAGGTTGAGGTTTTTGTCGAGTACGGTGCCCCAGCGTTTCAGGCAGACCTCGGCAAAGTGGCGGACGATGAGGCCGGGTTCGGCCAGCACTTTTGGGCCACTGTTGCCGTCGGCGGAGGCGTTGCCGACCAGGGTGGCGTGACGGCCGGGCATGGGGAAGATGCTGGTCTTGGTGCCGGTCGCGGTTTGCGGGATGACGCAACTGAAGCCCTTGGAGCGCTCATCCCGCGCATAGAAACCCACATATTCTTTTACGTTGCTGTTGAGCTTTACCCGTTGGTCCTGAAAGTTGCCAATACCTGGTACCGGGTCGATGGCAAAGATATTCACTGGAATGTTTTTCAGTGCACTGTCGTTGAACATGGCATTGGCCAGCATATGGCAACTGATACCGCCGCGGCTCCAGCCCACCAGATTGACTTTTGTTGGAATAACACCGTCCTTGCGAAAAGTTTTAATAATCTGTTCCTGTAACTTCTGTTGCGTGACGCTGCGATCGCCATAGTTATATTTGCGCCACAGCCAGGAACCTTCGACTTTTACATCTTCAATCGGAATGCCGGCGGCTTTTAGGCGGTTGTATTCCGCCTCTGTCAGTTTTTCGCGCTGCCAGTCGCACTTGCCTTTGATGATGTTCATCGCGTGCAGGACGTTTTCTTCCCAACCTTTGCCGAACAAGGTCCCGCTGAGGCCGTAGTCCTTGGATTTTGTGAACAGTTCATCAGCTTGCAGGTTGCTGGTGCCGGGGCCATCGACCACGATCCATTCGGCGAACTCGCGGCCAACGTGATGAGAGGCAAGTGTGGAAACCAATTCACCGTCCCAATAGTTTTCGTGGGTGTCATCAAACTTCGTCGAACCTGTACCGCAAAAGAAAATAGTCAGCGTAGTCATGTTGTTGCTCTTGGTTGATGTAAGAGCAAACAGGCTAGTTCCGATCTTTGTTGTAATGGAAGTGATGGGTTGTTGCGAGCTTTGTAAGTTGGTCAGCTGGCTTTAACTATTTATTCGTTGTCTGGCAACTTCCAACAAGTCACAGCCGTCCTGCGTCAACAAATAAAGCGCATTGACGATGTTGGGGATATCTTTCACGTCGGCCTGTTTGAAACACAAACAGTAAAGAGTTTCCAGCAGATCGCTGGCGGCACGCAGGCGTTGATCGGCGGCATTGAGCAAATCACCCGGTGCTGCTGCGGTGTCGATGACCATGACCGGGTTGTCGCCGCCGCAGGTCTTGAGAGGGCGAAAACGAGTATTCAGCGGTGTGAACATGTTCATGATTGAGGTGTGTCCTTTACGAAGTCGCTTCGGCGGGCCGACACAGTGTTTTCAGTCGCGCCGGCCACTATAGAAGGGAGCCGTCGAGTGGGACAAGACAGCCACAATGGACAGAATTCGTAGGGGTTTTTCCGGGGTTCGGGCATTTGCCCTACGCGTTTTTGCGGCTTTTTCACAGCCAAACCCTGATGGGCGAAATTTCCTACGTGTTTGTCGGGCGATTCCCGTTAAACATCTGTATGGTGCGCGCCAGAATCCGTGGGGCGTTTCCAGACGTCCGACACAGACTTAAAGGGAATTGGGTATGCAGTGGCTAAGAATGGCCTCGATCGTTTTGCTATGGGCCAGTGGTTGTCGTTTGGCGTTGGCCTCCGAGGCGGGCAATGGGCTGGTGCTCACGCAAGTGGAGCGCACCGAATGGCCGGACGCACTCACGACCCAGGCCAGCATCGACACGGCGTCCCGCGCCGAAGTGCTGATGTTCGGCAAGGCACTGCTGGCCAGCGAAGGCCTGGATGAGTCCGGGCTGAAACAACGTCTGGGCGTGCCGCATGTGCAGCTCAAGTCGATCCGCCAGGTGCGTGACGGCCTATGGGATCGTTTGCTCACCACCTATCGCAACGCCAGCCAGAACTGCGACGAGCAAGCGTTCTGTCCTCGGGTGCGCAGTGTCGCCGACCTGCGTCAGTTGGCGGCGGCATTCACTGGTGATATCAGCCCGGCCCATGCACTGTGGGCCAGCAAAAGCCAGGGCGTGCACGAGCAACTATTGAACGAGCAATTGCGAGTGGCGGTGTTGCAGCCGTAGTCCCGCCGTCACAGTCCCGCCGTCACGACGTTGGCCAAAGGCTGGAGGTCGTCGGGTATCATCCCGTATCGATTTGACCCCGACCTTTTCTCGACGCGCTGCGATCGCCCGCTAGGCTGTTGGCATCACAGCGGTCAACGGAGTGACAGCGAATGCACAACACCCTGGAACAGGTTTTCGGTTATCCACAGTTTCGACCCGGCCAGGAGACTGCGATCAGCGCCGTTCTCGCCGGGCGTTCGGCCGCCGCGATATTTCCCACCGGCTCCGGCAAGTCCCTTTGTTACCAGGTGCCGGCGCTCTTGTTGCCACACCTGACGCTGGTGGTCTCGCCGCTGCTGGCGCTGATGCAGGATCAGCTCGAGTTTTTGCGACGACACGGGATTTCGGCAGGCAGCATCGATTCGGCGCAGAGCCGCGAAGATGCCAATGATGTGATGGCACGTGCCCGTTCCGGCGAACTGAAGATCCTGATGATTTCCGTGGAGCGCTTGAAGAACGAGCGCTTTCGCAATTTTTTGCAGCAGGTGCCGATCTCGCTGCTGGTGGTGGATGAGGCGCACTGCATTTCCGAATGGGGCCACAACTTCCGCCCCGACTACCTCAAACTGCCGGACTACCAGCGCCAGTTCAACATCCCGCAAACCCTGCTGCTGACTGCCACGGCAACGCCGAAAGTGATCGCCGACATGCAGGCGAAATTCGCCATCGCGGCAGAAGATGTGGTGACCACCGGTTTCTATCGACCCAACCTCAATCTGCTGGTCGAGCCGGTGCGTGGGCAGGACAAGCGCCGACGGCTGGTGGAGTGGATGAGCGAGCGCGCGGGGCAGCCGAGCATCGTCTACGTCACGCTGCAGAAAACCGCCGAGCAGATTGCCGAACATCTTGAGCGCAATGGCATTCAGGCCGAGGCTTATCACGCCGGTTTGCCCCATGAGCAACGGGACGGGATCCAGAAGCGCTTCATGGGCGGGCAGTCCAATTGCATCGTCGCCACCATCGCCTTCGGCATGGGCATCGACAAGAGCGACATCCGCAACGTGGTGCATTTCGACCTGCCCAAATCCATCGAAAACTACAGCCAGGAAATCGGTCGCGCCGGACGTGACGGGCAGCCGTCCGACTGCCTGGTGCTGGCCAACCGCGACAGCCTCAACGTGCTGGAAAACTTCGTGTATGGCGACACGCCGGAACAGGACGGCATTCGTCATGTGCTCGACGAGTTGCAGGCCGCCGCGCCCGAAGGCCAATGGGAATTTCTGCTCGGGCCGCTGGCGGACCAGAGCAACATTCGTTCGTTGCCTCTGAAGACGTTGCTGGTGCAGCTTGAGCTGCGAGGACTGATTGCCCCGCGCTACGCGTACTACGCCGAATACCGTTTCAAATACTTGCTGGAGCCCGAGGCGTTGCTTGAGCGTTTCGAGGGCGAGCGAAAGGATTTCGTCGCCGCGATCATCCAGACCTCAAGCCGCGCGCGCACCTGGGCCACGGTGAATTTCGAGGCGATGTACGAGCAGTATTCAGCCGAGCGCAACCGGGTGGTGAAGGCGCTGGATTACTTTCAGGAAAAGGGCTGGGTCGAGCTTGAGAGCAAGCAAATGACCGAGGTCTACAACGTCCTGCGCGGCGATTTCGACAGCCAGGCGCTGAGCGCTGAACTGCATGACTATTTCACCCGCCATGAGCAAACCGAAGTGGCGCGGATTCACGCCATGCTCGAGCTGTTCGCCACCGAGCGATGCCTCGGATATCGGCTGGCCGAATATTTTGGCGATCACAATGCACCGCAGCAGTGCGGACATTGCTCGGTGTGTCACGGGCAAGTCGCGCGGCTGCCAGCACCTCCGGAATTGCCGACGCTTGTGGATAAAAATTTTGCGACGTTGTGTGGCGATTTTATCCACAGGCACCAGCAGCACGCTGGCAGCGCTCCGTCGGCGGAGCGGTTGACCCGGTTCCTGTGCGGAATCAGCGTACCGTTGTTTACCAAGCTAAAGGCCCGGGCCATTTCCGGGTTTGCGGCGCTGGAAGAATATCCCTACGCGGAGGTTCGGGCCTGGGCTCAGGCGCATCTGTGAGGTCTCGAATCCATCTGGTGAATGTCGATCATCACGGCAATGAACTTCAAAAATGCCCGGTGGCTGACTATGGTGATGGCTGTCTTCGGATCGCCAACAAGAGAACAACATGAGCCAGACATCCTTCGCTATTCAGCAGGCCGCCGTGATCGGCGCCGGCACCATGGGCCGCGGCATCGTCATGTGCCTGGCCAACGCCGGCGTGTCGGTGCAGTGGGTCGATAACAATCCACAGATGCTCGAGCAGGCGCTGGCCACCGTGGCCGATACCTACGCGCACAACGTGCGACAGGGACGGATCGACCAGGCCGAGGCCGATGCGCGGATTGCCCGTATCAGTGCGGCGCCAGACTATGTGGCGATCCGCAATGTCGACCTGGTGATCGAAGCGGTGTACGAGAATCTTGAGCTCAAGCAGAAGATCTTCCGCGAGCTCGATGGCGTGCTGAAGCCCGAAGCGCTGCTGGCGAGCAATACCTCGGCGCTGGACATCGACGCCATTGCCGCCGCGACACGGCGTCCGACCCAAGTGCTGGGCCTGCATTTCTTCAGCCCGGCGCACATCATGAAGTTGCTGGAAATAGTCCGTGGCGCGCAGACATCACCGGCTGTGCTTGAGGCTGCGCTTGAGCTGGGCAAGCGCATGGGCAAGGTCAGTGTGGTGTCGGGTAACTGCCACGGTTTTATCGGCAACCGCATGCTCCATCCGTATGTGCTCGAAGCGCGCAAGATGTTGCTCGAAGGGGCGTATCCGCATCAGGTCGATGCGGCGTTGCAGAGTTTCGGTTTCGCCATGGGGCCGTTTCGCATGTACGACGTGGTCGGCATCGATCTCGAGTGGCGTGCCCGCGAGCTCGCCGGCAAGGGGCAGGACGCGCCCGAGGTTCAGGTGGATAACCGCTTGTGCGAACAGGGTCGCTTCGGTCAGAAGTCCGGCAACGGTTATTACCACTACGAGCCGGGCAGTCGTCAGGCCGAGCATGATCCTGAGGTCGATGCGCTGGTGTTGAGCGTCAGCGAAGGCTTGGGATTTCATCGGCGGGATATCGGCTCGGAGGAGATCCTTGAGCGGTGCCTGCTGGCGTTGGTCAATGAGGGCGCGAAGATCCTGCAGGAAGGGATTGCCGAGTCGGCGCATGACATCGATCAGGTTTATCTGAATGGCTACGGCTTCCCGGCGGAGCGGGGCGGGCCGATGGCCTGGGCGGATGATCAGGGTCTGGCCGACATTCACAAGCGATTGCTGGCGCTGGAGACCCGGCAGGGCGATCACTGGCGTCCGGCGCCATTGATCGGCGAGCTGGCGGCGCGAGGCAAAGGTTTTTACCTTTAGACTGGGCAGATCACTCCAGGAATCGACACTGATGTCCAACCCTATGCCGCAACGCAGCGATTACCCGCACTTCCAGCCGATCACCACGCGCTGGCATGACAACGACGCCTACGGCCACGTCAACAACGTCACCTATTACAGCTTCTTCGACACGGCGGTGAACACGTACCTGATTCAGGTCGGAGGGCTGGATATCCATGACGGCGAGGTGGTGGGATTTGTGGTGAGTTCGTCCTGCGACTACTTCGCGTCGATCGCTTTTCCGGATCGAATCGAGATTGGTCTGCGGGTCGGCAAGCTGGGCAACAGTTCGGTGCAATACGAACTGGCGGTGTTCAAGGAAGGAGAGGTGGAAGCCTGTGCCGCCGGACGTTTCGTGCATGTATTCGTCGACCGGGCGTCCAATCAGCCGGTGTCGATTCCGGCCCGATTGCGCGAAGCGCTGGAACGCCTGACGGTGTGACGGACAAAAAAAATCGCAGCCCGGGGGAGCTGCGATCTGGGGGTATCAGCTAACGAGGCCAGGCCTCAGTCGCGATAGTAGCGGTGGTGCTTGCGATGGCCATAGGCATGGCCACGACCTGGGTGACGGTCACGGTAGTAGCGACGATCATCATGGCGACGATCGTAATGACGATCATCGTCATCGCTCTTGTTGCCCATGTAGTTGCCCAGCGCGCCACCCGCGCCGCCGCCGGCTGCTGCGCCGATCAGGCTGCCGGTGGTGCCGCCCATGCTGCGGCCGACCACGTTGCCGCCGGCTGCGCCCAGCGCACCGCCGATGGCTGCTTCGCCACGGCTGCGCTTGTCGGCGCCCACCGCACTACCACCCGCGCCGCCCAAGGCTGCGCCAATGGTTGAACCTGTACTGCCGCCTAGCGATTGACCGACGACCGAGCCAAGAACCCCGCCCAATGCGCCGCCCACACCTGCTTCGGTGGTGCCTCCGGCAGAAGCGAAGCCACTGACCAGGCCAAGGGACAACAAGAGAATCGAGGAGAACTTCATAGAGGAGCCTCAAAGGGATGACGGCGCGATCCTGAGGCTCTGGAATGGGCGTGACAATCAAAATCCGACGAATAGCACGACCTGTATACAATTCTGCAAGTTGCTGATTTTTGGGCGGAACTTAACCGATTTTCGCCGGTCTTTAGCTACTTCGGACAGGCCGCTTTGATCACAAAGCGGCCTTTTTTGTGGGCGTTTGAAAAGTGTCTGCGAGATCTATCGAGTCTGACTTTCGGACGCGGAGCGTCCACGGCTTCGCTCCCACGCAGAGCGTGGGAGCGATCAGAATCAGGCCGACTTGGCCATGATCAGCCCCGTCTCACTCGCCGCTTCCAACCGGATAGCGATGAATTTCGACGTCGGCGTATGGCTGCCATCGCCGGTACTCTCCAGCGGCACCAACGGGTTCACTTCAGGGTAATAAGCCGCCGCCTGCCCCGCCGGGATATCGAACGCCAGCAGCGTGAAGCCCTTCACCCGACGCTCGCGACCATCGTCCCACAGCGACACGATGTCAGCCTTCTGCCCCGGTTTGAAGCCCAGGCGAATGATGTCCGCCTCGTTGGCGAACAGCACGTCACGCTGTCCCTTCACCCCGCGATAACGGTCGTCGAGACCGTAGATCGTGGTGTTGTACTGATCGTGGGAACGCATCGATTGCAGGATCAGATCCGGCAGTTTGCCGGTAGCGCGAGTGCGCTCGTGGATCAGGTCCTTGGGCAGCATGTTCGGCTTGAAGTTGGCCCGGCCCGACGTGGTGTTCCACTTGCGCGCGCCGGCGCTGTTGCCGAGGTAGAAGCCGCCCGGGTTCTTGACCTTCTCGTTGAAGTCCTTGAAGCCCGGAATGGTGTCGGCGATCAGTTCGCGGATGCGCCGGTAGTCGGCCACCAGCCAGTTCCAGTCCACCGGTTTGCTGCCCAGGGTGGCGGCGGCAATGCCGGCGATGATCGACGGCTCCGAGCGCATCTGGTTCGACAGCGGCTGCAACTGGCCGTTGGAGGCGTGCACCATGCTGAACGAGTCTTCCACGGTGACGGCTTGCGGGCCTTCGGTCTGGATATCGATGTCGGTACGACCCAGGCACGGCAGAATCAGCGCGTCCTTGCCGTGGGCCAGGTGGCTGCGATTAAGCTTGGTGCTGATCTGCACCGTCAGGTCACAGTTGCTCAGGGCCTGGAAGGTGCGCGGGCTGTCCGGCGTGGCCTGGGCGAAGTTGCCGCCCAGACCGATAAACACCTTGGCGCGACCTTCGGCCATCGCGTGAATCGCTTCGACCACGTTGTGCCCGTTGTGACGTGGCACCTTGAACTGGAAGCGGCGCTCGAGGGAATCAAGGAACGCCACCGGCGGACGTTCGTTGATGCCCATGGTGCGGTCGCCCTGCACGTTACTGTGGCCGCGTACCGGGCACAGACCGGCGCCGGGTTTGCCAATGTTGCCGCGCAGCAGCATCAGGTTGGCGATCTCCTGGATGGTCGGCACCGAGTGGCGATGCTGGGTGATGCCCATCGCCCAGCACATGATCACGTTCTTGCCTTTGGCGTACATGCGCGCCGCTTGCTCGATTTCCACCAGGGTCAGGCCGGACTGGGTGACGATCTGCTCCCACGGTGTGTCATCGACGACGCCGAGGTATTCCAGCACATTGACGCTGTGTTCATTGAGGAAGTCGTGATCGAACACCGCCGGTGCGCCGGCCTTCTGCGCCTCGCGTTCCCATTGCAGCAGGAACTTGGCCATGCCGCGCAGCACCGCCATGTCGCCGCCCAGCGCCGGGCGGAAATACGCGGTGTTGGTCGGCTTGTCGCCGTTGGTGAGCATTTCGATCGGATGCTGTGGATGCTGGAAACGTTCCAGACCCCGCTCTTTCAGCGGGTTGACGCACACTACCTGGGCGCCGCGTTTGACTGCTTCGCGCAGCGGTTCGAGCATGCGCGGGTGGTTGGTGCCCGGGTTCTGGCCCCAGACGAAAATCGCATCGGCGTGTTCGAAGTCGTCGAAGGTCACGGTGCCTTTGCCGACACCGACGCTTTGCGCCAGCGCCACGCCGCTGGCCTCGTGGCACATGTTCGAGCAGTCGGGGAAGTTGTTGGTGCCGAAGGCGCGCACGAACAGTTGATACAGGTACGCCGCTTCATTGCTGGCGCGGCCGGAGGTGTAGAACTCGGCCTGATCCGGACTCGACAGCGCTCGCAGGTGTTTGCCGATCAGCGCGTAGGCATCGTCCCAGCCGATCGGCTTGTAGCGATCGGTTTCGGCGTCATACACCACTGGCTCGGTCAGGCGACCCTGATATTCGAGCCAGTAGTCGCTCTGTTCGAGCAACGCGGTGACGCTGTGCTTGGCGAAGAATTTGCCGTCCACCCGGCGCTTGGTCGCTTCCCAGTTCACCGCCTTGGCGCCGTTCTCGCAGAACTTGACCATGCCGCTTTCCGGCGAATCGCCCCAGGCGCAGCCCGGGCAGTCGAAGCCGCCGTTCTGGTTGGTCTTGAGCATCATGCGCAGGTTTTTCAGGGCGTTGTCGCTGGTCAGCCAGGCCTGGGCCACGCTGATCAGTGCGCCCCAGCCGCCGGCTGCGCCCTTGTAAGGCTTGTAGCGTGGGACGGGTTTCTGGTCGGCTTGATGGTGTTGGCTCACGGGTGTTTCTCCATTTCTGGGCTATACACCCGCGGCGCGTTCTTTTGCGGCAGGTGGATGAGATTGAGGTTGTGGCGTCGGGCCCATTGCACGGCGAGGCCGGTGGGCGCGGACAGGCTGACCAGGGTCTGAATCCCGGCCCGCAAAACTTTCTGGATCAATTCGAGGCTGCAACGGCTGGTGACAATCGCCAGGCCGCCGGCTGTGGATATCTTTTGCCGGATCAGGCCGCCGATCAGCTTGTCGAGGGCGTTGTGCCGGCCGATGTCTTCGCGGCCCAGCAGCAATTCACCGCTGGCGTTCATGAACACCGCCGCGTGCACCGCACCGCAATGCTGGCCGAGCGGCTGAAACGCGCCGATGCGCTGGCGCAGACCGTCGAGCCATTCGATGGGCGGCAAGGGAGCGCCGGGCAAAACCTTGAGGTCAGGCAGCGCCTGCTCTACCGCTTCCACGCCGCACAACCCGCAACCGCTGGTGCCGGCCAGTTGCCGACGCTGCTGTTTGAGGTTCCAGAAAGCGCGGTTGGCGATGGTCACTTGCGCGTATTGCGCCGAGCCCGAACCGCTCAATTGCAGGTCGTAGATGTCCGAGGCGTCTTCGATGATGCCGCTGCCGAGGCTGAAGCCGACGATGAAGTCTTCAAGGTCGGTCGGCGTCACCAGCATCACGGCCTGACTGATGCCGTTGTAGGCAATCGCCAACGCGACTTCTTCGGCCAGCGCGGTGCTGGCCGATTCCGCGAGGGGGAGATCGCTGTAGCTGTAGGTCTGACTGGCGGCAGGCGCGGGCGTTTCGAGAGCAGGCGCCGCGCAGGCCGGGCGCTTGGCGTTCATGGCATCACCGACGGATTGATCAACGTTAAGACTAGGCGCGGCAAGTTGTCGCGTCTAATCGCTAGTGTCGATCCTTCGATAGATGCCGTCGATCAAGCCTCCGCTGGTGATTTCTGATAAAGCGCGAAACACGCCTCTGCCAGCGCCGATCGTGGGGCGCCGCGACGCATGATCAGCCCTAGTCGGGCAAGGGTCTGGGCATTTTCGATGGGTTGCAGGCGCAGGTTATCCGTGAGGTTTTCCAGGCCGCCATCGAGTGGCATCACCGCGCAGCACAGGCCGCCGTGCACCGCTTGCAACAATTGGTGAACGGCGTCGGTTTGCAGCAATGGCTGTGGGGTCAGGCCGCGACTGTGGAAGTTATGGTCGATGGACTGGCGAAAGTGCATGCCGCTGGTGAGCATGCCCAGGGGCAGTTCGATCAGTGATTCCCAACTCAGCGGCGCTTCGCCAAAGCTGAAGAACCGCTGGTCGTAGAGCAGGCCCATCTGCGTTTCACTGAACGCCAGGGATTCAAAACGCTCGCCGTCGAGGCGGTCCAGGTAGGACACGCCAATGTCGATGCGATTGTTTGCCAGTTGCTCCAGAACCTGTTCCGAGCTCAGCGAGGACAGCTCGAAGCGCAGGTTCGGGTGTTGCGCGTGCAGGCGTTGCATCAACGGCAGCGCATCGAAACTCGACAGCGGCACCACGCCCAGCCGCAGGGTGCCGATCAGATTGCCGCGACACGCCGCCGCTTCCGCCTGCAAGCCGTCATAAGCCGCCAGCACCGTGCGTGCCCAGGCCAGCACCCGTTCGCCCGGCGCGGTAAAGCCTTCGAAGCGCTGGCCACGGTTGACCAGTGGCAGATCGAGTTCTTCTTCGAGGCTGCGCAGACGCATCGACAAGGTTGGCTGGGTGATGTGGCAGCGGGCGGCGGCCTGGCCGAAATGGCGGGTTTCGTCGAGGGCGATGAGGAATTTCAGCTGCTTGATGTCCATCTTCGCTCCGGGGCGCTGGCAAGGGTGGGCGATTCTACCGCTTGCGCGGGGGCAGGGTCATTGGTCGGCCCGCAACCGGGTTTGTCCGGGGTGGTCTAGGCTTGGGCGTCTGGAACTTAAATCAAGGAGTGTGCGCTATGAGTCTTTTGAGCTTTGTGAAAGAGGCCGGTGAGAAGTTGCTAGACCTGTTGACCCCTGGCAACGCCAATGCCAGCGAGCAATTGAAGGAGCACATCAGCAAGGTCGGGTTGGGTAACCCGAATGTTCAGGCGACCGTGGACGGTGACAAGGTGACGGTCACCGGTGAAGTGGCGAGCCAGGAAGAGAAAGAGAAGATTCTTCTGGCAGTGGGCAACATTGCCGGTGTCGGCAGCGTCGATGACCAGATCACCGTGACCGGGCCGGTTGTGGCGGCGGCGCGTTTTGTGGTCGTGAAGAAGGGCGACACCCTCAGCGCGATTTCCCTGGCGGTGTATGGCAACGCCAACCAGTACAACAAAATCTTCGAGGCCAACAAGCCGCTGCTGTCACATCCGGACAAGATTTATCCGGGGCAGACGCTGCGTATTCCTGAATAACCGCAGATACCGCAATCGCGAGCAGGCTCGCTCCCACATTGGAATGCATTTCTATTGTGGGAGCGAGCCTGCTCGCGATGGGGACGATGCGGTCTACAGGCCCGCAATCAAATCCCGATAATCCTCGACCGCCGCAAATTCCCCGGTGTCCTTCGGCCCTTTGCGGCTGTCCGGCTCCTTCACGGCCAACAAATGCGCCACGCCGAAATTCCGCGCACTGCGCAGGATCGGCAAGGTGTCGTCGATGAACAGGCTGCGTGCCGGGTCAAAACCGATGTCGGCCTGCAAGGCGTCCCAGAATTGCGGGTTTTCCTTGGGGAACCCGTAATCGTGGGAGCTGATCAGCCGTTCAAAGTACGGCGCCAGTTCGATTCGCTCCAGTTTCAGCGACAGTGAATCGCGGTGCGCGTTGGTGATCATCACCACGCGTTTGCCGGCTCGTTTGATCGCTTCCAGAAAGGTGTCGGCGTCCGGACGCAGGGCGATCAGGTGGGCGGTTTCCAGTTTCAGTTCACGCACCGACAGCTTCAGCTCCGCGCTCCAGAAGTCCAGGCAGTACCACTGCAACTGACCGGCATGGCGCTCGAACAGCGGCTGCAATTCCATTTCCGCCATGGCCCGGCTCACGCCGTGCAGTTCGGCGTAGCGCTGCGGCAGGTGTTCCAGCCAGAAGTGGTTGTCGAAGTGCAGGTCCAGCAATGTGCCGTCCATGTCGAGCAGAACGGTATCGATGTCGGACCACGGTAATGAAGGCATGGCAACGTCTCGAACGGTAGAAAGATATCCGACGCAAACAATCGGAAAAGCCGCGTTATAGTAGCGCGTTCACGCCAAGGAGCTTTGCATGCGCCAGAAACCCACCGTACTCGCCCGCGAGATCGTCGCCACCAGCCGGCTGTTCTGCGTCGAAGAGCTGAAGCTGCGTTTCTCCAACGGCGTGGAACGCACCTACGAGCGGCTGGTCGGCAAGGGCGCCGGCTATGGCGCGGTCATGATCGTGGCGATGCTCGATACCGAGCACGCCGTGCTGGTCGAGGAATACTGCGGCGGCACCGACGAATATGAACTGTCGCTGCCCAAAGGCCTGATCGAACCCGGCGAAGACGTGCTGGCTGCCGCCGAACGCGAACTCAAGGAAGAAGCCGGTTATGGCGCGCGACAACTGGAGCATCTGACCGAGCTGTCGTTGTCCCCCGGTTACATGAGCCAGAAAATTCAGGTGGTGCTGGCCACCGATTTGTACGAAGAGCGCCTCGAAGGCGATGAGCCCGAGCCGATGCGTGTGGACAAGGTCAACCTGCGGGAACTGTCGACGCTGGCGCAGAATCCGAATTTCAGTGAGGGGCGCGCCCTGGCGGCGTTGTACCTGACCCGCGATCTGCTGACCCAGCGCGGATATTTCCAGTCATGAGTGAGATGCCGATGAGTTTTCCCCATCCGTTGATGGCGCCGGTGGTCGAGCTGGCACTGCGGGCCGGCGAGGCGATCCTGCCGTTCTGGCGTGCCGGTGTGGCCGTCACCGCCAAGTCCGATGATTCGCCGGTGACGGCGGCGGACATGGCCGCGCATCACGTGATCGTGGCCGGTCTGACAGCGCTGGATCCGAGCATTCCGGTGCTGTCCGAAGAGGACGCCAACATCCCGCAAAGCGTGCGCGCCGGCTGGCAGCGCTGGTGGCTGGTGGACCCGCTGGATGGCACCAAGGAGTTCATCAGCGGCAGCGAAGAGTTCACCGTCAACATCGCGCTGATCGAGAACGGCCGGGTGGTGTTCGGTGTGGTGACGATGCCGACCAACGGTCGCTTCTACGTCGGCGGAGCCGGGCTTGGTGCCTGGCGCGGCGACACGGGCGGCACGCCGGTGGCAATTCAGGTTCGTGACGTGCCGGGACCTGGCGAAGCGTTTACCGTGGTTGCCAGCCGCCGTCATTCGAGCCCGGAGCAGGAACGCTTGCTCGCCGGATTGAGTGCCAGCCTTGGAGAGTTGCAACTGGCCAACATCGGCAGTTCGCTGAAGTTTTGTCTGCTGGCCGAAGGTGCTGCCGATTGCTACCCGCGTCTGGCGCCGACTTCGCAGTGGGACACGGCAGCCGCGCAGGGCGTTCTGGAAGGGGCGGGCGGTGAAGTGCTCGATCTGAGTGGCGCAGCGTTCTGTTATCCAGCTCGGGAGTCTTTGTTGAACAGTTTCTTCCTGGCGTTGCCGGCGAAAGCAGCATGGCGGGCGAAGCTGCTCGAACTCGCCCGCTCGTAAGCGCGCTCAGTCTTCAGCGGTGCAGGACGTACTGCCCGCTGAAGGTCACTGCATCCTCATCGCTACCGGCATTGATGACCCGCGTATGCAGAGTCAATCGCGCCCGTCCGTAACGCTGATACATCGCCAGAAATTTCTCCCACTGCGTTGCACTCGGTGACGGGCAGATCGCAATGGCATCGCCGGTCACAGGCAGTGGATAACTGATCTGCCCTTCCTGAATCACGATGTGCCCGTCTTCGATGCCTTCTTCTTTCAAACGCAAGTGCAGCCAGCCCCAGCCGGCCAGCACCGCGCCGCAATACAGGCTGCCACCGAACATGGTGCTCTTGTGATTGACGTTGGCGTCCAGCGGCAGATGCAGGCGCAGTTGCTGTTCCTGCCAGTCGAGCACCTTGAGGCCCATGTCCCGGGTCAGCGGGATATCGTGGTGAAGGACCGATTCCAGATAACGACTGTCGTGCTTCATGCCCGGACCTCTTGCGGCAGAAAAGTGAATTGAGCGTGCTTCATTCGGATTCGTCGGAATGGCCGCCGCTGCCAGCGAAATTCAGACCGTGCTTGCGCAGTTTGTCGTGCAGGGTCTTGCGCGGAATGCCCAGGGCTTCGGCGAGACTGCGCACGGAACTGTGAGAGCGGGCCAGTTCGGCGGCGATCAGGGATTTCTCGAAGTTTTCCACTTGCTCGCTGAGCCCGCCCGCCGTGATTTCGACGGTGGTGCCGGGGCTGCCATCGGGCTGCGTGTTGTCCAGTGCCAGTTCCAGGCCGAGGGCAAAACGCTCCGCCGCGTTCTGCAATTCCCGCACGTTGCCCGGCCATGAGTGCCGCAGCAGCAACGCCCGTTGCGCCGGTTGCAGTTCATGCGGTGGCAGACCATGGCGGGCGCTGGCTTCGTCGGCGTAATGCTGGAACAGCATCAACGCGTCTTCGCCCCGTTCACGCAGTGGTGGAATGCGCAGCGGCGCCACATTGAGGCGGTAATACAAGTCCGCCCGGAATCGCCCCTGATCCGCGGCCTGGCGCAGGTCTTCCTTGGTGGCGGCGATGACGCGGATGTCCAGCGGGATCAACTGATTGCCGCCCAGACGCTCG
This sequence comes from Pseudomonas sp. GW456-12-10-14-LB2, assembly GCF_002884345.1. Classification (NCBI taxonomy): domain Bacteria; kingdom Pseudomonadati; phylum Pseudomonadota; class Gammaproteobacteria; order Pseudomonadales; family Pseudomonadaceae; genus Pseudomonas; species Pseudomonas sp. GW456-12-10-14-LB2. The sequence continues at coordinate 30,351 of NZ_POHV01000016.1, forward strand.
ACCACGCGCTCCTGCAGCATGCGCAGCAGTTTGACCTGCACATCCATGCTCATGCTCTCGATTTCGTCGAGGAACAGCGTGCCGCCATTGGCGAATTCGAACTTGCCGATCCGGCGCTTTTGCGCACCGGTGAAGGCGCCGGGTTCATGGCCGAACAATTCGCTTTCGACCACCGACTCGGCCAACGCCCCGGCGTTGATCGCCACAAACGGGCCGTTACGCCGACTCGACAGATCATGCAGGGCGCGGGCGACGACTTCCTTGCCGGCGCCGGTTTCGCCGAGGATCAGCACGTCGGCTTTGGTCGCCGCCAGCGCGCCGATCTGCTCGCGCAGGCGTGACATCGGCGCGGACTGGCCGACCAGCCGCGCGCTCAGTTCGTTGCGATCACTCAGGGCCATGCGCAGGCTGCGGTTGTCCAGCACCAGACGCCGCAGGGCCAGGGCGCGGCGCACGCTGTCGAGCAGGGCGTCGCTGGCGAAAGGTTTTTCCAGAAAATCATAGGCACCGGCGCGCATGGCCTGCACGGCCAGTGGCACGTCGCCGTGGCCGGTGATCAGCAGCACCGGCAGCTCGGGATCCTGAGCGTGAAGTTCATGGAGCAACTCAAGACCATCCATGCCAGGCATACGAATGTCGCTGACCACCACGCCCGGCCAGTCGCGCTCCAGTTGCGCGGCCAGGCCCTTGGCTTCGGACAGCGGGAGAATTTTCAGGCCGGCCAGATCCAGAGTCTGGCCCAAGGCCTGACGCAGGTGCGGATCGTCGTCGATCAGCACCACCTGAATGCGGTTGTCGATGGTCATGCGCTTCGATCCTCGGACGGTTGCAGGCTGACCCCGGGCGCGCCGGCGCGCAGCCGCAGGGTGATCAGGGCGCCACCTTGCTTGTGGTTGGCGAACGACAGTTCACCACCGAAGGCGCGCATCAGGGTTTCGCAAATGGCCAACCCCAGACCGAGACCCTGAGTGCGGGTCTTGGTCGTGTAAAACGGTTCGCTGGCACGGCCCAGGGCTTCCATGCAGAAACCCGGGCCATTGTCGCGAATGTACAGGTTGACGCCGTCATCGGTGGATTCGGCACTCAGCCACAATTTACGCGGCGGGCCTTTCTCGGTCAGGGCATCGAGAGCGTTGGCCAGCAGGTTGCCCAGCACCTGACGCAGTCGGGTTTCCCCGGCTTCGACCCACAAGGTCGCGGCGGGCAGGTCACGGATCAGCTCGACATCCATGCTGCGGCGCCGTTTGGCCAGCAAGGCGAGCGCGTCGTCCAGCGCCGGTTGCAGGGCGACACTTTCCGGGGCGTGGCGGTCGCGACGAGCGAAGGCGCGCAGGTGAGCGATGATCGAGGCCATGCGCCCGGTCAGCTCGCTGATCAGCTTGAGGTTGCCACGGGCATCTTCGGTGCGTTCGTGGTCGAGCAACACTTCGGCGTTCTCGGCGTAGCTGCGGATCGCTGCCAGTGGCTGGTTGAGTTCGTGGCTGATGCTTGCCGACATCGTTCCCAGCGCCGACAGTTTGCCGGCCTGCACCAGGTCGTCCTGGGCGCGCACCAGTTCCTGCTGGGCCTGTTCGCGTTCAAGCACTTCCTGTTTCAGTCGGCGGTTGAGGCCTTCGAGATCGCTGGTGCGCTCGGCAACCCGGCCCTCGAGCTCTCGCCGGGCCTTGGCTTCGAAAGCGATGCGTTCCAGGTAATGACGACGACGCTGCATCATCAGGCCCAGCAACAACATGACTACCAGCAAGGTGGCGCCGCCGATCGCCACCACCGTGCGCACCGGTCGGTCGATCAACGTGCGCGGGGCAAGAATGCTGACGCTCCAGCCGGTTTCCGCGATGTCCTGGGTCTGCGGAAGCCATGCGGTCGGGCTCAGGTTCAGCGGGCGTGGCTCGCGGGTCGGGTAGGGCTGGATCGCGGTGATCGCCGCGCGCTCGGCATCACTCAGGGTGCGGGTCGCGCGAAAGCGCCATTCCGGACGCGAGGTGAGGATGACCACACCGTTGTGGTCGGTCACCAGCAGTTGTTCCGGGGTTTTGCCCCACAGGCTTTCGGTGTGGTCGAGGTCAACCTTGATCACCAGTACGCCGATGATTTTTTCGCCGTTGCGCACTGCTGCGGCGAAGAAATAGCCGCGTTTGGCGGAAGTGGTGCCCAACCCGAAGAAGCGCCCGAGGCGGCCGGCCATGGCCTCGCTGAAGTACGGCCGGAAAGAGAAATTGCGCCCGACGAAACTGTCGTGCTTGTCCCAGTTCGACGCCGCGAGCGTCTGGCCGCTGGTGTCCATCAGGTACATGACTTCGGCGCCGGTCTGCGCAGCGATGTTCTTCAACAGGCGGTTGGCGTTGCCCTGGGTGACGCCGTCGTCCGGCGCCCCGAGCACCGCGCGCAGGGCCGGCAGGTCGCCGAGGATTTGCGGCAGTACTTCATAGCGATGCAGGGTGCCCAGCAGGTTGGCGACGTAGAGGTCGAGGGTCTGGCGGTTCTGGCCGGCCAGTTCGCTGCGGTAATAGCGCTCGGCGAGATGCTCCAGCGGCCACAGCAGCGGAGCCAGACACAGGGCCAGCAGGGCGAGGCTGCGCCAGCGGGGGCGACGGGGAAGAGTCGGAGTCATGAGCATCGGGCGCCTGTGGGTACAGGCGCATTATGCCTAGGCTTGCCCGGCAAGACACTCGTGCAGCGCGGTTTGCCAGTCCGGCAGACTGACGCCCCACTCACGCTGCAGGCGACTGCAGTCCAGACGCGAATTCAAGGGACGTGCAGCAGGCGTCGGATAGTCGCTGGAAGGGATCGGTATCAGTTCTGCGCACGGTTTGCCCTGTTCACGCAGCGCTGCGCCAATAGCCTGGGCGAAACCGAACCACGAGGTATGCCCGCCGGCCGTCAGGTGGTAGGTGCCCCAGACCCCGGGTTGCCCTGACTGCCAGCGTTCGATAAGTGCCAGGGTGCTCTGGGCAATGGTGCCCGCCCAGGTGGGGGCTCCGACCTGATCGGCGACGACCCGCAATTGTGGTTTTTCCTGGAGCAATCGCTGCATGGTCAACAGGAAGTTCCGGCCATGGGTGGAGTAAACCCAACTGGTTCGCAGAATCAGGTGTTGCCCCTGAACGTCGGCGATGGCTTGCTCGCCTGCCAGCTTGCTTTTGCCATAGACACTCAGCGGGGCTGGTACATCGGATTCGTTGTAGGGCTCTGGCTGGCTGCCGTCAAAGACGTAATCGGTGGAGTAATGAATCAGCGGCGCACCAAGCCGTGCTGCTTCCTCGGCCAAGACACCGGGCCCTGTCGCATTGATGGCGAAAGCCAGCTCGGGCTCGCTTTCTGCCTGGTCGACTGCAGTATGGGCCGCAGCGTTGATAATCAGATCGGGAGCGATCTGTCTGACCTGCTGGCGGATTTGCGCGGGCTGAGCCAGGTCAAGCCGGTCACGCCCGAGCACGATCAGATCGCCTGTATCGGCCAGGCGCAACTGCAGCTCTTTCGAGACCTGACCCTGTTGTCCACAGATGAGGATTTTCATGGGAACAGGTCAGCCTCGTTCAGGCTTTTACCGTTCTGATCCTTGGCCGAAAGCTGCGGGGCAGATTCGAGTTGCCAGTCGATGTCCAGCGTCGGGTCGTCCCAGCGAATACATCGCTCGGCAGACGGCGTGTAATAGTCGGTGGTCTTGTAGAGAAATTCGGCAACCTCGCTCAGCACGACAAAACCGTGGGCGAAGCCTTCGGGTATCCAGAGTTGGCGACGATTGTCTGCCGACAGGCGCAGGGTGAGCGATTTGCCGAAGTGCGGCGAGCTGCGCCGGATATCCACGACAACGTCGAGCACTTCACCGACGGTCACTCGCACCAGTTTCCCCTGGGTGTTTTCCAACTGATAGTGCAGACCACGCAACACACCTCTCTGCGAGCGCGAATGGTTGTCCTGTACGAACTGCGCATTCACGCCCGTCGCTTCGGCAAACGCCTTGGCATTGAAGCTCTCGTAGAAAAAGCCGCGTTCGTCACCAAACACTTTGGGTTCGATGACCATGACGCCGGGCAGATCGGTTTCGATCACGTTCATTGGTTTTCTCCGGCAATCGAATACAGGTACTGGCCATAGCCGGTCTTGCCGAAGTACTGCGCGCGCTCGAGCAGATGTTCGCGGCTGATCCACCTGTTCAGATAGGCAATCTCTTCCAGGCACGCGACTTTGAGGCCCTGGCGGTGTTCGATGGTCTGCACATACTGGGAGGCTTCAAGCAGGCTGTCGTGAGTACCGGTGTCGAGCCAGGCGAACCCGCGTCCGAAACGCTCGACCTGCAGATCGCCACGCTGCAAATACGCGTTGTTGACGTCGGTGATTTCCAGTTCGCCACGCTGCGATGGTTTGACAGCCTTGGCGATCCTGATCACGTCGTTATCGTAGAAGTACAGACCCGTCACCGCGTAGCTGGACTTGGGCTTTGCGGGTTTCTCTTCGATGGACAGGGCGCGCCCTTCGCTGTCGAAGTCGATCACGCCGAAGCGCTCTGGATCCTTGACCCAATAGCCGAACACTGTTGCGCCTTGAGGTTTGCGGGCGGCTTTCTTCAACTGTTCGCTGAAGGATTGGCCGTGGAAAATGTTGTCGCCGAGAATCAGGCACACCGGATCATTACCAATGAACTGCTCGCCGATCAGAAAGGCCTGGGCCAGTCCGTCGGGGGATGGCTGCTCGGCATAGCTGAACGAGACCCCGAACTGGCTTCCATCGCCCAGCAGGTTGCGGTATTGCGGAAGATCCTGCGGGGTGGAGATGATCAGGATGTCCTTGATCCCGGTCAGCATCAGCACCGAGATCGGGTAGTAGATCATCGGTTTGTCGTAGACCGGCAACAGCTGTTTGGATACGCCGAGCGTGATTGGATGCAATCGTGTGCCGGAGCCTCCGGCGAGAACTATGCCCTTCATCATGCGAGCAGATCCTTGATGTCGGTGGAACCCAGGCGTTCGCCCTGATAGCTGCCGTCCTGAACGCGTCGGCACCATTGACGGTTGTCCAGATACCACTGAACGGTTTTGCGCAGGCCGGTCTCGAACGTTTCTTCAGGGACCCAACCCAGTTCGCGTTCGATCTTGCCGGCGTCAATGGCGTAACGCAGGTCGTGACCGGGACGGTCCTTGACGAAAGTGATCAGGTCAGCGAATCGAGCGAAGCCCTGAGGCTTGTTGTTCGGTGCCAACTCTTCGAGCAATGAGCAGATGGCGTGCACCACCTCAATGTTCTTTTGTTCGTTGTGTCCGCCAATATTGTAGGTTTCACCCACCGCGCCTTCGGTGACCACTTTCAACAGCGCCCGGGCATGATCGTCGACGAACAGCCAGTCGCGGACTTGCTGACCGTTGCCATACACCGGCAGTGGCTTGCCGGCCAGTGCGTTGAGGATCACCAGCGGGATCAGCTTTTCCGGAAAGTGGTAGGGCCCGTAATTGTTCGAGCAATTGGTCAGCAGGACGGGCAGGCCATAAGTGCGGTGCCACGCCCGGACAAGATGATCGGACGCCGCCTTGCTTGCGGAATAGGGCGAGCTGGGGGCGTAGGGAGTTGTTTCGGTGAACAGATCGTAGACGCCATGCAGGTCGCCGTAGACCTCGTCGGTCGATATATGGTGAAAGCGGAAGGCACTTTTTTTCGGCTCGGCCAGGCCCTGCCAGTAGGCACGGGCCGCTTCCAGCAGGCTGTAAGTACCGACGATATTGGTCTGAATGAAGTCCGACGGCCCATCGATGGATCGGTCGACATGGGATTCGGCAGCCAGATGCATGATCGCATGGGGCTGGAAGCGCTTGAGCAGGGTGCTCACTGTGGACTGATCGACGATATCGGCTTGCACAAATTCGTAACGGCTGTTGTCGGCGATGCTCGTAAGCGATTCGAGATTGCCGGCGTAAGTCAGTTTGTCGAGGTTCAACACCTCGTGAGCCGTGTTGCAAATCAGGTGGCGAACCAGTGCGGAGCCAATGAAGCCGGCACCACCGGTGACGAGAATACGCATGCAGGTTGGCCTTTTTCCGTAAGACTATAAAGCGAGTGGAGCATAGCTTGTCGGCAGGGGAGGGGCGGCACAAGAGGGTTGCCCAGGGATTTTATCCATGCAGCTCTTTGTCGAAGGGTATTCGACGTACGGACGCCCGGTGCAATCCATTCAATGGTGCAGCGGCGGCCGAGTGAAACAGGGCAGTGATCGGCGCGGGGTTTACGGGGGGTTGATTATCCATCGGTGCAGTGGCGATATAGGCGCCTAATAAAATTTCAGGGGTCGTTCCATGTCGTTCGCCACGTTGATTCATCGCGCCAGTCTTCCGGGCCCACAGGTCACTGCAGAGCAGGCCTTGCAGGTTCTGACGCAGCATTACGGGCTGAGCGGCAAGTTGCAGGCGCTGGGCAGCCAGCAGGACCTCAATTACCGGGTCGACAGCGAGCGTGGGCGATTCGTGCTGAAGATCTGTCGGGGCGACTATTCGCTGGTCGAGTTGCAAGCCCAGCATGCTGGCCTGAAATATCTGGCTGAACACTGCGATGTCCACGTTCCCCGGGTCATCCCGGCCAGTGACGGCCAAGACCTGCTGACCCTGGACGTCGGTGGAGAATCGGTGCATGTACGGCTGCTCGATTACATCGAGGGCCAGCCGCTGACAGCTCTCGATCACCTTGGCCACGATGTCGTCGCCGGTTTCGGCCGGCTCTGCGGCGAAATGGATCTGGCCCTGGCCGGGTTCGACCATCCGGGACTCGAGCGCACGTTGCAATGGGACGCGCGCCATGCCAGCGCACTGATCGAGCACCTGCTGCCGGTCATCGAAGACGAACGCCAACGCGCGCTGATCGCCGAGGCTGCCGAACAGGCCAGGCTTCGTTTGCAGCCGCTGCTGGAAAAGCTGCCGGTGCAGGCGATCCACATGGACATCACCGACGACAACGTAGTCTGGCAGCGTGATGCCCGGCGGCACTGGCAGTTACAGGGCGTCATCGATTTCGGCGATCTGGTGCGCACCTGGCGTATCACCGATCTGTCGGTCACCTGCGCCGCGCTGCTGCATCATGCCGCCGGCGATCCGTTTGTGATCCTGCCGGCCGTGCAGGCCTATCACGCGGTCAATCCGCTGCAACACGAAGAACTGCTGGCGCTGTGGCCGCTGATCGTGGCGCGGGCGGCGGTGCTGGTGCTCAGTGGCGAGCAACAGGTCAGCATCGATCCGGGCAATACCTACAGCCGCGATAATCTGACCCACGAGTGGGAGATCTTCCGGGTCGCCACCTCTGTGCCTCTGGCCTTGATGGAGGCGGCGATTCTCACAGCGGTCGGCCAGACCTTGCCGACCATCGACAGTGAAGGCTTTGCGCCGTTGCTGCCCGGTCTCGTCGGGCGCGAATTCGCGTTGATCGATCTGGGTGTGTTGAGCGCGCACTTCGAGGCGGGCAATTGGGAGCAGCCTGGCATCGATCAGCGCCTGTTGAGTGAAGCAGCGGCCATCCACGGTCTGGCGGCCAGTCGATACGGGCAATACCGGTTGTCGCGCACCCGGCCCGACAGCGCCGATGAGCCAGAGACATTCCCGCTGCACGTTGAATTGCATGTGCCCCAGAGTTCGACGGTGGAAGCGCCGTTTGCTGGCGTACTTCACCTGTCGGCCGACGGCGCGCTGCGACTCGATGGTTCGCAACTGAGCCTGCGCTTGCTGGGCGTGAAACCTTCATTGCACAGTGGCGCAGCGCTGGTCAAAGGTCAGGTACTGGGTTCGGTGGACGGTCCGTTGACCGTGCAATTGATTCGCGGCGCACAGCTGGAAGCGCCGCTGTTCTGTACACCATCACGCGCGTTGGCGTGGCAGGCGTTGTCCCCCTCGCCGGCCGCACTGCTGGGCTTGGCCTGCGACGCCGAACCCGAGCTGGACGCAGCTACCTTGCTGGCGCGCCGCGACGCCAGTTTTGCCCGCACCCAAAAGCACTATTACGTCGACCCGCCGCGCATCGAGCGCGGCTGGCGCAATCACCTGATCGACATGCAGGGCCGTTCCTACCTCGACATGCTCAACAACGTCGCTGTGCTCGGCCACGGTCACCCGCGCATGGCGGCGGTCGCGAGCCGGCAGTGGTCGCTGCTCAATACCAACTCGCGATTCAACTATGCGGCGGTCGCCGAGTTTTCCGAGCGTTTGCTGAAACTCGCGCCGGAGGGCATGGATCGGGTGTTCCTGGTCAACAGCGGCAGCGAGGCCAACGATCTGGCGATCCGCCTGGCGTGGGCCGCCAGCGGTGGGCGCGACATGATCAGCGTGCTGGAGGCCTATCACGGCTGGACGGTGGGCGCGGACGCAGTGTCGACCTCGATTGCCGATAACCCGCAGGCCCTGAGCAGTCGCCCGGACTGGGTGCATGCGGTGACCGCGCCCAACACCTATCGCGGCGAATTTCGCGGCCCGGATTCGGCGCCGGATTATGTGCGCAGTGTCGAACATCATCTGGCGAAGATCGACGAGCAGAAACGCCAACTCGCCGGGTTCATCTGCGAGCCGGTCTACGGCAATGCGGGCGGGATCTCGCTACCGCCGGGCTACCTCAAGAAAGTCTATGAACTGGTGCGCGCCCGGGGCGGCGTGTGCATCGCCGATGAGGTGCAGGTCGGTTACGGGCGCATGGGCCACTTCTTCTGGGGCTTCGAAGAGCAAGGCGTGGTGCCGGACATCATCACCATGGCCAAAGGCATGGGCAACGGCCAGCCGCTGGGCGCGGTGATCACCCGCCGGGAAATCGCCGAGGCGCTGGAGGCCGAGGGCTATTTCTTCTCGTCCGCTGGCGGCAGTCCGGTGAGCTGCCAGGTCGGCATGGCGGTGCTCGACGTCATGGAAGAAGAAAAACTCTGGGAAAACGCCCAGGTGGTCGGCGCTCATTTCAAGGCCCGGCTGGAGGCGTTGATCGATCAATATCCGTTGGTCGGCGCGGTGCACGGTTCCGGGTTCTATCTGGGGGTCGAGCTGATCCGCAATCGGGAAACCCTGGAACCGGCGACCGAGGAAACCACGCGGTTGTGTGATCGCCTGCGGGAGCTGGGGATTTTCATGCAGCCAACCGGCGATTATCTGAACGTCCTGAAGATCAAACCGCCGATGGTCACCTCGCGTCAGAGCGTGGATTTCTTTGTCGACATGCTGGCGAAGGTGCTGGAAGAAGGGCTCTGAGGCGATCCGGAACCGGCAAATACCGATTTGTATCGGTATTTGCCGGGTTAAAACGAGATTGTTTTTTATTTATGGCTTCTAAAGTCGATATTTATCGTTTATAAAGTCGCCATAGTCCGTCGTCCATCCCTGTACGGCGTGTTGAAAAACCCTCGACGGTTCCCTGGAGTCTGATCGACATGACCACATTGAAAAGCACACCACGCGCCGATGGATTTTACATGCCGGCCGAATGGGCACCGCAAACCCAGACCTGGATGATCTGGCCCGAGCGTCCGGACAACTGGCGTCTCGGCGGCAAACCGGCGCAGGCCGCCCACGCGGCAGTGGCCAAAGCCATCGCGCGTTTCGAACCGGTCACCGTGGCGGTCTCTGCCGGCCAGTACGAAAACGCTCGTGCTCGCCTCGACGTGCCGAATATCCGCGTGGTCGAGATGTCCAGCGATGACGCCTGGGTTCGCGATAGCGGCCCGACTTTCGTGATCAACAACAGCGGCGAAGTGCGCGGTGTGAACTGGGACTTCAATGCCTGGGGCGGCTTCGACGGCGGCCTGTATTCGCCGTGGAACCGCGACTCTCAGGTCGGCGGCAAGATCCTCGAAATCGAGCGAAGCCCGCGTTATCGCACCGAAGGCTTCGTGCTCGAAGGCGGCTCGATTCACGTCGACGGCGAAGGCACCCTGATCACCACCGAAGAATGTCTGCTCAACCGCAATCGCAACCCGCACCTGGGTCGCGAAGAGATCGAAGCGGTGCTCAGCGAAAACCTGTCGGTGGACAAGATCATCTGGCTGCCGGATGGCCTGTTCAACGACGAAACCGACGGCCATGTGGATAACTTCTGCTGCTACGTGCGTCCGGGCGAAGTGCTGCTGGCGTGGACCGACGATCCGCAGGATCCGAACTACCCGCGCTGCCAGGCCGCGATGAAAGTGCTGGAAAGCAGCACCGACGCCAAGGGCCGCCCGTTCACGGTGCACAAGATGCCGATTCCGGGGCCGCTGTTTGCCACCGAAGAAGAATGCGCGGGCGTGGATCCGGTGGACGGCACTCAGGAACGTAACCCGAGCGTACGCCTGGCCGGTTCCTACGTGAACTTCCTGATCGTCAACGGCGGCATCATCGCGCCGAGCTTCGACGATCCGATGGACGCGCCGGCGCGGGAGATCCTGCAGAACCTGTTCCCGCAACATGAAGTGGTGATGGTGCCGGGCCGCGAACTGTTACTGGGCGGCGGCAACATTCACTGCCTTACCCAACAGCAACCCGCGCCGCACAAAGAGTGAGTGCGGATGTAACAGCTTGAGTTGATTGAAAAATCGACCGGTCAGTCATTCGTTGCCCACGCTTGAAGAGAAACCCGCAGCCCGTCAGGACTGCGGGTTTCTTTATATCCGCCTGTCGGCAGTTTCCAGACATTGGCATAGCTCTTGTATCGCTCATGACGCACTAGGGAGGGGGGAGAACTTCAACAGTTCTGTCATAAACCTTGGATAACGTAGCCGCTCATGAACGGGGAGAGAGCGCTGAAATGAACGCCGAAGTGAACGTAATCAGCGAGCGGACGTTGCATCCCATGACGGTAAATAGTGAGTCGCTCCAGATTGTCGCGCACTGGTTGAAGTCCAATGGAACGCGTCAGATCAGGGAACCTGATCCGCGCCGGATGATGATCGAGCGTTACCCCGCTGGCCTGTTCAGCGAGGCCGAACTGGAAGCACTGTGGGATGTGATGGAAGGATAAGAAGAACAAACAAGGATTGTAAAAAGCGCTGCCGGGATGGCAGCGCTTTTTTTATGGGCGCGAATCAGAAGCTGTAGGTGCCGGTGACTACCAGGCTGCGCGGTGCGCCCGGCTGGATCTGGAACGCGCTGGTGGCCGACGAGTAATACTCGCGGTCGGTGATGTTGTTCAGGGCGCCACGCAGGTCCCAGTCCTTGTGGCGGTAGCCGACCAGCGCGTCCCAACGGCCGTAGCCCGGCAACACGGTGGTGTTGGCGTTGTCGGCATAACGCTGGCCGACCAGGGTCAGGCCGGTTTCGGCGTACCAGCCCATTTCCGGTTTCCAGGTCAGGAACAGGCTGCCGTTGCGCTTGGCCACGTTGTTCACGCGTTTGCCTTCCAGGGCGTTGTTGTCCTTCTCGATGGTCGCGTCCTGCACGCCTACACCACCGCGCACATACCAGTTGCCGACGATCTTGCCGGTACCGGTCAGCTCGATCCCGCGCGAGCGTTGCAGACCGCTGAGCACGGTCAGGGTCGGGTCGTTCGGATCGGTGGTGCGGCGGTTGTAGAGTTCCAGCTCATAGACGGCTAGGGTGGTGCTCAGGCGATTGTCGAGCCAGTCGCTTTTCACGCCGATCTCTTTCTGCTTGGTCAGCTCCGGGCTCAGGTCATTGGTGTTACCGGCCGCGCCTGGGGTGATACCGATCAGACCACCGCCTACCGGCGAGAAAGTCTTGGTCCACGAGGCGTAGAACGAATGATTCTGCAGCGGCGTCCAGACCACGCCGAAACGCGGACTGGTGCTGTGGCTGTCACGGTCTTCGGAGATGTTGCGCAGCTTGTTGGTCGACTCGATATCGAAGGTGTCGTAGCGCAGGCCGGCCAGCAATTGCCATTGATCGTTCAGGCGCAGTTGATCCTGAACATAGACCGCGCGGCTTTCGACTTCGGTGTGGCTGCTGCTCGACACCTGCATGCGCCCGGTGTGGCGCAGGTCGCGGTTGGGGTTGTACAGATCCAGCGACGGCACGGCGGAACTGCCGCGCCCGGACGTGGCGGCGTTGTAGAGCGTCGGGTCGCGGCGCTGGCTGCCGGTTTCGAGGCCGGTCAGCAGGCGGTGCTCGAGGTCGAAAGTTTCGAATCCGCCTTCCAGCTCAACGTTGTTGAACACGTTACGGGTGGTCAGGTCCTGCTGCCAGTGCTGGCGGGTGACCTTCTGCGTCGCCGGGGTGTAACCGGTGAGGTAGGTGTTGTCGAAATCGCTGTCGAGCTTGAACACACCGAGCGTGTGGCGCAGCTGCCAGTTGTCGTTGATTTCATAAGCCAGTTTCGAGCGCAGGGATTGCGTTTTGTCGTCGATGAAATCGTGATCGTTGCCGTAGGTCGTGTCCCGACCGACATCTGCCGGACGTCCACCGACCCCGGGAATGCCGCGATCCGGCGTGCGGTTGTAGCGGCTGTATTCGTATTGCACCAGCCAGTTCAGGTCAGGCGTGAGCTGCCAACTCATCGACGGTGCAAACAGCTGGCGATTGCCGCTGACGCCGTCGCGGAAGCTGTTTTCGTCCATGTTGCCCATGTTCAGGCGCAGGCTGATGTTGTCGCTCGGGTCGGTGCTGAGATCGGCGTACAGGCTGCGCAGGTCTTCGCTGCCACCCTGGGCCTCGATGGTCGAACGGCGGCCGAATTCGGGTGCCTTGCTGACGCGGTTGACGATCCCGCCCTGGCTGCCACGGCCATACAGCACGGCGGCCGGACCCTTGAGCACTTCGACGCGTTCGATGTTGTGCAGGTCGCGCTTGTACTGGCTGTCGTCGCGGATGCCGTCCAGATAGAAGTCGTTGCTGGCGTCGAAACCACGGATGCGCAGACTGTCGAAGCGCGTATCGCCGCCGCCGCTGACGTTGGGAATACCGCTCAGGGCATCTTCGATGTCATTGATGCCGTAATCCGCGACATTGGCGGTCTTGATCGAATCGATCGCCTGCGGCACGTAACGCACCGGGGTGGAGGTGCGGGTCGCGGTGTTGCTGACCTTTACGCGCGGATCATCAACCTGCGCTTCTGCGCTGATCGACGTGGCGGGAAGCTCGGTCGCGGAGTAAGCGAAACCGGAGGACAAAAAGGCAGAAAGCCCAAGCGTGACGGGCGTGAGACGGAACGGGGCAGGCATTGAAAAGCGCATCCGAAAGGTTGGAAGAATTCGAGCGCGCGAATGGTAATGCTTTGCATTTACTCCCGTTAATTATTCCTGAAAGGTTCCGTGGTTTGATTGTGTCAATTTATTTCATGTTTGTGTCGGAGCGGACAACAAGCGCATTTGACCGATTGCCGAAACAGACTGAAAGCCATTCCGGCGTTTTTCCGCAACGACCGAGGGACTAATGTGCCGACATCGTTTTTCCCACCTTCTGAGCGGAGCTTTCCGATGACTCTTCATTACATCTACGACCCGCTGTGCGGCTGGTGCTATGGCGCCAAACCACTGGTGCAGGCCGCCCAGCAAGTGCTGCCCGTGATCGCCCACGCCGGCGGCATGATGACCGGCGCCAACCGCCAGAACGTTTCACCGCAACTGCGCAATTACGTGATGCCTCACGACCGACGCATTGCCGAATACACCGGTCAGCCCTTCGGCGAAGCTTATTTCGAAGGCCTGTTGCGCGATCACTCGGCGGTGTTTGATTCGGCACCACCGATTGCCGCTGTGATGGCAGCGGAAAAAATCGACGGTCGTGGCCTGGAGCTGCTTGGCCGTTTGCAGACTGCGCACTATGTCGAAGGGCGGCGAATTGCCGACGAAAGTGTGCTTGTGGAATACGCGGTAGAGCAGGGCTACAACGCCGATATGTTCTTGAACGCCGTGAAGTCCGTCGACACCGAACAACATATAAAGAACAGCCGTGCCCTGTTGGCAAAACTGGGTGGGCAGGGTTTTCCAACTTTTGCACTGGAACAGGACGGTCAGTTCACACTGGTAGATATCGGGCCGTGGCTGGGCAAGCCAGAAGCCTTCGCCCAATGGTTGAGTGAGTCGTTTACGCCTGCGCCAGGGACTGAAACCTTGCAGGTCTGTGGCCTAGATGGTTGCGCGTAATCCCGCATCAAAATCCCTGACTGCGAGCAATTCCGTGCACGAAGCCATCACAAAATTTACTTTTTTTAGACGTTTTTCGCCTATTTAAAGACGATTCTTGAAATTGACACATTGTTGAGGGCGCGGCTACGATTCGGCCCAACGCCTGTGGCTAACCGCCATGACTCAAAATTAGGAGCAGGCCCGCCATGACATTGTCTTGAGCGGGTCTTTTTGTTTCGGGGTGAATAAAAGAGTGCAATAAGCGCCGTTTCAGCCGTTCGACACAGCGCGTTTCAACCCGTAATAAGGAAAACAAAATGTTGAACAAGCGAATCAGTCTGATCGCACTGGGGATGTTGAGTGCCACTTCGGCCATGGCTAACGACCAGGCCGAGTCCAAGGGTTTTGTGGAAGACAGCAGCCTCAAAGTGCTGCTGCGCAATGCCTACATCAATCGTGATTACAAAAACGGTAACGACGATAAAGCCGAGTGGGGCCAAGCGGCCATCGGTACGTTCTCGTCCGGTTTCACCCAGGGCACCGTCGGTGTGGGTGTGGACGCGTTCGGTCTGTACGCGCTGCGTCTGGACGGCGGCAAGGGCCGCAGCGGCGCCGGCGGTATCGACTTTTTCAAGCAAGACAACAACGGCAACCCGGCTGACGATCTGGCCAAGGGCGGCGCGGCAGTCAAATTCCGTTTCTCCAACACCGTGCTGACCTACGGTGACCAGATGCCGGCCCTGCCGGTGCTGAACTACGACAACTCCCGTCTGCTCCCAGAGAGCTACACCGGTACCTTGATCACTTCCAAAGAGATCAAAGGTCTGCAGCTGGATGCTGGCCGTTTCACCGCGGAATCGCGCAAGAGCGATGAAGGCCGTGACAGCGGTGGTCTGAAGTCGATCAACGTGTTGGGCGGTAGCTACCAGTTCACCGAAAACTTCAAGGGCGCGCTGTACGCTTCCGACGTCGAAGACGTGCTGAAGAAGCAATACGTGAACGCCAACTACGTGTTGCCGTTCAACAAGGATCAGTCCCTGACCCTGGACTTCAACGGCTACCGCACCAAGCTGGAAGACTCCTACATCCGCGAGAACACTGTACCGGGTAAAAGTATCGTCACTGGTGACGACAACAAAATCTGGAGCCTGGCAGCAACCTTCGCCACTGGTCCGCACTCGTTCACCGTGGCGCACCAGCGTTCCACCGGCGACAGTAACCTGGGCTACGCCTACGGCGGCTACCAGAAAGATCAACATCGTGTCGGGGACGGTGGCAACACCATCTACCTGGCCAACTCCTACTGGTCCGACTTCAACGCTGAAGACGAGCGCAGCTGGCAGTTGGGCTACGGCCTGGACTTCAGCGCATTCGGCGTACCGGGTCTGAGCTACAACTTCGCGTACGTGCGTGGCGACAACATCACCACGTCCACCAGCGAAGGCGGCACCGAGCGCGAGATCTTCAACCAGTTCAAGTACGTCGTGCAAAGTGGCCCGGCCAAAGACCTGAGCATCAAGCTGCGCAGCTCGATCCTGCGTGTTTCGCAGAAATCCAGCGAATACAACGTCAGCGGCAACGAACTGCGTGTGTTCGTGGATTACCCGATTAACATCTTCTGATGATCGGTTGAACCCGCGAAACGTGACAGAAAAACCCCGACTTGTTCGGGGTTTTTTTTTGACGCTTTTTGAAAAAACAGTATAAAAACCCGTGTTTTTGTCATTTGAAATGCACTTTCAAGCCGTTTCAAATCGCGCTTCAAACAGGGCTTTAAATGCCTGAAATTCTTTCTCATGGACGCAAATTCTCCACCTAATAGATTAGGCCGCTCAATGCAGCGGAGAATTTGGTAATGATCGTTTTAACCAGAGAAGTGGGCGAATCGCTACGGCGCGACAAGTACGCCAATGTGCAGGGTGCTGACTTCAATCTCTACGGTCATTTCGCCGACTTCGTCAGACTGACCAAAAGTTGGGAAAACATGGAGCCTGACAGTTACTACGGTCAGGCCGAAGCCGGCATGCGTTACCGTCGTTACAGCGACTTTGAGTACAACCCCAAGACTCGCGAACTGAAGCAGCTGGAACATCGCGCGTACGTGCAGTCCAAGGCCAACAACAGCTATGTGGGCGGCGTGGTGCGGCACTTCCAGGACTTCTCGGACGAAGTCATCAGCTCGCCGGTAATGCGCAGCCTGATCGACACCGATTTTGAAGTGTACAAAAGCGTGTTGCCGGAAGAGCTGCACGATGAAATCTGGCAATGCCAGATCCATCAGATCCGCATCGAGATCAAACCCGGCAAACAACTGGAAATCACCCCGGAAGGGATTCACTGCGACGGTTATCCGTTCAGCGGCGTGCACTTCTGGGGCCGCAACAATGTCGAGGGTGCGGAGAGTCGTCTGTACGACATCCACGAGCAGCAACTGGCGTCGACCACCTACCAGGAAATCCTCGACACAACTTACTTCCTCGACCGCGACATGCGCCACTACGTGACCCCGGCGCGCAACACCCATACCCATGCCATGGCGTACCGGCAGATCCTGGCAATTTCTTTCTCGCGGCCCGGGACCGCTTTCGACATTGTTCGCTAATCAGATCACCCAAATAGACGGCGTCGAATGCTCGACGCCGGTGGTGCTGCGGCGCGCGACGGCCAAGGACGCGCAGCGCATGGAGCGCTTCTTCCGCCAGTTCGACGAAGTGTCGTTCTGTGAATGGCAGGACGCCAAATGCCTGCGCGGCGTGTTGATCCAGAAAACCACCACGGCCTATCTCGCCTTCGACGTCGAAGGCGAGATCGTCGGCGCGGTGCTGGGCGGCATGCTCGGCAGCCGTGGCACGATCAACCATCTGGCGGTCAGCCTGCGCTATCGCAGCCAGGGCGTGGGCCAGCGGCTGGTGGAAGCGGCGTCGGCCGACATGAAACGGGTCGGTGTGCTGCGGATGTTTCTGTTCGTCGACGATGCTAACCTCGCGGGCAAGCGTTTCTGGACGGCCCAGGGTTTTTGCGAACCTCACGGCGAGCGGACATTTGAGAGGGATCTATGAATGAAACATCCGGCAGTGCGCCGCTGATGGTCGACCGTCAGCCATCGCGCACCTTTGCCGAAGCCAGCCCGGTGGTGGCCGGTTACTTCACCGTGTCGTTCGTGTTCGGGCTGATGGCCGTCAACGCCGGGCTACCGCTGTGGCTGCCGGTGGCCATGTGTCTGTTCGTGTATGCCGGGGCTTCGCAATTCGCGGCGCTGGCGCTGATCAGCAGCGGGGCATCGCTGACCACCATCGTGCTGACCACGTTTCTGATCAACGCGCGGCACATGCTGATGTCGGTCTACATGGCGAAGGCCCTGCGCGCGCTGGGCCTGAGCCGCATGGAGCGCTGGTGTTACGCCGGCGGCCTGACCGATGAATCGTTCGCCTTCCACAGCGTCAAACTGGGCACTGGTGCACCGGTGAACATCCGATATCTGATCGGCTTCAACCTGTTTTGCCACACCTCCTGGGTGATCGGCGGATTGCTCGGAGCCTTGTGTGCGCAGTACGCGTCGCACCTGATCAAATACCAGCTCGATTACGCGCTGACCGCGATGATGCTCTACGTGCTGGTCTCGCTGTGCAACACCCGCAACAAACTCATCGCCGCTATGGCCGCAGTCGTCTGCATGGGCGCACTGAGTCTGGTGGGCAGCTCGCCATTCAACGTTTTCATCGCCACGTTTGTGGGCTGCGGAGTGGGTGTATGCCTGACCAAACGTTCCTGATTCTGGTGGTCGCTCTGATGATGGCCGTGACCTTCCTGCCACGGGCCTTGCCGCTGCAGGTCAACACCGAGCACTGGCCGCCCTTCGTCGCGCGGGCGCTGGAATACCTGCCGGTGGCGATCGTCGCTGCGATCAGCCTGACACCCTTGTTGATCAAGGATCAGCACATACAGCTCGATCGCCCGGAATTCTATGCAGCGATTCCGACGCTGTTATGTGCGTATTTCAGCAAAAACCTCTTTCTCAGTGTGGCGGTTGGGACGGCTGCGTACATTGCGCTCGGCTCGTTCATGTAGCGGCAGATCGACCACGTCGTTCAACGCCTGGCCGGACAGATCCGGGTTGTTCACCGCCAGGCGCACTTCGAGGAAATCCTCGAACCCGGGGAAAATCGTCAGGCCGTTTTTCTGCGCGGCCTCGCGGGAGACCATGCCGACCGCGTCCATCTGGGTGATGAGCGACAAAGTCAGCGTTTCGCTGCAGGAGTAGATCGTCCGCTGACTGTTCTCGTGATTGCCCAGCCCTGCGTCGAGAAAACGCAAAAAGCTGTGGGAATACGGACAATCTTCTGCGGGACGCACCTGAAACTTGTTGCCGAGCAACGTCAGCGGATCGTTCTCCTGACCACAGTGCGCGCCGACCACCTGCACCTGCACTTCAGGCAGGACAATGCTCGGCAGACCCGGACGCTGCGGGCCGATCAACACCGCAAGGTCGAAGTCCTCGTTCTTCAGCTTGCTGAGGTTTTCCATCGACTCGGCGTAGCTGAATTCCATCTGGTAATCGGGAAACACCTCGATCAGGCGCCCGATCAATCGTCGGTTGAAATCCGGGTCCAGCGTGGTGTTCAACGCCACTTTCAATGTGCGTTGTCCCGGCACCTTCAATGCTTCGACTTTCTCTTCCATCTGCCGCGTGGCAATCAGCACTCTGTCCATATAAGGCGTCAGCTCGGTGCCTTGCGGCGTCAGCGTCAGCCCCTTGTTGGATCGTCTAAACAAGCGGAAACCGAACTGCTCTTCGACCTTGTTCAACTGTGCGGCCAGGGCCTGCACGGTCAGGCACGAATGCTCGGCTGCGGCCGACAACGAGCCGGTCTGCACGATGCGCATGAGGTTGCGTAAGGTTCTGCTATCCATGGGTAATGCCCTCTGAAGTGGGCTGGGTATTGTTGTGTACGTGACGACCTGAACGGCGCCATTTGCTGGCTATATTCCTGCACCTGAGCATAGTTGTCGCGCAATTAGTAGCGAATTGATGTCCCTGCCGATGGCTGGAGGCTGACACAGGATCGGGGTTTTTGGTGACGTGGGGGTGATTGGGGTCAAAAAAAGTGCACGGTTTGGGTGCGTCTTCGGGTTTTTCCAAAGGAATTTTGGCGCGATTTTTACAGGCTATTCATTACACCACTTCACAAATGAAGTACCCCACCCCTACTTTTTCCCCTCCCGGCACACGCCTAAATTGAGCTCCAACACCTGACCATCATCCCGAGGGCAGGTCACTGGAGTAGTCGTCATGCCATTTGTCAGCGTACGTATCACCCGCGACGGCGTTACCCGTGAGCAGAAAGCTCAGGTGATCGCCGAAATCACTGAAACCCTGGAACGCGTCCTCAACAAACGCCCGGACCTGACCCACATCGTGATCGAAGAAGTCGACACCGATAACTGGGGCTACGCCGGCATCACCACCACCGAGTACCGCCGACAACTGGCGGAACGGGGCCAGTCATGACCCCGACCGTGACCATCGATTTCGTCTCCGACGTGGTGTGCCCCTGGTGCGCACTCGGGGCGACAGCGCTGGAGCAGGCGATCGGCAATCTGGCCGGCGAGGTTTCGGTGGAGCTGACCTACAAGCCCTTCGAACTCAACCCGGACATGCCCGCCGAAGGCGAACCGGCCGTGCAGCACCTGATGCGCAAATACGGCCGCACCGCCGAAGACGTCGCCGCCGGCAAGAAGATGCAGATCGAACGCGGCAAAGCCATCGGTTTCGAGTTCGACCTGGAGAAACGCACGCACTTTCACAACACCTTCGATGCTCATCGATTGCTGATGTGGGCGGCGCAGGAAGGGCGGCAGATCGCGCTGAAAAAGATCCTGCTGCGCGCTTACTTCCGCGACGGCGACAACCCCAACGATCACCCGACGCTGATCCGTCTGGCGACCGAAGCGGGACTGGATGCAGCGAGGGCCCGCAAGGTGCTGGTCAACGACGAATTCGCCAGCGAAGTGCGGCAACTGCAGGCGTTTTACCGGCAGCACGGAATCAACTCGGTGCCCGCGCTGATCCTGAACGGCAAGCACCTCGTCTCCGGTTCGCAATCGGTCGAGTACTACGAACAAATGCTGAAACAACTGGCTAGCGCCTGATTCAACGCCTACTTATTGATTGAGGATTTCATCATGAGCAATTCGAAAAAAACTGTCGTTATCACTGGTGCTTCCCAAGGTCTGGGCGAAGGCATGGTCAAAGCCTTCCGTGAGCTGGGCTACAACATCGTCGCCACCTCGCGCTCGATCAAACCGTCGAACGACCCGCAAATCCTGACCATCGCCGGCGACATCGGCGACCCGGCCACTGCTCAACGCGTGATCAGCGAAGGCGTGGCACGCTTCGGCCGCATCGACACCCTGGTCAACAACGCCGGCATCTTCGTCGCCAAACCGTTCACCGCCTACACCCCGGAAGACTACGCAGCGGTGCTGTCGGTCAACCTCAACGGCTTCTTCTACATAACCCAACTGGCCATCGCCGAGATGGAAAAACAGGGCAAGGGCCACGTGGTCAATATCACCACCAGCTTGGTCGACCACGCGGTAGACGGCGTGCCCTCGGTCCTCGCTTCGCTGACCAAGGGCGGTCTCAATGCTGCGACGAAATCCCTGGCCATTGAATACGCCAAACGCGGAATCCGGGTGAACGCGGTCTCGCCGGGCATCATCAAAACGCCGATGCACGGCGAGGAAACCCACGCTGCACTGGGCGCGCTGCATCCGGTTGGACACATGGGCGAGATCGACGACATTGCGCAGGCGGTGGTGTATCTCGATAACGCGAATTTTGTGACTGGCGAGATTCTGCATGTAGATGGTGGGCAGAGCGCTGGGCACTGATTGATCCGGTAACACAAAGCCCTCGCCGCGATGCGAGGGCTTTTTTATGGGCGACGGTTTATGGATCCGGACTCAGCACTTTGACCGCGTCATCGACCAGCGCCTTACTCAACTCCTGCAAATATTGCGAGGCGCAGGCGTGGAGTTCTGGATCGTTGGCGGCAGAAGTATCGGAGGTGAGCAGTTTGGAAATGTGCAGCAGATGCGAGGCGTGGGAGAGGGCGGTGACGACCGGGACGCCGGAGTTGGTGCGGAAGAGTGCGTGGTTGTACTGGAAGGAGAAATGGGTGAGGCCGAGGGTTTTCAGATCGTGGGGATGGGTCATGGCTTCACCTACCGTTTGTTGGGAGGTGGAAAGGGCAGACTTTGGATGGATCGATGCTAATCATTTGTGAAACTCCCTGTATCAAATGGGGCTGCCAATTCGTTATCAGGCGAATGGGGTGGCAGCTATGCGCAGGCTGATAAACCGGAGATACAGGAACCCGGCAGACCCGAAGGTCTCCCACGCACAGCCGCCATTACACGGAATTGCAGGCATGAAAAAGCGCCGACAAACGTGGGTTGGGGCGCTGGTGCGCCTGCATCTTACGCGGGTTATCAGGCCCGGTCGCTGAATTGGCAGCGACGGGATTGACGGTAGCGTGGGGGAGGGTTGGGCGCAATCGTGGCCAGGTGGTGGCGGAGGCTGGCGATGTTCCGGATGTGCGGTGCAACAGTTATGTTGCATGCGTAACAGATATGTTGCACATTCGCTCTACCGAAACAGCGAGTGATGCACATGAAGTACAGCGAGTTTCGGCGATGGTTGAAAGCCCAAGGCGTCGAGTTCCAAGCCGGCAAGGGCAGTCATTTCAAGGTTTCCTTGAATGGCAAATCAACTGTCTTTCCCGACCACGGAGCCAAGGAAATGGGCGAAGGGTTGAGAAAATCGATAATCAAACAGCTGGGCCTCAAGGATTGAGGCCCAGCTGTACCCCATGAGAGGAAACGTGATGTTCGAATATGCGTTGGAAGTCCACGAGGAGCCGAGTAGTGTCTGGTTGTCCTGCGCAGAAATTCCAGAGATGCACGCCGCTGGCGACACCCTCGAGGAAGCACTCGACGGCGCCATTGATGCGATGGAAACGGCATTGTCGATTTACGTTGATGATCGCCGGTTGATTCCGACAGGTGATGCGGGGGAGCAGGAAGGTGACGCGGTATTGCGTCTGCCTATACTGACTGCGGCAAAGGTTGGGCTCTGGAATACGCTTTTGGAGTCTGGGATAAGCAAAGCTGAACTGGCACGACGCTTGGGTGTGCAACGACCCCAGGTAGATCGGTTAGTCGATTTCCTGCATCACTCCAAGATCGAAAATGTCGAGCGTGCATTGCAGCAGCTCGGGCGGCGGATTTTGCTTTCGGTTGAGGCTGCGTAAGGTTGAAGAAAAGCCCCCGATAGTGATGGCTGTCGGGGGCTTTTCATTTGGAGTGGAAAACACACCCTCCAGAAACAACAAAGCCCCTGCATTTCTGCAAGGGCTTCGTTTTGTATGGTGCCGGCACCAGGAGTCGAAATATTAAGCAAGTATCTGATTATTCGAAATATTTTCTCTATGCATCTTAAATGCTACCGCTAATAATACCCTTATGACCTCTAAGCTTGGCAATGTACTCAGCGCTACACCCATGCTTTTTGGCTGAGATTTATTAAGCGCTGGGGTTCCGATTCGTTCATCCATGTAAGCTGGGCGAAGAAGGAGTTTTACCCACTCTGTATAGCTTTCGATATTTCGATGAAGTCTAAGGGTGTTCGGGTTTTATCTGCACAAATTTGTGAACTTGTTTAGGGTGGTGGCTCTGCATTACACTTAATGTATAAAAATTACTGTTTTGCAAGGAAGAACGTATGGGGTATACAGCGGTTTTTAAAGGTTGGGGTAGTCTGACAATTGATGATTTAATTGTTGCCTATAGAAAAGCAAAAGCTGATTGTTTTTTCGAGAACACATTTCCAGCTGCGATTAAATTTGCTGAGTACGAGCAAGATTTATTGGGCAATCTGAATGCCTTGTTGGAAAGGTTAAGTGGCAAAGTTGGTTTTGTTAATGACGATAAAATGCTAGGTGAATATCGTCTTCTTCCTAAAAAGCTAACCATTGAACCTAAAAAGAATGGGTCTAAGGGGCATATTCATTTTTCTTGTCCCATAAGAGCATTTGATCATATCAAAAGTAATAATCATCTGGTCCCGGAATTTCGAATTGTGGGCGATTTTCCAGTGGATGCGCATGTGGTCTCTGCTCTTTGGATAAACATGATTGGCCACAAGTTCGATGCTTGCCTAGGTCCAGATTGCTATGGGGCGCGTCTAAAGCGTGTGAGGAATGACGAAAGTCTAGATAAAAATGCGCATAAACCTTTTCATTTGCGTGCGATTGGTTCATTTTCCCCATACTTTCAGCCCTACCAAAAGTGGCGTAATGATGGGTTAAGAGCAATCCGCTACGAGCTTGAAAAAGATCGGGACGTGATTGCTGTGTCTCTCGATCTGAAAAGCTACTATCATTTTGTAGACCCGCTCGCAGTCGCTGCTCCGGCGCTACAAAAAAAATTAGGGGTAGACCTTTCAAAGGATGAGCAGCAGTTTACAAAGGAGCTTGCGCAGTTTTTATCGAGTTGGTCAAAGGGGGCGAAAAAATTTAGCGAAAGGTTGGTGCAAGAAGCTGTGGAGATACCAGGTGGTCTGGTGATTGGTTTGACAGCAACTCGCATAATATCCAATGTTTTGTTGAGTCATTGGGATAGATTGATTCGAGAGGCCGTCGCTCCTATCCATTATGGTAGATACGTAGACGATATGTTTATCGTATTGCATGATACGGGGAACATCACCAGCGCCAAAGAGTTTATGTTGTTTCTGCAGAACCGATTAGGTGAAGACTGCATTTTTCAAGAGTCGGATGGCGCAGAAGAAACAAGGAATAAAGATGATAGACTGTGGGAGATTCAGCAAGGGGAGGAATTGCAGAAGAAAACTAAGATCAAGCTGCAGGCAGAAAAGCAGAAGTTATTTGTCTTGCATGGTCGAGCTGGCTTAGATTTGTTGGATAGCATAGAAAAAGAAATTTACGAGCTATCCAGCGAACATCGATTAATGCCCTCGCCAGATCAACTAGAGGACTCTACAGCGGCTCGAGTGCTTTCAGCTGCAGGTAGTGTAGGTGACCAGGCAGACACTCTACGTAAAGCGGATGGATTAACAATCCGGCGACTTAGTTGGTCTTTGCAATTGCGCCATGTAGAGACCTTGGCGAGAGACTTGCCTCAGAATGAATGGGTGAGGCAGCGTGAGGAATTTTATCAGTTCGCACACAATCATATTGTACGACCTGAGAATATATTCGCACACTTTACCTACTTGCCTAGACTTCTTGGTTTTGCTATCAGTCTGAATGAGTGGGAACACGCCGAACAGATTGTAGTGCGTGCATTTTCCGCTATTGACCTGTTGGCGGTGCATGTTACGCCGGGTAAAGAAATTGGCTTGAATGGCGCCAAAGCAAAAGCAGGGAAAGAGCTTTGGCGATACGTAAAGGGTACGCTTGCTTGGATGTTCGTCGACGCGGCTGCTCGTTACTATGATCCTAAGAAGCTGTTGAATCAGAATCGTCCTAAGAAAGAAGCGCGCTTAGCTGAATTGTTTTTGCAAGTAATCATTGAAGCTTTGACTGATTTTGAAGATATATTGGATTTTCGAATTGGTTCAGAAGATTTTTATAAGAAAGCACCTTTAATTGCTATGGCGGATCTCGCTAAAGAACCTTATAAAAGGATTCTAAGTATTCGCTCGGTCCAAGACTTGTTTGTGGAGCACCCTGAGAATGATGAGAAGCGAATTTGTAGTTGTTTGGAAAGCTCGGAGTTGCTTGATATTGATGCGCTAAAATTGTTTCTAAGGTCAACCAGACGGTCTCGGCTCCATAAGGTAAGTGCAACAGCGCGTAAAGATGAGAGCTTAATGCCTTATCTCTTCCCAACAAGGCCACTCACCCCAGCTGAGATCGCGGAGCTTGCTCCAGAATGTGTAGGATTGCCGGGAAATACTCGTAAGGTATTTACAGAAAGTCCGGCGGCTATTTGGGCGCAGTATGTACAGGCTCTTAGAGGTGTTTGGATAAAGCCTACTTTGCTAGCCTTAGAGCAAGAGCACGGACGGAACGAAGCAAAGGGTGTAGGGAGTTATTTGTATATAGGTACTAAGCGTAAGTCAAAAATTATAGTAGCATTAACAAATATTAAAACAGATGAGACTTCTTGGGCGGCAACGGCTTGTGATAAGCCAAATCTCTCGTTGGAACGATACAGTCGAATAGCTGAGCTTGTTAATCAAGCTATTCAGCTCACCCCTAAGCCTGACTATGTTCTTTTCCCCGAGCTTTCTGTACCGTTGAGGTGGGTTGACAGTATAGCTGGGAGGCTTAGCGCTGTTGGAATTAGTCTGGTGGCCGGTACTGAGTACCGACATTTTTCAAAAAATAAAGTAATTAGTGAAGCATGTCTGGTTCTGGCAGATGACCGACTCGGTTTCCCTGCCTCCGTTATAATCAGACAACCTAAACTTCAGCCTGCAGTAGGCGAGGATCAGTCGCTTACTGCAATTTATGGCAAGTACTGGGCGTACGGGAAGTTGACAAAAACTTCAAATAAGCCGATATACATCCATAATGGAGCCTGTTTTGGTGTTATGGTGTGTTCGGAGTTGCAGAATAGTAAGGCGAGAGTGGACTTCCAAGGTGAAATTGACGCCCTTATGGTTCTGAGTTGGAATAAGGATCTGGAGACTTTTTCGGCGCTTATCGAGTCAGCAGCTCTCGATATACATGCTTATATGATTTTAGCGAATAATAGGAAGTATGGAGATAGCCGTGTGAGAGCTCCTGCCAAAGAATCATATATGCGGGAGTTGGCTCGTGTACGGGGTGGCGATAATGACTTTATTATTGCGGCAACTTTGGATATAGACGCGCTTAGAGCGTTTCAAAGTCGGGCGAAACGATGGCCTCAGGACGATGATTTATTCAAGCCCCTTCCAGAGGGATTCGAACTTAGCCATCGGCGAAGGAAGTTGCCCCCAAAGTGAGAAAATTTATGGGTGGAGCTAGCGTCAATTGCTTTTAGCGGAATTAGCCGCTAGCTGCCTGCTGGGCTTGCCAGCGTGTGAACCGGACAATTTTAAACCGTTGACATCGTTTACAGGGTATTAACCGTGGTCAGGAGGTCCTGATCATATCCGCCTTGGAGTGCTTTTTTTACCGCGCCATCCTCTGTTGGCGGCTCTGGTCACCGCTATTCCGTAACGCATTGGATCGGACGCTATTTGCCCGTCAGCGTGTTCTCCAGCACAGAAGCCACTTGTTCCGTCTGGGCATGCACCGCAAGCCGCATTTGATTCCAGGTGCTTTTAGCTGTCGCAAAATCAGATATCTTCAGCAGGCACTGACTCGCTATCGAAATCTCCTCTTCACAGGTGAAGATCCCGGACGCCAGCCTTCCAGGTAGGTCCATGGTGGAATCCTCGTCTGAGTTTTCCCGCCACCCCATTACGCGATCCATCATTGAGATCATTTCAAGCAATCTGGTATTGGGCGCCACCAAGTAGTGATGCGCCTCAACTGGGGTATTTTCTGCAATTCCCTGAGCCAGTAGGGTGATCCAATCTTCAAGAAACCGTCTCATTAGCGCCATCTGGTCGAATGCCGCTTGAGCGATCTCGCCCAGGTTCTCGCACGAGCGAATAAAACGGTGCCGTGCTTGAGCTGCTTGTGGCCCCGACTCATGCAGGAACGCCGCGGGTTGTTGGAGTACGGCGAAATGCTGCGTCCATGCTGCTGCCCAGTCGTTTGGCGAAATGACGTAATTGGTAAAGCCGAGGCTCGTGGGCAGATCCTCGACGGTGAGCAAGCCGCTCTCTACGGACGCAATCATCGATTCCATAGCCGCCTCCATTACGTGGCGCGCCCGGCTCACCAAAAAGCTCGTTTTGAGTGTCTTGGCGGAATAGCCGTCCAATTCGAAATGCAGATCTGCATAAACACTCGAGATGTCTGGATCCGCCGCAACAGCTGGATCAAACAAGTAATCGCCAAGGCCGCTGCGCAGCCATTCTGAGCTGCCTTCCGTGTGCTTATGGATATCAGCAGGTAAGCATTTTCGAACGCGGCCCGATGTGCAGGTAACCCCGACGTCATGCAAAACCCGTGCGACAAATTGCGAGCAAACAATGCCTTTCTGATGGCTGAACGTCTCCGGCTTCTCACCCAACGCCAATACCGAATAACGCAGGCCAAAATAGTAGTTCGCTTGGGCAAGCAGCTTCGCGCGCAAGTCTTCATCGAGTTCCCGAAGCCTTGCTACCGATGACCTTTCAAGATCATAGGTCTCACGTATTTCGCGCCACGCACGGATTTCAACGCCCTCGTTGGGAACCGCATGGATAACGCGGTAGGGGCTAATTACCAGGGCGACGTGCGTGTACAGAGCTGGGCTGACCCGGGCTATCGATTGATAGCCGAGGTTGAAAGGGCGGGTTTTAGATTTGCCCGATAGCAGCAGGATATCGCCTGGGGCGGCTGTCCAGGGTTGCGGCGTAGGTTGGTTCATAGGGTTGCAGGTCCTCCGTGACTGGTTCTGGTGACGCTAATCCAGGTGGTGGCATTTTGTCTATAAATCGGCAAGGGGTTGGGGCTGCGGCAACACTGCCATGGTCCTGTTAACACTGGATAGCCGGTTTTGCGCAGTGCTGATATCAAGATCGCCACGCTCGACCAAACAACGAAGGTACGCCACGTAATTCGTCAAGACCTGCCGATCAATCTTCCGTGCATCGTAGACGCTGGGGCCTTCCTCGGAGCGGCACCATTTCACGAATACCAACCATCGATCACAGTGCGCTCTTACTGTTCCATAGCGGCCGCCGCCGAACATATCTTTTAGCGCCTGTGGCCCTGCGTAGCTCAGTTACCTGCCGTAGCCGAATTACGGCCATCGCGCCTACCCACTAATGCCATGTCGGTTACCTCATCTACTTTTCTCGTTCCTCGCCCCACGTCATCCCGCCAAGAATGTTGAGTGTTATCAGGGATCAAGGCCCCTGCGGCCTGTGAGGGTTGTCCACTGACGCGGGACTGGCGGCTCTTTACGGCCGGGAGCTTGGGCATCTCATGATCTGACCTCCTGAGCACTTCCGAAGAAGTGGGCGGGTGGAGGTTGCACTGGCTGACGAGACCAGTGCCGCGAGATCCTGAGTCGGGTGAAGGCAGTGATGCGATGACCGGGGCATGCCTGACCGTCAGTCAGGTGCAGTCCATTCCTTGGGCTGCGGCACCATCATCTACATCGCTGTTGCTGGTGACTTCGGTGTTTGTCACGCCGATTGTCACGAGGGGGGATGCCGCAAAGCCTTGTACGAGGTGGCCTGCAGCAGTGGTAGGAGCGCCCGTCTCTTTCCGGGAGAAAGAGACGGGCGCAGGTTGGCGCACGGGAATGGCCAAGTGGATAGGTTGCTGCAGGGCAGCTATGAAAGGGGATGAGTTGCCGCAGTGGGCACACTGGTAAAAGTAGGCATCCATCACATCGCTGTGACCGTGCGAGCCGCCGGACGCTAATCGCACTTTGGGAGAACCACCACGGTATGGCGTAGCCTCAAAGGTTCTGGCTACCTGGGTTGCTGTCGACGACAGCGCTTTGCCCGATCTTTTCTACGCCTGTGGATAATTCGGGTCAAGACTCCAATTTTCGGGAGTTCTGCGGCTGTGGATGAAATTATCCACCGGTGGAAATCAGTGGTTTTCCACAGACAGTTGTGTGGGCTTTAGATTTTTTAAGTGAGGTCCATCCAAGCAGGGCGGCTTTGCAGCCCTGTTTGGATGGACCCGCGTGGACAAGCGGATCGCTGAGATATGAAGACCGAGCGCTTACTCGGTTGCGCCACGTTTTGCTTTTAGGCGAGTGACGTTCGCTCCTGTCTGGTTCGCGAATTCATGTGGAGTGACATGCTCCTGCCGGTTGGCCTCCAGGTACCGGCTCCACCAGTTCATGATCAGCCTGCGCTCCTCGATGAACTCGGCCTTGTGGATGTAAGCGGCGCGGACGTTGTTGCGCTCCTTGTGGCTCATCTGCCGTTCAATGGCTGTCTCCGACCACAATCCTGACTCGATCAGTGCGCTGCAGGCCATCGAACGAAATCCATGCCCGCAGATATCGGTTTTGGTGTCGTATCCCATCGTCCGAAGCGCGTTGTTCACGGTATTTTCGGACATGGGCTTCCAGGGTTTGGCATCCCCTGCGAAGACCAATGCGAATTTGCCTGTGAGTGCATGGATTTTTTCGAGTAGCGCCACTGCTTGCGGCGATAAGGGTACTAAATGGATATCCCCTGCCATCTTCGTACCCCTCGTTGAAAAGGGTACTCCGTCCAACGCGGGTCGAGTGTCCGGTATCTCCCAGGTGCCGCGCTTGAGGTCGAACTCGCTCCAGCGGGCGAAGCGCAGTTCGCTGGAGCGGACGAACACATGCAGCGAGAGCATGACCGTCAGCCGGGTAAGTGCGCGGCCTCTGTAGGTGTCGATACGCTCCTGCAATTCAGGCAGACGCGATAAGGGTAAAGCAGGGCGGTGAATCACCCTCGGAGCTTTGATCAAACCTTCAAGGTCGGAGGCAGGGTTTGCCGCGATCTGTCGAGCACGTTTCGCCTCGCGCATGATGCTTTGCAGGTAGTTTTGTACCCTTAAAGCGACGTCAATCGTACCGCGCTTCTGGATCGCTTCCAGAGGTTGCATCAGGTCATGAGTGTCCAGATCGACAATAGAGCGAGCGCCGATCAGCGGGAAGACATGGGTTTTGAGACGGCTCAGGACGGTCTTGGCATGCCCCGGAGCCCATTTGGCAGACATCGCTTTGTGCCAGTCCAGTGCGGCGCTTTCAAAGGTTCGGCCTTTGATTGCGGCCTGCGTCTTGGCTTGGTGTTTGGTCTCTATGGGGTCGATGCCTTTCGCCAGCATCCGCTTGACCTCCAGGCGCTTGTTGCGAGCATCGGCGAGGCCGACCACGGGGTAGCTGCCGAACGAGGTCAGTCCTTCGCGTCCATCAGGTTTTACATACCTGAGACGCCAGCCTTTACGGCCATTGGGCTGTACTAAAAGGTAGAGGCCGTCGCCGTCGAAAAGCTTGTAGGCGCGGTCGGTGGGCTTGGCTGAGCGGCAAGCCGAATCGGAGAGTGGAGCAGTGGTGCGCGACATAAGGGTACTCCCCCCTTTATCGAATTACCTTACCCCTAACATTACCCCTAAAACGGCTGGAAACCACTAGATTTTGACGTAACCCTACAGAACTCCAAAACGAAAAAACCCGCCAGAAGGCGGGTTTTTCGGGGGTTCCAGAGATTTTAAAAGCCTTCTTTGGAACCTTGTATGGTGCCGGCACCAGGAATCGAACCCGGGACCTACTGATTACAAGTCAGTTGCTCTACCATCTGAGCTATACCGGCGTGTGGGCGACGATTATAGCGACTCGGGTGCTTCTGTAAACCCCTGAATTCAGACTATTTTTGCGCCCTCTGCGATTCACGCCCGGCGCAGGACGTTGCGCAGTTTTTGTACAGCGCGCCAGGCGCGGCTGTTTTGCATGGCGCGCAGTTGGGCTTCGGCCTGTTCGGCGCGTTGCAGGGCGGTTTCCAGGGCCGGGTTTACCGGGTGGGCGAGGTTGTGGCCTTTGCACAGCTGGAAGTTGTCGAGGTTGCACGGTGGCAGGTCGAACGCGGGTTTGAGGTTGATGTGTTCGTTGGCCAGGAAGAAGCTGTTGAGGCCGTCGAACAGGACGTTGGTGTAGCCGGCGTCGGTCACCAGGTGTTCCCAGGTGTGGTCGCGCTCCCATGGGGTTTCGATGAGGATGATCCAGGGGCGGAAGCGACGGAAGTCCATGCCGCGCAGGACGGTTTCTTCGTGGCCTTCGACGTCGATTTTCAGGAAGTGGATCGGCCGCTCGGCGGCGTGTTCTTCGCAGATCGAGGTCAGTGTGCGTGCGTTGACAGTGAAGCTTTGCACGTCCATGCCGAGGTTTTTGCGTTCTTGCGCAACGATTGGGTCAGCGGTGGACAGGCCGGTGTCGGCAATGCCGTAGAAAGTCAGTTCGCCCGGGTGGTCGCTGGCCACGCATTGCAGCGTGGTGTCGCGGGGGCGATGCTGGCGAAGTGCGTCGTGGTAGTTCTGCATCGGTTCGACGTTGATGCCCTGCCAGCCGCGATCATAAAAAGCTTTGGTGACCGAATCGTGGATAGGGTCATTGGCGCCGACATCGATATAAAAACCGTTTTCAAAATACTGAAGGGCGCGCCAAAGGCGAACGTCCTCGAAATTCTGTGCGTAAGAAATGAACGTCACGGTCGCTTCCTGTCGGTCAGATTTTTCTTGTTCGGGCGCGCGCTACCTGCACGGCGTAGGTCTGTATAGCAAGGGCGGATGGCAGGCGCAATTGCCCATTGCCGGCGTCCGCGATTCGGCGGTTATGTCCTTTTGCTCGAGGGCTTATGCACAACAGGCTTTGAAGAGGACGGGCTTAGAGGAGATTTTGTGGACGGGTTCTCATTTGGGTCGCAAATCCCTGTTTTGCCGGTTTTTTATCTATATGAACAAAAAATGACCAGCACTGTTAGTGGCCTGAAACAGCCGTGGATATTGGATCCACGATAATTCCATCAACAGAGTTATCCACAGGCTGTGGAAGATTAAACGCGCTCTGCCAGCAACAGGAAATTGCGCGGTGTGAGCGGCGCTTCGCAGAAGGTGCCGAGACGTACGACATAGCCCTGTTCGCTGAGGAAAAGTGCCCGATCAAGATTCAGCCAAAGCTCCAGCGGCCGTCGGAACAGTCCGCGGAGCAGTTCCAGGTTGCGAACTTCGGCCAATCGCTGCCAACCGGCGGCTTCCAGTGCTACCCAATCTGGCGAGCCAATTGTGGATAACTCTTTGAGTGCTGCCAGATCGCAGCAGTAATCGGCGAACGGTTTGTCCAGCCAGGCGCTCGGCAGGGACGGCGTCGGCAGGTATTCGTCGACGCCACGCACTTGCCGTTGCAACTTATCGAAAGCGAGCCTGCGGGCCATGGAAGTGTCACGCTGACGTCGGACGCGGACACCGGCGGTGACGGTCTCGCTCATTGGCAGTGAAAGATCTTCCAGCGAGAGCTGTAGGTCTGATCGCGAACCTGCGGAGGACAACGCCTGATATTCAGTGCGACTGATCCGGTTGTAGCAGCACGGGGCGATCGCCAATTGTCGGCAGCCAGCGGCGGAGGCCAGTTGCATCAATCGAACATGCAGATCGCCGCAAGCATGCAGGGCAACAGGCGTGTGTTCGGCGTTCAGCAATAAAGCGGTGTTCGCCGCGAGCACATCCTGCTCGACATGCAGCGCATGCAGGTGATGACGCTGACTCAACGCCTGACCGCTGGCAACCAGCGCCGGGTTGTATTCCAGACAGGTGAGTTGCTGATCAGCGCCGAGCAGGCGCCGGCCCAAGTGGCCTTTGCCCGAACACCAATCCAGCCAGTGCTTCGGTTGCGTAGGAAACGACAAGCGGCTGGCGAAGGCTTCGATCTGCTGCCATTTGCGCCCCGGCACATCGACATTCAGACGATGCCCGGCGGCTTCCAGCGAATGCGCAGGCAACTCACCGACCGAACTCAACTCAAGCGACAACGCCGCCAATGAAGCAAACGGCTCCGGCGCATCCAAAAGTTCGGCAGGTTGGTTGTGGGCATTTTCCGCATCTTCCAGCGAACGTCCGCGTAGCCACGAGGCCAGTTCCGGGTAGGACGCTTCCCAAGGCAGTTGCAGATGAGTGAAAGGGCGGGGTTTCCACAATCCCTGATGGGCCGTGAGAAATGCATCCAGTGCCGTGAAACGGGCGAGCAGGGCCTCGCCCGTCAGCACGCCGGAAGAATCAGCGCCCTTGGCACGCATCGACGCGCAACCACCGCTCCAGCTGCTTGAACGCCTGAACGAGCACAAACGACATCAGCAGGTAAATGACGCCTGCGGTGAAGAACATATCCACTGTCAGGTAGTTGCGGGCAATGATGGTGCGGGTGATGCCAGTGAGTTCGAGCAAGGTCACCGTGCTCGCCAGAGAACTGGCCTTCAGCATCAGAATAACTTCGTTGCTGTAGGCCGGCAGAGCGATGCGCGCGGCGCGGGGCAGGACAATATAGAACAATGCCTTGGCCTTGGACATGCCCAGTGCGCGTGCGGCTTCGATCTCACCCGGCGGGATGGCTTGGATGGCGCCACGCAGGATCTCGGCGATGTAAGCGGCTGTATGCAACGTCATCGTGGCGGTGGCACACCAGAATGGGTCGCGCAGGTACTGCCACATGAAGCTGCCGCGTACGGCGTCGAACTGAGCCAGGCCGTAGTAGACCAGGAACAGTTGCACGAGCAACGGAGTGCCACGGAAGAAAAAGATGTAAGCGTAAGGAAATGCGCGGATAAACCAGAGTTTGGAGGAACGAGCGATGCCCAGAGGAATCGCCAGCAACAACCCGAGAATAACGGCAATACCCACGAGTTCGAGTGTCAGCAGGGCGCCCTGAAAGAACTTCGGCAGCCACTTATAGATGACTTCCCATTCCATTACGTCGTCCTCACGAAGCCACGAGCGGCGCGTTTTTCCAGGAAGTGCATGGTGATCATCGCCAGTATGGTCAGGACCAGATACATGAAGGCTGCAACCAGATAGAAAGTGAATGGATGCTTGGCGAAGGTTACGGCGTTCTGCGCATTGCGCATGATTTCTTCCAGTCCTATGACCGACACCAGCGCGGTGTCTTTCATCAGAATCATGAACAGGTTGCCAAGGCCAGGCAGGGCGATACGCCACATCTGCGGCATGATCAGCCGGGTGAAGATCCGCCATTTTGACAGGCCCAGGGCCTGGCCGGCCTCACGGTGACCTTTGGGAATGGCCAGGAGCGCGCCACGAAAGACTTCCGTGGCATAGGCGCCGAAGCACAGTCCGAGGGCGGTTACGCCTGCCACGAAAGGGCTCAGTGCCAGGTCGGGATTACCAAAGTATTCGCCAATGGCATTCATCGTCTTGACGGTGCCGAGGTAGATCAGCAGAACCCATAGCAGTTCCGGCACACCGCGTACGAGGGTCGAGTAGGTTTCGCCAAGCCACTGCAGCGGCTTGTACGGGGAAGTCTTGGCCAAGGCACCGAGCAGACCGAGCACCAGCCCGACGCACAGGGCCGAGAGTGCCAGTTTGACGGTCATCAGCGCGCCGGCGAGTAGCACCGGGCCGAATCCGTGGAGATCGATAATCATGGATTTCTTTTCAAATCGCGGCAGGCAAGATCGGGAGCCTGCACCGTCTGATCACGGCGCAGGTCCCGCAGGTCAGGATCAATAGATGCTGAACGGGAAGTACTTGTCGTTGATCTTTTTGTAGGTACCGTCGGCGACGATTTCCTTCAATGCGGCGTTCAGCTTCTCGCGCAATGGGTCACCTTTGCGCACGGCGATGCCGATCTTGTCGCTTTCCACGACCGGGTCACCCTTGAACTCGTAGTTCTTGCCGGCGTCGGTTTTCAGCCAGTCATAGTTGGCGTACTTGTCGGCGAGGATGGCATCGACACGACCGGAGGTCAGGTCCAGGTAGGCGTTTTCCTGGGTGTCATAAAGTTTGACCTGGATATCGCTACCGTAAGTGTCTTCGAGCCAGGTGCCTGCCAAGGTTGCGCGTTGCGTACCGATGATCTTGCCCTTGAGCGCGTCCTTGTCGGTTTTGAAATCGACGTTTTTCGGCGCGATGAACTGCAGTTTGTTCGAGTAGTACGGGTCGGTGAAGTCCACCGCGCCCTTGCGCTCGTCGGTGATCGACAGCGAGGAAATCAGGAAGTCGAACTTCTTGGCGTTCAGGGCCGGGATGATGCCGTCCCAGTCGGAGGTGACCACGGAGCATTCAACTTTCATCTTGGCGCACAGGGCGTCGCCGATGTCTTTGTCGAAGCCGACGACGTTGCCGCTGGCGTCTTTGTTGTTGAACGGCGGGTAAGCCGCTTCGATGCCCATCTTCAGGGTCTCGGCCATTGCACCGGCGCTGAACGCGAGGGTGACGGCGGCGGCCAGGAAGACCTTTTTGTAGTTCTGCATGCGGGTAGCTCCGTTAGCGGTTGCTGGACATGAATTGTTTGCAGCGCGCCGAAAGCGGGTTTTCGAACACCTGCTGTGGCGATCCTTGCTCTTCTACCAGGCCCTGGTGGAGGAACACCACCTCGCTGGAGACCTGACGGGCGAAGCCCATTTCATGGGTCACGAGCAGCATGGTGCGGCCTTCTTCGGCCAACGCGCGGATGACATTAAGTACTTCCTGGACCATTTCCGGGTCAAGGGCGGAGGTGGGCTCGTCGAACAGGATCACCTTGGGCTGCATCGCCAGCGTGCGGGCAATCGCCGCGCGCTGCTGCTGGCCGCCGGACAGTTGCGCCGGGTAGGCGTGGCGCTTGTCGGCGATGCCGACCTTGGCCAGCAGCGCTTCGGCGACCTCGATGGCTTCGGCCTTGCTCTGGCTGAGCACGCGGCGCGGGGCTTCGATGATGTTGTCGAGCACGCTCATGTGCGGCCACAGATTAAAGTTTTGAAACACAAAACCAATCTCGGAGCGCAGGCGATTGATCTGCTTGCCGTCGGCGGCAACCAGTTCGCCATTCTTGGCGGCCTTGAGCTTGAGTTCTTCCCCGGCCACCAGGATCTGGCCCTGATGCGGGTTTTCCAACAGGTTGATGCAACGCAGGAACGTGGACTTGCCGGAACCGGAGGAACCCAGGATCGAGATCACATCGCCGTCGCGGGCGGTCAGCGAGATGCCTTTGAGCACCTCAAGCTGTCCGTAGCGTTTGTGCAAGTTGCGGATTTCAAGCGCGGGCGTGGCCTCAGCCATGTGCGTTCCTCATATATGTTGCGCTCCTGCTGTTGGTTGGCCTTCCTGGCGAGGCGGCCAAGCTAGCATAGCGTTTCAATGGCAGCCAACAGCGCTACGAGCGGTAAACGGATGGCGTGTGGCAGGTTGTCGCATCGGCGCAGCAGGCTGTCGCCCCATCAACAACCGAACGGGTGTTTGAACGTGGATTCCCGTGGGTGTCGCGTAAAAAAAGGCGCGATGTTGCCACCTTTGGCGGGGTGTTGGAAGCGCTAACCGGCCGAACGTTCCTCATTCGCCCTTTTATTGTGCATCCCGTACTTTTTCAGTGTGTTTCTGGTGCGCTGATTCGTTTGAAAAGTGAGTCGCAGGGTAACGCTTTGGCGAAAGGCCATTATTCTCAAGGACTTGCGATGACTGTCCGGTCGCTCGGAAAACCGCACGGCAGAAGAGTTTGAAACATTTTGGCGCATTTATTGCGTGCAGAATCCGGAACGCCCCGTTGGATTCTTTTTACGAGAAGGAACACCAGACGGGCCGGACGCAATCGCTTTCCTCGCAAAGGTAGTTCCAATGAGCAGTACCCAAAGCTCCAATGGCCTCGAACAGGGGCTCAAACCGCGTCATGTGACCATGCTGTCGATCGCCGGGGTGATCGGTGCAGGTCTGTTCGTCGGCTCCGGCCACGCCATCGCCGCCGCCGGTCCCGCTGTTCTGCTGGCTTACGCCGCTGCTGGCGCGCTGGTTGTGCTGGTCATGCGCATGCTCGGCGAAATGGCGGTTGCCTCGCCTGATACCGGCTCGTTCTCGACTTACGCCGACCGTGCCATCGGTCACTGGGCCGGTTTCACCATCGGCTGGCTGTACTGGTGGTTCTGGGTTTTGGTGATTCCGCTGGAAGCCAACGCCGCCGCAACCATCCTGCATGCGTGGTTCCCGGGTGTGGATATCTGGGCGTTCGCGCTGATCATCACCATGCTGCTGACGGTGACCAACCTGTTCAGCGTGAAAAACTACGGTGAGTTCGAATTCTGGTTCGCCCTGCTCAAAGTGGTGGCGATCATCGGTTTCATCATTCTTGGCGTTGCGGCCATTTTCGGCTTCCTGCCGAACAGCCAGGTCAGCGGTGTTTCGCACATCTTCGACACCCAGGGCTTCCTGCCAAACGGCATGGGCGCGGTGCTGGGAGCGATCCTGACTACCATGTTCTCCTTCATGGGTACCGAGATCGTGACCATCGCGGCCGCGGAATCAAAGAACCCTGGCAAGCAGATCTCCAAGGCCACCAACTCGGTGATCTGGCGGATCGGCCTGTTCTACCTCGTGTCGATCTTCATCGTTGTGGCCCTGGTGCCATGGAACGACCCGGTTCTGGCCAGCCTCGGCTCCTACCAGACCGTGCTTGAGCGCATGGGCATCCCGAACGCCAAGATGATCGTCGATATCGTGGTTCTGGTTGCTGTGACCAGCTGCCTGAACTCGGCGCTGTACACCTCTTCGCGCATGCTGTTCTCCCTCGGCAAGCGTGGCGATGCACCGGCCATGGCGACCCGCACCAACAAGAGCGGCACGCCTTACTGGGCGGTGATGCTGTCTACCGGCGCGGCGTTCCTGTGCACCTTCGCCAACTACGTGGCCCCGGCTGCGGTGTTCGAGTTCCTGCTGGCGAGCTCCGGCGCCATCGCGCTGCTGGTGTACCTGGTGATCGCGATTTCGCAACTGCGCATGCGTAAACAACGCATGGCTCGCGGCGAGAAAATCGTCTTCAGCATGTGGCTGTTCCCGGGCCTGACCTACGCGGTGATCGTATTCATCGTCGCGGCCCTGACCATCATGCTGTTCCAGGACGCCCACCGCGTGGAAATCCTCGCGACCGGCCTGCTGAGTCTGGTCGTCGTAGCTACCGGTCTGTTGGTAGCTCGTCGTCGCAAGGTGGAAAACCGTGGTGCGGCAGTTTTGAACTGATCCGCCACGAGTAACGCAAAACGGCCGCTGTCAGTGATGACAAGCGGCCGTTTTTGTTACTGCGAGCGGTTTATTCGCTCTTCTCTTCCTGCGCTTCCACCGACTGACCGTAGGTGTCCAGCGCAATCCCGAAATCGCTGATGAACTCCGGTTCGCTCAGCCAGGCCTGGGCGGTCTCGCGATCCATGCCATCGGCCCACATGCGGTAGTCGATCAGCATGTCCGCGGCCAGGTGAGTGGCGGCCATGCCTTCGTTCTCGGCGTTTTCCATGTCCAGCAGTTCAGGATGGTCGACGATGATGAACGCCAGTTCACGCAGCAGCGTCAGGAGCATTTCGTTGCGGCTGACGGCTTCGGCGTCGCGCATTTTGCTGAACATCGCCAGGGTGTATTCCGGGATCGGCTCGGCCAGGTGGCCGAGGTCATCGTCCTGGGCCAGGGGTTTGCGACCGACCATGCGGATTTGCTTGGCTTTGGCCTTGGCGCGTTTGGCGCGTTTTTGCTGCTTGTTCAGGGATGCCATGGGAACTCAGTTTTTCTGTTGGGTTTGTGCGGCGATTGCGTCGGACGCGGCCACATAGTCTTTCTGGAAATCCGGGGACTCGATCCACGCCAGAGCGCCAGCCTCGTCGGTCTCGGTGGACCACTGGCGGTACTCGATCAGCGCGGCGAGGATGAAGTCCATCGCGCCTTCTTCGCCTTCCTGCTCGTACACCAGCTCCAGCAGCGGGTCTTCGAGGAACGCGGTGCACAGGGCCTGCTGGCTGATCTTTTCGGCGTCGATCATTTTCTTGAACAGTTCGGTCAGGTCCACCGACTCGAAATCGATGCGGTCGTCGTTCGGGTCCAGCTCGACCGGCGTTTCCGCGCGTTTGGTGCGGTTCTGCTTGGCCTTGGTCTTGGCCCGGGCGGCGCGTTTTTGCTGCTTGTTGGCGGAAGCCATGGTGTGTGTTCCGTGGTGCGTTAAAGGGCTTGGCTGCGTGGGATTTCGCGCCCCGGTGTGTCGGAGGCCAGTTCGCCGGTCTGCAGCCAGGTCAGAGCGATGGGCCATAGTGTGGCTTGGTATGCGTTGCGAAAAAAGGCGAAATGTCCGACTTGCTGTTCGCCGATGTCCTGCGGCTCGATTCGCAGGTGGGTCTTCTGCGCATTCTGGAAGTAAGCCAGCAGGCGTTCGATGGCGGGAATCGTGCCGTAGGGATCGTCGCTGATGCTGATTGCCAGGGCTTTGGCCCGGACGTTGGCGAAGGGCAAGTCCGTCATCGTTCTCCCGCTCGGGCGCCGCTCATAGCGCGCGGCAGGTGTGCTCCAGTCGCGCACCACACCGGCAGGCGTGTCTTCCAGCCAGCCAATTCGTTTGCCCGGGAAGTAGCCACAGAACAGCGTGACCAGCGGCATCAGCAGGTGCCATTTGCCGAACATTCGCCAGCGGTGCTCGGGCGCGTAATCGCGCCAGTAAGCGAATTGCGCGCCGACCGTCACCAGTCGTCGGATTACCTGTCCGGACGCCCCCAGGCCTGCTGCGCAGCCGCCGAAGCTGTGCCCGACCACATCGATCGGCTGCCCGGGAAACTCTCGCTGCGCGCGTTTGAGCATCGCCTCGAAATCCAGCGCGCCCCAATCCGTCCACGAAGCCTGCAAATGCCTCATCGACTTCGGCCGCGACTCGCCAATGCCCCGGTAGTCGTAAATGATCACGTCGAAGCCGTTGGCGAACAGATACGCCGCGAAGCGCGAGTAGTGGCGGCAGCGCACGGACGTGGCGGCGTTGATGATCACCACCGGGCATTGTGGATCCGGTGTCGCGTGACGCCAGGTGAAACCGCCGAGCAGATAGCCGTCGGCGGCGGGCTCGTGGAAGGGCTCGCTTTCAACGTCGGATGCTTGGCCAAGGGGAGGCGGCGCACTTTGTAGGTTCATGGGTTTAGAGCCTGGCTAGGACGGGTCGAGAATGAACTTCACGCGGGATGTAACGCAATGACTTGGTACGCAGTGCGTAGCGGATTGACGGTTCGAGGCGGTCGCCAATCCGTGACGCAGTGCGTCATGAATTGGCTGGAAGATACTTCTGTAGTCCTTTTCGCATTCAAGGCAACTCCCAATCGTTCTAAAACCCGCCCCGCAAGAAAAAATCTAAAAAGAGGTAACGATTGGGTTCCACGAGAGCCCGGGAGTCGTCCTCATGAAACGCGTTCTTTCATTCGTGCTGCCCCTTGCCGCTGCGGCGGTACTGCTGTTTCCGATCATGGCGCAGGCTGCGAGTCTGGAGCCGATCGACAATTCCGCTGTGCAGGTTCAACAGCAAGAGCAAAACGGCGTTCGCTATCTGGCCGGCGGGATTGGTGAAGATGAGTCGAAAGCCATTCAGCAATCCGCGGGCTACAACCTGCACATGACCTTCGCTGTCGGTACGCAAAACGAATACACCGCCGATGTCGACGTGGCGATCCAGAAAGCCCCCGGTCAAACCGTGCTGACGCTGAATCAGACCGGGCCATTGGTGTACGTTCAGTTACCGCCAGGCAAGTACACGGTCGTCGCCACCCGCAAGGGTGAAACGCGTCGGGATGTGGCGCAAGTAGGCGGCGGTGCTGCGCGCAATCTGGTGTTCCACTGGAGCGACAACACCTAACGTCGCCGACGGTCACGCCCGGGTGGCGTGACCGTCGCGGTGCGTCCCATCCAGATCAGAAGCCAGGCAGCGCCCGACAGGAAGAGTGCGAAGAGGCAGTGCGTGGCAACAGTGAACCAGAAGTCGAAGGACTGTTCGGCCTGTGAATACACGGCGAAGTGTTTCCCCCGAGCCATGTTGCTGATGCGTCCCTGAATCAGGCCGTTCACCGTTTCATAAGTGATCAGGCCTACGCAGAGGGTCAGTACGGTGCCGAGAGCGATCATCAACCAGTCGGTGCGTTTTACGGGTGGCGCAGGATGGGGCAGGGGGACGCGGGTTCTTTTCTGGTTCATCGCGGTGATGACCCTCTTCCGTAAGGGTTGAGCAACGTATCGCCAATTCCGGCCTGCAAGAAGGGCGGGATCGGGCCGTCATCAAATCGCAGGCATAAAAAAACCCTGAATCTTGCGATTCAGGGTTTTCGGTATTTGGTGCCCAGAGACGGAATCGAACCGCCGACACGGGGATTTTCAATCCCCTGCTCTACCGACTGAGCTATCTGGGCAACGGGGCGCATTAAAAGGGTTTTTCGGATTTACGTCAACGACTTTTTTAAAATTTCTTAAATTAATTCCGTCGCTTACGATCCGACCCCCGATTTCGCGGGGTTTACTCTGCAGGCGGAACGTAGCCTTCCGCTTGAGCGTATTCCTCGCCGGAGAAGTACTTGTCCATTTCGCCCTGAAGAAATTTGCGGTCTTCGGCGTTCATCATGTTCAGGCGTTTTTCGTTGATCAGCAGTGTCTGGTGTTTCTGCCAGTCGGCCCAGGCCTTGGCCGAGACGTGTTCGAAGATGTCCTGGCCCTTGGCGCCCGGGTACGGTGGGCGCTCCAGACCTTCGAGTTGTTCTTTGTACTTGCGGCACATTACGGTGCGGGTCATGTCGACTCTCCTGCATTCAAGACGGCGGCCGCGCGTTCGAGCAAGGTCTTGACCGGGGCGGCGAGGCCCAGGCGCGGCGGGGTGGCGAGGTTATACCAGAGCCAGTCGGCCTCGGCCACGTGACCGCCGGCCTCCTGCACCTGAACCAGCCAGGGTTCGATGGACAGCTGGAAGTGGCTGAAGGTGTGGACCAGGCTCGGCAGCGCCTGCTGCTCGCCCAGTTCCAGCGAGTGCTGCGCAGCGAGGTGTTGCAGGTCGTCGAGGCCATCGAGTTCCGGCAGGCTCCACAAACCGCCCCACAATCCGCTGGACGGGCGGCGATAAAGCAGAATCGCGCCGTCCTCGTTGGCCAGCAGCGGCATCAGCGTGCGTTTCTGCGGGATAGCCTTGCGCGGTTTGGGGATCGGGTAACGCGTCTCCAGGCCGAGCATGTGCGCTTCGCAGCCCTTTTCCAGCGGACACAGCAGGCAGCTCGGCTTGCTGCGGGTGCAGAGCGTGGCGCCCAGATCCATCATCGCCTGGGTGTAGGCGTTGACCCGATCCTGCGGCGTAAAGCGCTCGGCGTTGGCCCACAGCTGTTTGGCGACCTTTGGCTCGCCGGGGTAGCCCTCCTGCGCGGTAAAGCGCGCCAGCACTCGTTTGACGTTGCCGTCGAGGATCGGCGCGCGCAGCCCCATGCTGATACTGGCGATCGCACCGGCAGTCGACAGGCCGATGCCCGGCAAATCCGTGAGCTTCTCGACATCCCGGGGGAACTCGCCACCGTACTGGCTGACGACGATCTTCGCGGTCTTCTGCAAATTACGCGCGCGGGTGTAGTAACCCAGCCCCGTCCACAGGTGCAGCACTTCGTCCTCCGGCGCTTCGGCCAGGGCCTCGACCGTCGGCAGCGCGGCCATGAACCGGTCGAAGTAATTGAGCACGGTGCTGACCTGGGTCTGCTGCAACATGATCTCGGACACCCACACCCGGTACGGGTTGATGTTCTGTTGCCAGGGCAAATCATGGCGGCCGTGGCGGTCGAACCATTCCAGCACCGCCGTGGAAAACTGCTCCGCTCTCATCGCTTGAACAGCCCCTTCAATGCGTTTTTCAGTTCCGGGCTGACTTTGTCACCCAGTTTCTCGTCGATTTTTTCGCTGATCTTGTCGCCGGCCAGTTTGCTCGCGACCTGGCCCATGCGTTCGTTGTCCAGGCGGCAGGCCTTGGCGCCCAGCTCCAGCGGGCCTCGGCAGCGCAGCGGCCATTCGATGCCGACGAATTTGTCGCCGACCTGACAGGCCGGGTCCGGCATGGCACTGGTGTCGCCCTCGACGATGATGCCGACGCGATAGTCCATGCCCAGCACCTTGAGGTCGATATCGCCGTCACCGTTGACGCTCATGCCGGGGATGCGCACTTTCAGGTCCGGGTTGCTGGCCACCCCGTTGCGGAAGGTCAGGTTGCCCTTGAGCTCCTGGAACGGCGTGTCCTTGCCGCGCGGCTCGCCGCTCAGGGATTTGCGGTTGAGGGTGGCGATGCCCTTGCACAGTTGTTGCTCAAGGTTGGCGTTGAGCAGCACGCCGTTGTTGATCACGAAACTGGCGTTGCCGTTGAGGGTTTCAATCAGCGCCTGCTGGCTGTTGCCGCTGCCGGTGACGGTGCTGGTGAGATTGACCAGACCTTTGACCGGCGGATTCTTGCCCTGGCTTTCGAGGATTTTCTCCACCGGCACCCGGTTGATCCGGGTTTGCAGGTTCAGCACCGGCGCCGTCTGGCGAACGTCCAGCGTGCCCTTGGCTTCGAAGTCGCCGTTGTACAACTCGCCCCGCAGGTTCTCCAGAGTCAGCAGGCCGCCCTGGCCGGTGGCTTTCAGTGCGGCGTTCTGGATTGGCAGCTTGTCGAGGGTCAATTGGCCGAAGGTCAGGTCGGCGTTTACGTCGAGTTTACTCAGGCGCTCAACAGGGAACAGACGTTCTGTGCTCCACGCGCTTTTGCTCGGTTTTTCCGGCAGCGGTGTGCTGCCGGCACCGGCCATTGCATCGGCCTCGGTGCTGGCGACTTCGGCCTGACGGACCTGAGTGGCGTTGTTGGCTTTTTCCGATTTCGCCGGCAGGTAACGGTCGACGTTGAAGGTGTCGGCCTTGAGGACCGCACGCAGCGATTGCTTGGCGAAATCTTCGACGGCGATACGGCCGCTGAAGCTGCTGTCGTCGAGTTTCAGGTTGATGTTGTCCAGCGCCACGCTGGTCGGCGTCGCGGCGACACGGCTGACCAGTTCAACTTTGCTCAGGCTGCCTTCGGCCATGGCGGGCAGGGTCTGTCCGATGCTGTCGACGAATTTCGCCAGGTCGAACTGGGCGATGGAAATCCCGCCGGTGATCTGTGGCGTCTTGTCCAGGTCGTTGGCCTTCAGTTCGCCCAGGGCGCGCAGCTGATTGACCGAGAGCTTGATGCCAGTCCATTCGGCGACGTTGGCGGCCTTGTCCAGCAACAGTTGCCCTTGGGCGGCGAAGGTCACGGTCTTGCCTTGCAGCGGATCGCCGGCGACTTCGCCGGACAGCTTCAGGTCTTCGAACTTGTAGCGTTGCAGGGCGCGCTCGAAGCGCAGCTCGCCGTTGAGCTCGGTGCGCACCCGCAGCACTGGCTGGTTGGTGCCGAGGAACGCGGTGGCTTTGACCGGAATATTGGTCGAGTCGTGAACAGCTCCGGTGCTCAGCTGGATGCTTTCGGCGCTGAATTGCTTGCCGGTCAGCTCGTCGTTGTATTCCACGCGGGCGTTGTTGACGGTCAGGCTATCGATGTCGAGCCGGATCGGCTGGGCCGGTTTTTCCGGTTGCGCAGGGGCCTCGGGGGCGGTTTCGGCCGTGGTGGTTGGCGCCGGGGCGCTGCCGGCCTTGGGCGGCACCTTGCCGATGTCTTCCCAGTTGCCATGACCATTCTTGTCACGGTTCAGGCGCAGGTTCAGGCCTTCGACGCGCACGTCGCTCATCTGCACTTCTCGGCGCAGCAGCGGCAGCACGCGCACGGACAGGCCGAGCATCTGCAGGTCGGCGAACGGTTCGGCAGGCTTGGCCAGGGTCGCGACGCTGGCCTCGTGCAGTTCCAGGCCGAGCCACGGGAACAGGCTCCAGCCGATGTCGCCATTGAGCGTCAGCTCGATGTGGGCCTTGTCGCGGGCAATCTGGCGGATCTCGTCTTTGTAGTCGTTGGGATCAAACAGGTGGGTCAGGGCGAAGCCCGCCGCCACAATGATCAGCAACAGCCCGAGAAGTACCAGACCCAGGATTTTGCCGAACGCTTTCATGGGCGAGTCCTTGTAAGTAGTCGAATTCGTAATTTAGCCGGGGAGTATAGCGCTGCATCAACCCGCGCTGTTGCGGTGTCCCGTGCAGCCTGCTGAACCTTGATGTACAGCGCTTCGACAACGATCGGCATCGGGGTTCCCCGGCATCAGGAGAT
This sequence comes from Pseudomonas sp. GW456-12-10-14-LB2, assembly GCF_002884345.1. NCBI lineage: Bacteria > Pseudomonadati > Pseudomonadota > Gammaproteobacteria > Pseudomonadales > Pseudomonadaceae > Pseudomonas > Pseudomonas sp. GW456-12-10-14-LB2. The sequence continues at coordinate 75,163 of NZ_POHV01000016.1, forward strand.
CAGATGACTCAAAAAAGGTGATATCAGTTTGGTTTTTCTGTCACGTGCAAATGGTAACCTTCGCCCGTTCGTACGCCCATCTGCGACTTAACGTCGCGCTTTCAAGGAGCTTCACCCGCAAAAAAACGGTCATGCCTGCGTGCATAAAGGCCGGGGTGGGCAGTGGCTGGCGAACCATACTAATAATTGGGGGATACACAATGAGCACGACCATTACGGCGGACGGCTTCAAAGCCGATCAGCCCGGGTTCCTGTCCAAGGAACGCATCATCGCCAAGCCCGGTTTCAACCGTTGGCTGGTCCCGCCGGCCGCTCTGGCCATTCACCTGTGCATCGGCATGGCCTACGGCTTCTCGGTGTTCTGGTTGCCGCTGTCCAAGGCGCTGGGCGTCACCGCTCCGGTGGCTTGCGCACCGGACATGAGCTTCATCGCACAAGTGTTCTCGTCGCAATGCGACTGGCCGATCTCCATGCTCGGCTGGATCTACACCCTGTTCTTCATCTTCCTCGGCTGCTCGGCAGCGATCTGGGGTGGCTGGCTTGAACACGCAGGTCCACGCAAGGCCGGTGTTGTATCGGCACTGTGCTGGTGCGGCGGTCTGCTGATTTCTGCGCTGGGTATCTATACCCACCAGATCTGGCTGATGTGGATCGGCTCCGGCGTGATCGGCGGTATCGGTCTGGGCCTGGGCTACATCTCGCCGGTCTCGACCCTGATCAAGTGGTTCCCGGACAAGCGCGGCATGGCGACCGGCATGGCGATCATGGGTTTCGGCGGTGGCGCGATGGTTGGTGCACCACTGGCGACCGCTCTGATGAGCCATTTCGCTTCGCCGACTGGGGTGGGCGTGTGGCAGAGCTTCGTGGCCATGGCCGCAATCTACTTCGTGTTCATGATCGGTGGCGCCTTGGCCTACCGCGTGCCGCCAACCGGCTGGAAGCCTGAAGGCTGGACCGCTCCGGCTAAGAAAGCCTCGAACGCGATGATCACCCACCGTCACGTTCACGTGAATGTGGCGTGGAAAACCCCGCAATTCCGTCTGGTGTGGCTGGTGCTGTGCCTGAACGTGTCTGCCGGTATCGGCATCCTCGGCATGGCTTCGCCACTGTTGCAGGAAGTGTTCGGCGGCAAGCTGCTGGGTAACGATCTGCCGTTCGGTCAGCTGGACGCCGGTCAACTGGCTTCCATCGCTGCGATTGCGGCCGGTTTCACCGGTCTGCTGAGCCTGTTCAACATCGGCGGTCGTTTCTTCTGGGCGTCGTTCTCGGACTACCTGGGCCGCAAGAACACTTACTTCGTGTTCTTCGCGCTGGGTTTTGCGCTGTACGCACTGATCCCGAACCTCGGTCACCTGGGCAACGTTGCGCTGTTCGTGGCGGCGTTCTGCATCATCCTGTCGATGTACGGCGGTGGTTTTGCGACCGTTCCGGCCTATCTGGCCGACCTGTTTGGTACACAGATGGTTGGCGCGATCCACGGTCGTCTGCTGACGGCCTGGGCCGCCGCTGGCGTGCTGGGTCCGGTGCTGGTGAACTACCTGCGTGAGTATCAGTTGAGCATCGGTGTTGAACGCGCTGCCGCTTACGACATCACCCTGTACATCCTCGCTGGCCTGCTGGTGCTGGGCTTCCTGTGCAACCTGCTGGTGCGCCCGGTGGCCGACAAGTACTTCATGACCGACGCCGAACTGGCCGCCGAACAGGCGCTGGGCCACGACAAGGGTGCTGATGCCAGCACCGTGCTGGAGTGGAAAGCCGCGCCGGGCAGCAAGCCATTGGCGATCGCTGCGTGGCTGGTGGTGGGGATTCCGTTGGCGTGGGGTGTTTGGGTGACCCTGCAGAAGACGGCGGTTCTGTTTCACTAAGTTCGTTTACACCTGATCGTTCCCACGCTCTGCGTGGGAATGTCTCCCTGTGACGCTCTGCGTCACATTCGAAGTGGACGCAGAGCGTCCGGGGCTGCACTCCCACGCAGAGCGTGGGAGCGATCAGCGCCTTTCGATGCTTGTATGGACATGTCTATCCCCGACAGCACGGGGTTCTATCCGTCAGTCATTCCACCTCTCGTGTTTCTGTTTCGGCCCCGCGCCCCTATAATGGCTGCCTTTTTCGCCCAATGATTTTGCGGAGCTGGTGATGGCCGAACGTAAGGCGTCTGTCGAGCGCGACACTCTGGAAACCCAGATCAAAGCCTCGATCAACCTTGATGGCACCGGAAAGGCCCGATTCGATATCGGTGTTCCTTTTCTTGAGCACATGCTGGATCAGATCGCCCGTCACGGGTTGATCGACCTGGATATCCAATGCAAGGGCGATCTGCATATCGACGACCACCATACGGTGGAAGACGTCGGTATCACCCTCGGCCAGGCTTTCGCGCAAGCCATTGGCGACAAGAAAGGCATCCGTCGCTACGGCCACGCCTACGTGCCGCTCGATGAAGCGCTGTCGCGCGTGGTGATCGACTTCTCCGGCCGTCCGGGCCTGCAGATGCACGTGCCGTACACCCGCGCCACCGTTGGCGGCTTCGACGTCGACCTGTTCCAGGAATTTTTCCAGGGCTTCGTCAACCACGCACTGGTCAGCCTGCACATCGACAACCTGCGCGGCACCAACACCCACCACCAGATCGAAACCGTGTTCAAGGCATTCGGCCGCGCGCTGCGCATGGCCGTCGAGCTGGATGACCGCATGGCCGGCCAGATGCCTTCGACCAAGGGCGTCCTGTAATGCAGACGGTTGCAGTTATCGACTACGGCATGGGCAACCTGCACTCGGTGGCCAAGGCCCTCGAGCACGTCGGTGCCGGCAAGGTGCTGATCACCAGCGATGCGGCAGTGATCCGCGAAGCCGACCGGGTGGTTTTCCCCGGCGTCGGCGCGATTCGCGATTGCATGGCGGAGATCCGTCGCCTCGGTTTCGATTCGCTGGTGCGTGAAGTCAGTCAGGATCGTCCGTTCCTCGGCATCTGCGTCGGCATGCAAGCCTTGCTCGACAGCAGCGAAGAGAACGACGGCGTCGACTGCATCGGCCTGTTCCCGGGCGCGGTGAAGTTCTTCGGCAAAGACCTGCATGAAGACGGCGAGCACCTGAAAGTCCCGCACATGGGCTGGAACGAAGTGAAGCAGGCGGTGGATCACCCGCTGTGGCACAACATTCCGGACCTGGCGCGTTTCTACTTCGTGCACAGCTATTACATCGCCGCCGGTAACCCGCGGCAGGTGGTTGGCAGCGGTCATTACGGCGTCGATTTCGCCGCGGCGCTGGCCGAAGGTTCGCGTTTCGCCGTGCAGTTCCACCCGGAGAAGAGCCATACCCATGGCCTGCAATTGCTGCAGAACTTCGCGGCGTGGGACGGTCGCTGGTAAATGGCCGTCAAGAAATCCAAGCCGCCGATCCTGACCCTCACTCCCGAGCAGGAGAGTGAAGCCAACCGCAAGATTCAGCGGTTCATGGAGGATCGTTTCGAACTGGACCTGGGTTCGTTCGAGGCGGCGGAAATTCTTGAGCTGTTTACCCGCGAAATTGCTCCGCACTATTACAACAGGGCGATTTTCGATGTGCAGACCCACCTCAAGGAGCGGTTTGAAAGCATCGAAAGCGACCTGTGGGCGCTCGAGAAGAATTAGGGCAGCGGCAAGCTTCAAGCTGCAAGCTGCAAGAAGTACACACGCGTGCGCGCTTGCAGCTTATGGCTTGCAGCTTGCAGCTCTTTTGACGAAGGAAAAAGCATGCTGATTATTCCCGCTATCGATCTTAAAGACGGTGCCTGCGTACGTCTGCGCCAGGGCCGCATGGAAGATTCCACAGTGTTCTCCGATGACCCGGTGAGCATGGCTGCCAAGTGGGTGGAGGGCGGCTGCCGCCGTCTGCATCTGGTCGACCTGAACGGCGCTTTCGAAGGCCAGCCGGTCAACGGCGAAGTGGTGACCGCGATCGCCAAGCGCTACCCGACCCTGCCGATCCAGATCGGCGGCGGCATCCGTTCGCTGGAAACCATCGAGCACTACGTCAAGGCTGGCGTCAGCTATGTGATCATCGGCACCAAAGCGGTGAAGGATCCGGCGTTCGTCGCTGAAGCCTGCCGCGCGTTCCCGGGCAAGATCATCGTCGGTCTGGATGCCAAGGACGGTTTTGTCGCCACCGATGGCTGGGCTGAAATCAGCACCGTGCAAGTCATCGACCTGGCCAAGCAGTTTGAAGCCGACGGCGTGTCCTCGATCGTTTATACCGACATCGCCAAAGACGGCATGATGCAGGGCTGCAACGTTCCGTTCACCGCCGCGCTGGCGGCTGCCACCAAGATCCCGGTGATCGCTTCCGGCGGCATTCACAACCTGGGTGACATCAAGTCGCTGCTCGACGCCAAGGCACCGGGCATCATCGGCGCCATCACCGGCCGGGCGATCTACGAAGGCACTCTCGACGTCGCCGAAGCGCAAGCTTTCTGCGATTCGTACCAAGGCTGAGGACTGACCATGGCGCTGGCCAAACGCATCATCCCTTGCCTGGACGTGGACAACGGCCGGGTCGTCAAAGGTGTGAAGTTCGAGAACATCCGTGACGCCGGTGACCCGGTGGAAATCGCCCGTCGCTACGACGAGCAGGGTGCCGACGAGATTACCTTTCTCGACATCACCGCCAGCGTCGATGGCCGTGACACCACGCTGCACACCGTCGAGCGCATGGCCAGTCAGGTGTTCATTCCGCTGACCGTCGGCGGTGGCGTGCGGACCGTGCAGGACATCCGCAACCTGCTCAACGCCGGTGCGGACAAGGTGTCGATCAACACCGCTGCTGTGTTCAACCCGGAATTCGTCGGCGAAGCGGCGCAGCATTTCGGCTCGCAATGCATTGTCGTCGCCATCGACGCAAAGAAGGTTTCGGGCCCGGGCGAAACCCTGCGCTGGGAGATCTTCACCCACGGCGGTCGCAAACCGACCGGCCTCGACGCCGTCGAGTGGGCGAAGAAAATGGAAGGCCTGGGTGCCGGTGAAATCCTCCTGACCAGCATGGATCAGGACGGTATGAAAAACGGCTTCGACCTCGGTGTGACCCGCGCCATCAGCGATGCGCTGGGCATTCCGGTGATCGCTTCCGGCGGCGTCGGCAACCTGCAGCATCTGGCTGACGGCATTCTTGAAGGCCACGCCAGTGCAGTACTGGCGGCGAGTATTTTCCACTTCGGCGAATACACCGTTCAGGAAGCCAAGGCTTACATGTCTAAACGCGGCATCGTAATGCGTTAAACATCCATACAGGCCAGTGGACAGCATGGCGTACCCAAGGCACTCTTGGGCACGCCATGGATTTCGGTAGCCCGACATGATCAAACGCCTGCTCCTCGCCCTCGCCAGTGCCTCCGTGTTGTTGATCAACACCGGCCACGCCGAGGAAAGTCCCGACACCGATCTGGTGCTCCTCACCGAAAACTTCCCGCCGTACAACATGGCGAAGAACGGCAAGAATTTCGCTCAGGATGAAAACATCAACGGCATCGCCACGGACATCGTGCGCGAGATGTTCAAGCGTGCCGGCATCACTTACAGCCTGACCCTGCGTTTCCCATGGGAGCGGGTCTACAAGCTGGCGCTGGAGAATCCCGGCTACGGTGCGTTCGTCATGGCACGCCTGCCGGATCGCGAAAAGCTCTTCAAGTGGGTCGGCCCGATCGGCCCGGACGACTGGGTCATGCTGGCCAGGGCCGACAGCAAGATCACCCTCGAAACACTCAATGACGCGCGCAAGTACAAGATCGGCGCCTACAAGGGCGATGCGATTGCCGAGACTCTGACCAAGCAGGGTTTGAAGCCGGTGGTGGTGCTGCGTGATCAGGACAACGCGAAAAAACTCGTCAGCGGCCAGATCGACCTCTGGGCCACCGGCGATCCTGCCGGGCGTTATCTGGCGCGGCAGGATGGCGTGACCGGCCTGAAAACCGTACTGCGTTTCAACAGCGCCGAACTGTATCTGGCGCTGAACAAGGACGTGCCGGACGAAGCCGTTGCCAAGCTTCAGGCGGCGCTCGAACAGATGCGCAAGGACGGCGTGGTCGACGAGATCATGGGGCGGTATCTGTAGTTTCTGGCGACTCTGGTAACTCGGGAGATTCCGGCTGTTCCGGCACTGACGGGAGTGGCACCATGGCGTCACTCGCGACTTCTGGCGGGTATTCGAGCCAGTGCAGGCTGTTTCTGTCGGAGTACCTGAAGTTGATGGCGGTTTCCGTTCGGTTGTCCCGCCAGAGATCGTAGTTACTCTGCAGTTGATACAGCGCCATCATCTTGTGTTTCGTCACGTTGGCGGCGACCGCCACGATGTCCGGCGTGGTCCATCCGATGCTCGAGGTTTCGGTGTGGGTGAAGGCTTCGCCCAGCCTTGCCGAGAACCTTATCGACCGTTCAACCGTTGAGTCGCTCGCTGGCCAAACCCCCGGAATCTGTATTGCACTGATGCGGTTGAAAAGCCGCAGATCGCGGCGGCTCAGAACACGAGGCAACGTCCAGTGAAACAGGCTGCTCTTGTCAGTCGTGTTATGGCTGGAGCCGATGAGCACATACCGGTCAGTCCTTTGCAGGTAATAGTAGGGCGATTGGCGGAATCTCTTCAGTGATGGCTGACCGTGGTCTTCCACTGCAAACCAGGGCAGCCTGGCAGTGTGGGTCGGTTGCGAGGGTTCGAGCGGTTCCGGCGCTTCGAATCCTGACAGTTCCGGGAGTTCAGGCGCTGGATTGCTCTGTACCGCAATCTGCATTCGCAATGAATAGGCTTCGGCTTCATTCTCGGGGCTGTCAGGGTTGCCGGAAGCGATGAACGTGCCTGCCGTGAAGTTGATCGCACCTGCATCGGCAACCGGAGGCGCGATGCTCCAGGCGCTGAAATACTGGCGGGAACGATCTCCCCGATCATTCCAGATCAACTCGGCGACACTGGCCTCAATTACCAGATCTTCGCGCACGCAACGTACCGAGCTCAGTAAAGGCTTTTCGTGGTTGATGGAGCACACCGTTCCCAGTGCCACATACCCCTCAGGCGCGATCGGCCGCCATAGCGTCCCCCCCGCCGGCGTCGAGGTTGCATCGCTCCAGATTTCTTCGAAATCATCCGGTGGACTGAGTGCATTTGTTTGCGCGGTTTCGCCGTTTGCGGCTGGGCCTTCGCGGACAACGGCCACGATCTTGCTGCCATTGATATTGCCGTTGCCGGAGATGGCGACGTCCCCGAGGGGGTAAAAGCCAGGCAGCGAGTCGGGGGATGGCACCGGACGCCAGAGCGCGCAGGGTGTCGAGCCCGAGCCATTGCAGTTCCAGATCCGCTGGAATTCGGTGGTGAAGTTGATCAGCAGGTTATCGACCTGGATCGACTCCATTGGCCTGTCGGCCGTGGTTTCACTGTTTTCGCTGTTCATGGTCATTCCTGATAGTGAAAGGCGACTCGTGGTCGCGACCTGTTGCAGGTCTCAATATCCGGAATTGGCCAAGGGGACGGGCGGTAACTATTTATCGGGTATGGCGGGGTGCTACCGGTAAATGCCGTTGTGGCCGTGAGCGGCTGTAGCGCGATTGCTGCGCACACTGATCATCTGCTTGATGTCGATCCACTCGATGCCCTGAGCCTTCAATTTGGGTAGTTCGCGCTCCAGCACCGCCAGTGTCTGCGGATAAGGGTGGCCGATCATCACGGCCGAACCCTGTTTGTGCGCCAGACTGATCGCTGTCTGCAATTGAGTCAGGATCGCCGCTTCTGTGCGCTCGTCATCGAGAAACACATCCCGCGAAACACTCGCCAGATCAATCTTCTGTGCCTGTTGCGCAGCGACGGTCTGGGCGCTGGTGCGGCTGTCGACGAAGAACTTGTGGCGCCGCTGCAACTCGTCCATCAACCACGCCATCGCCACCGGCTGCGCAGTCATGCGGCTGCCCATGTGGTTGTTGATGCCGGCGGTGTAGGGGACCATTTTGAACGCGGCGTTCAGCCGTTTCTCGAGTTCTTCAATGGGCAGTTCGGGATGCCAGGCGAACGGGCCTGTGGCGGGGTCCATCGGCATGTGCAGGATCACGACCTTGCCGGCGCGATGGGCTTCGCGGGCGAATTCGGTGGCGTGCGGGGTGTCGGGCATGATCGCTGTAGTCACCGGCCCGGGGAGGGCCAGCACGCGGCGATCCCGGGGCAGGTTCTGCCCCAGGTCGTCGATGATCAGCGTCAGGTAGGCTTTTTGAGGTGTTGGTCTGGCAGGTTCTGCGTGAGCAGCAACCGCCAGACAGCACAGCAGGACAAAGACGAAACGCAAAGACATCCTCAACGGCCGGACGTGATGCTCAGGCCTTTGAGCAGGCTCAGGGCCTGGGCCAGCTGGTAATCGTCATCCTGTGGCATCGCCTTGGCCTTGCCGCCGGAACCGGTCGGTTTGTCCGCGCCGCCGTTGCCGTTGCCCAGGTGACCTTGCAGGTCGGCTTCCTTGAAGTAGTCGCCGTCCGCTTCGTTCGTGATCTTGGCCTTGCGTACTTCGATGTCCGGAACAATGCCCTGGGCCTGGATCGAGCGGCCGTTCGGCGTGAAGTACAAAGCGGTGGTGATCTTCAGTGCGCGGTCGTTGTTCAGCGGCAGCACGGTCTGCACCGAGCCCTTGCCGAAACTGGTGGTGCCCATGACCACGGCGCGTTTCTGGTCCTGCAGGGCGCCGGCGACGATTTCCGAGGCCGAGGCACTGCCACCGTTGATCAGCACGACCATCGGCACCGCTTCGCTTTCGTCCTTGCCGGTGGCGGAGAAGCGCAGTTCGGAATTGGCGATCCGGCCCTTGGTGTAGACGATCAGGCCTTTGGTGATGAAGTGGTCGACCACTTCGACCGCTGCCTGCAACACGCCGCCCGGGTTGTTGCGCAGGTCAAGGATGATGCCGTTGAGCTTCTTGCCGTTGTCCTTGCGCAGCTTGGCCAGGGCTTTGGAGACCTCTTCGCCGGTCTTGACCTGGAACTGGGTGATGCGGATCAGGCCGTAGCCCGATTCCAGCAGTTGCGCCTTGACGCTCTTCACCTGGATCACGGCGCGAGCCAGGGTTACATCGAACGGCGTACCGCCGTCGCGGACCAGGGTCAGGGTGATCTTCTGGCCGATCTTGCCGCGCATCTTGTCCACGGCTTCGGTCATGGTCTGGCCGCGGGTCGGCGCGCCGTTGATCTTGACGATGAAGTCGCCGGCCTGGATGCCGGCCTTCGATGCTGGCGTATCGTCGATCGGCGACACGACCTTGATGAAGCCGTCTTCGGCGCCGACTTCGATGCCCAGGCCGCCGAACTCGCCGCTGGTGCTTTCCTGCAACTCGGCAAAGTCTTCAGGGCCGAGGTAGGCGGAGTGCGGATCGAGGTTGCTGAGCATGCCCTTGATCGCGTTTTCCAGCAGGGTCTTGTCGTCCACCGGCTCGACATAGGCGGCCTTGATCCGGTCCATGACCTCGGCAAAGGTGCGCAGCTCTTCCAGCGGCAACGGCGCCTTGCTGGTGGCGGCAGTGCCTGCCGGAGCGACAGCCGGGGCCGGTTGAGCGGCAAACGCCAGAGGCGCGCCGATCACCAGGGCGATCGTCAGAGCCAGCGAGGTAAGGCGGGACAAATGCAGCATGTCGAACGAACTCCTGAATTAGGCGGCGCGCTTATCCTTGCGCGCGGCACCATTGCGCCGGATCACTCGGGTGACCCTGCTGACGAATTGCGAAATACAGCGCTGGTGTGTCCTGACCGCCACTATTACCCACAGTGGAAATGGACTCACCGGCTTTTACCACGTCACCCGCCGACTTGAGCAGCGTCTGGTTGTGACCGTAAAGACTCAGAAAACCGTTGCCGTGATCAAGGATCACCAGCAGCCCGGCACCGCGCAGCCAGTCGGCAAACACCACGCGCCCGCCGTGTACGGCATGCACCTGGCTGCCGGCGGAGGCGCTGATCATCACGCCGTCCCACTTGGTGCGGGCATCGTCGCCACGGGTTTCACCGAAGCGTGCCAGCAGTCGACCATCAACCGGCCATGGAAGTTTTCCCCGACTTGACGCAAAAGGGCCACCGAAGGTCTCGCCGCTGCTGGAAACCAGCGCGCCAGGTGTGGGTCTGGCTTGTTTTCGCGGGGCGTCGCTGGTGTCCGAGTCCGCATCGGCGCGGGCCTGGGCCTCACGCAAGCGCTTTTTTTCGGCTTCCTGCTGGGCGATGAGCGCTTTCTGCCGCGCTTCTTCTGCCTCACGAGCCTGGCGGGCCAGGGTTTCTTCAATGGTTTTAAGGACTTTAGACAGGTCTGCCTGATCCTGCTCGCGGGCGGCCAGTTTCTGGTCCCGGGCTTTCACGTCGTCATTGAGTTTGGCAAGGGCCTGCTGGCGCTCCTTGCGGACCTTGTCGAGGGCTTCGCGCTGAGTGTCGAGATCGCTTTGCTGCGCCAGCAACTGCGCCTGCTGCACGCCGATGTCTTTTTCGACGTTGGCCAGTTGGCGCAGGGTTTCGTTGAAGCTTTTAAGCTGCTCCAGGCGAGCCTGGCTCAGGTAGTCGTAATAGGTGAGGGTGCGGGCGAATTTCTCGGGATTCTGCTGGTTGAGCAGCAGCTTGAGGTATTCCTGGCGACCGTTCTGGTAGGCGGCGCGGGCCTGGATGGCGATCAGTCGCTGCTGTTCAGTGCGCGCGCTCTGGAGTTTTTTTTTCTCCGCATCGAGCCGCTGCAGCTCGGACTCGCTCTTCTTCAGCTCTTTCTGCAGGGCTTCGACCTGTTTCTCGAGCTTGCCCATCTCGGTTTCGGTGCCCTTGAGCTCCTTTTGCACGCCGGATTTTTCTTCCTGGAGCTTGCCCAGCAGTTTTTTCAGCTCGGCGATGTCCTGGCGCGTGGCGTCCAGTTGCTGTTGGGTTTGCGCGCGCTCATCCGCGAAGGCCGGTTGGAGCAGGCATGTCAGAGCGAGGGCGATCAGGACGCGAAGCATAGAGGCGGGCGGCACCAGGGTAAGGGACGGCCTAGTATGCCCGCCCGACGCGGCAAAAAAAACGCCTCAAAGCCAACTGCTTTGAGGCGTTCGTCATAAAAAGCCGTTTCAGGCTGATTACAGGGCGTTTTTGATATCAGACCAGAATCGAAGTGCCAGTCATTTCCGCCGGTTTTTCCAGACCCAGCAGTTTCAGCATGGTCGGCGCCACGTCCGCCAGCACGCCGCCTTCGCGGACTTTCAGGTCACGCTTGCCGACATAGATGAACGGCACCGGCTCGGTGGTGTGCGCGGTGTGCGCTTGCCCGGTGGATTCGTCGGCCATCTGCTCGACGTTGCCGTGGTCGGCGGTGATCAGCGCTTCGCCGCCGACTTTTTCCAGTGCTTCGACGATGCGACCCACGCAGGTGTCCAGGCACTCCACGGCTTTCACCGCGGCTTCGAACACGCCGCTATGGCCGACCATGTCGCCGTTGGCGTAGTTGACCACGATCACGTCGTAGCGCTGGTTCTCGATGGCCTCGACGATGCGGTCGGTGACTTCCGGCGCGCTCATTTCCGGCTGCAAGTCATAGGTGGCGACTTTCGGCGACGGGATCAGGATGCGCTCTTCGCCCGGGAACGGCTCTTCACGACCGCCGGAGAAGAAGAAGGTCACGTGGGCGTATTTCTCGGTTTCGGCGATGCGCAGCTGGGTCTTGCCGTTTTTCGCCAGGTAGTCGCCGAGCACGTTTTCCAGGCTGCCCGGGGCAAAGGCGGCGGGGGCCGGGATGCTGGCGGCATATTGGGTCAGGCCCACGTATTGCACTTGCGGCTGGCGCGCGCGCTCGAATTCCTTGAAACCGTCTTCGACAAACACGCGGCTCAGCTCGCGGGCGCGGTCGGCGCGGAAGTTCATGAACACCACGGCGTCGCCGTCTTCGACCTTCACCGGCTCACCGATGCTGGTGGCTTTGACGAATTCGTCGCTCTCGCCACGGGCGTAAGCGGCTTCCAGACCTTCCTGGGCAGTGGCGGCGTTAAATTCGCCGTGGCCATCAACGATCAGGTTGTAGGCCTGGGACACGCGATCCCAACGGTTGTCGCGATCCATGGCGTAGTAGCGGCCGATCAGGCTGGCGATGCGGCCCTTGCCGAGCGCCTGGAAGGTCGCGTCGAGCAGTTCGATCGACGAAGCGGCGCTTTTCGGCGGGGTGTCACGGCCATCGAGGAAGGCGTGCAGGTAGATTTTTTCGGCGCCGCGCTTGAAGGCCAGTTCGGCCATCGCGATCAGGTGATCCTGATGGCTGTGAACGCCGCCATCCGAGAGCAGGCCCATGAAATGCACGGCCTTGCCGGCGGCCACGGCCTTGTCCACGGCGGCGCAGATGGTCGGGTTCTCGAAGAACTCACCGTCGCGGATCGCTTTGGTCACACGCGTGAAGTCCTGATACACCACGCGCCCGGCGCCCAGGTTCATGTGGCCGACTTCGGAGTTGCCCATCTGGCCGTCCGGCAGACCGACGTCCATGCCGCTGCCCGAGATCAAGCCGTTCGGCACGGTGGCCCACAGGCGATCCAGCACAGGCTTTTTGGCCGCATAGACGGCGTTGGATTCGGGGCTGTCGCTGTGACCGAAGCCGTCGAGAATCATCAGGACCAAAGGTTTAGGCGTGGTAGTCATGGAATCCACTCGTGGCTAATAAGAAGAGGGCGATGGAAAAGGGAGTTGGAGTTTAAAGCGAAGTTCCGGCGGCGTCACCGCCGGACGGGGTTTGGCCGACCATAGTGGCTGTGTATACTGGCCGACATTTTAACGCCCTGGAACCTCCTTCGATGGTTGCTCACCTGATTGAATTTGCCACTAACCACTACATTCTTGTCGGTATCTTCGTCGTACTGCTGGCTTTGCTGCTGGCGCATACGGTGCAAGGCGGCGGTAAAAGCCTGAGCACTGGCGAGCTGACCGCACTGGTCAACAAGGAAGCCGGCGTGGTGGTGGACATCCGTCCGAGCAAGGACTACGCCGCCGGTCACATCGTTGGCGCGGTGAACATTCCCCAGGACAAACTGGCTGCCCGCATCGGCGAGCTGGAAAAACACAAGGCCAAGACCATCATTCTGGTCGACGCCCTGGGCCAGACCGCCGGCACCCACGCCCGCGAACTGATGAAGGCCGGCTTCACCGCCGCCAAGCTGTCCGGCGGTATTTCCAGCTGGAAAGGCGACAACCTGCCGTTGGTGAAGTGACATGAGCGACGTCATCGTCTACTCCAGCGATTACTGCCCTTACTGCTCGCGCGCCAAGTACCTGCTCGCGAACAAAGGCGTGGCCTTCGAAGAGATCAAGGTCGATGGCAAGCCGCAGGTGCGCGCCGCCATGGCCCAGAAGGCCGGACGCACGTCCGTGCCGCAGATCTGGATCGGCGACACCCACGTCGGCGGATGTGATGATTTGTATGCCCTGGAGCGTGCCGGCAAGCTCGACGCGCTGCTAAAGGCCTGACCTGCTGCAAACGTAAAGAACCCTAAAAGACCCAAGATCAGAAAGGATCTGAGATGACTGACCAACAGAACACTGCAGCCAGCGAAGAAGAAACCGCACCGCAATTCTCCTTGCAGCGCATCTACGTACGCGACCTGTCCTTCGAAGCCCCGAAAAGCCCGGCGATCTTCCGCCAGCAGTGGGATCCGGCGGTCGCTCTGGATCTGAACACCCGCCAGAAAGCCCTGGAAGGTGATTTCTACGAAGTCGTGCTGACCCTGTCCGTCACCGTGAAAAACGGTGAAGAAGTGGCCTTCATCGCTGAAGTGCAGCAGGCTGGCATCTTCCTGATCAAGAACCTGGACGCGGGTTCGATGAGCCACACCCTGGGTGCGTTCTGCCCGAACATCCTGTTCCCGTACGCTCGCGAAACCCTGGACAGCCTGGTGACCCGCGGTTCGTTCCCGGCCCTGATGCTGGCCCCGGTGAACTTCGACGCCCTGTACGCGCAAGAGCTGCAGCGCATGCAGGAATCCGGCGAGACCCCGACCGTTCAGTAAGCGGTCGATGCAACAACGAAAAAAAGCGCCGTTACAGGCGCTTTTTTCTTGGGCGATCGAGTGGCATTACTTGAAGTCGTTCTGCCGCCACGCTTCGTACACGGCCACTGCTACGGTGTTGGACAGGTTCAGGCTGCGGCAGCCTTCGCGCATCGGCAGGCGCAGGCGCTGTTCGCCGGGCAGGGCGTCGAGCACTTCCGGCGGCAGGCCACGGCTTTCCGGGCCGAAGATGAACGCATCGCCCGGGACGAACGCGGCATCGTGAAACGGCCGCGAACCCTTGGTGGTGAAGGCGAACAGCCGTGGATGACCGAGGCTTTCCAGGCAGCTGGCGAGGTCGGCATGGCGCTGCAAAGTGGCATACTCGTGGTAGTCGAGACCGGCGCGGCGCAGGCGCTTGTCGTCCATCTCGAAGCCCAGCGGTTCGATCAAATGCAGGTGGCAGCCGCTGTTGGCGCACAGCCTGATAACGTTGCCGGTGTTCGGCGGAATTTCCGGTTGAAAAAGGATGACGTGAAACATGCACGGCTCCGAAGGTAAAGATGACGCGCATTCTACGCCGCAAGCGGATCCGCGTTCGAAACTATTCCCGCGGGTGATGGCATCGCTGGCGATCGTCGGTGTGATGGTCGGGATGATGATCGGCCGTTTGACCACTCCAGATCCAACCGTCTTGCAGCAGGTCGAGGTGATCGATGGCGGTCTGGCGGTCTGGTTCAACAACGAGCCGAAGCTGCACGGCGAGATCGTCGATGGCAGCCTCGCGTTGCTGTTCGAGGCCGAAGGCAAGGCGCAGAAAGGTCAGCTCAAGTTCAACGGCAAGGACGTGAACTGGCGGACGCGGTTGAGTGACGGGGGGTTGTTGCTGACGCTGGTGGCGGCGCGGCCGCTGCAGGGCGACTGGGCCGGCCAGGCGGTCGATGACCGCTGGCGGCTGGAGATCCATCTCCGGGAGCAATAAAAGAGGGAATCCCCGGCCTGCCTGTACCAAGGTTCCCGAAACGGGCGGGCTCATCGCATCGCGTTCTGAGCCGGTGTAAAGAAGGAACCCCTGACCTGCCTGTATCAAGGGCCCCAAAAGGGTGGACTCATCGAGTCCTGTGTAAAGAGGGGAATCCCCGGCCTGCCTGTACCAAGGCCCCCGAAAGGGTGGGTGAATCGAATCACCTGTAGGAGTTATTGCAGGGGGCGTGCCAGGTTTTCGCGTTTTGAAGCAAAAAAAGCCCGGCACAACGACGAAGGCCCCGTAATACGGGGCCTTCGTCTTTTCACAGGATGGGATTTTCAGCGGTTTACAGTGCAAGCCTGAGCCAGTGGCTGTGCCCGATTAAGGGTCACGGTGCCTTGCGGCGGTGCAGGCTGGCGCTGAATCTCAGCCTTCATCGCCCTCATCGTCATCCCCGCCATCGACTTTCATGCCGAGTTCCTTGATCTTGCGGGTCAAGGTGTTGCGGCCCCAGCCCAGCAGCACCGCAGCGTCACGACGACGCCCGGCAGTGTGCTTCAGTGCTGTCTCGATCATGATCCGCTCGAACGCCGGTACCGCGCTGTCGAGCAGGCTCGACTGACCGCGCGCCAGGGCCTGATCGGCCCACTGACGCAGCGCCTGTTCCCAGTTGGTGACTGGCGCCGAGTCCTGCGGCAGGCTCAGCAGTTCCGGCGGCAGATCGCTGATGTGCACCTCGCGCCCGGACGCCATCACGGTGATCCAGCGGCAGGTGTTTTCCAGCTGGCGCACGTTGCCTGGCCACGGCAGGTTCTTCAGGTATTCCTCGGTCTCGCTTTTCAGCAGCTTCGGCTCCACCGCCAGTTCTTGCGCAGCGCGGCTGAGGAAGTGCTTGGCCAGGGTCGGGATGTCTTCGCGACGGTCCGACAGGCGCGGAATATGGATGCGGATCACGTTGAGGCGATGGAACAAGTCCTCACGGAATTTCCCGGCGTGAACCAGGGTTTCCAGATTCTGGTGCGTCGCGGCGATGATCCGCACATCGACCTTGACCGGCACATGCCCGCCAACACGATAGAACTCGCCATCGGCCAGCACCCGCAGCAGTCGGGTCTGGGTGTCCGCCGGCATGTCCCCGATCTCATCGAGGAACAGCGTGCCGCCGTCGGCTTGTTCGAAACGGCCGCGACGCAGGTTGGCCGCGCCGGTGAAGGCGCCTTTCTCGTGGCCGAACAGCTCGGATTCCATCAGGTCTTTCGGGATCGCCGCCATGTTCAGCGCGATGAACGGCGAGGCCGCGCGCGGGCTGTGGCGGTGCAGGGCGTGGGCCACCAGTTCTTTACCGGTGCCGGATTCGCCGTTGATCAGCACGGTGATGTTGGAGTGGCTCAAGCGCCCGATGGCGCGAAACACTTCCTGCATCGCCGGCGCTTCGCCGATGATTTCCGGGGTCCGGGTCAGGGTCGGTGCGACTTCCAGGCCTTGTTGTTCCTGGGCGTGCTGATTGGCGCGCTTGACCAGCGACACGGCTTCGTCAACGTCGAACGGCTTGGGCAGATACTCGAACGCGCCGCCTTGATAGGAGGCGACAGCGCTATCCAGATCGGAGTGAGCGGTCATGATGATCACCGGCAGCCGCGGGTGCTGCTCGCGGATCCGCGCCAGCAGGTCCAGGCCGCTGGCGCCGGGCATGCGGATGTCGGAGATGATCACGTCCGGCTGCTGGCGCGCGAGGCGGCTCATCACACCATCGGCGCTGTCGAAGCTCTGGGTGGTCATGCCTTCCTGTTGCAGGGCTTTTTCCAGAACCCAACGGATAGAACGGTCGTCATCGACGATCCACACGGTTTCACTACGGCTCATGTCGATGTGGCTCCTTGTTCCAGTGGCAGAAAGATCGAGAACGTGGTGTGGCCTGGATGGCTGTCACACTCGATCAGGCCCTGGTGCTGGCTGATGATGTTCTGGGTGATGGCCAGGCCCAGCCCGGTACCGTCCGGACGGCCGCTGACCATGGGAAAGAAGATGGTTTCCTGGAGTTCCGCCGGAATGCCCGGGCCGTTGTCGATGATCTCGATCTTGGTCACCAGACGATGGCGGACGTGGCCGATGGTGAACTGGCGCATGGCGCGGGTGCGCAAGCTGATGCGGCCCAGGCGCAGCTCGTTCTGGCTGCTGATGGCCTGCATCGCGTTGCGGACGATATTCAGCACCGCCTGAATCATTTGTTCGCGGTCGATCAGGACGTCGGGGATGCTCGGGTCGTAATCGCGCACCAGCGTGATGCAGCCCTGGCTTTCGGCTTCGACCAATTGGCAGACGCGCTCCAGCACTTCGTGGACATTGCACAGGGCCAGCGACGGCAGTTTGTTCGAGCCGAGCATGCGGTCGACCAGATTGCGCAGGCGGTCGGCCTCTTCGATGATCACGTTGGTGTAGTCGCGCAGGCTGTCTTCCGGCAGTTCCCGGGCCAGCAGTTGCGCGGCACCGCGGATGCCGCCGAGCGGGTTCTTGATCTCGTGGGCCAGGCCTCGTACCAGCATCTTGCTGGTTTCCTGCTTCGACAGCTGGGCCTCTTCCTTGGTGATCCGCAAAAGGCGGTCACGGGGATGGACTTCCAGCAGCAGCAGGGTCGCGCCGTTGCTGAGGATTGGCGTCACCGCGTAATCCACGGTCAGGGTCTGGCCGGTGAGGGCAGTGAGCATCGCTTCGCGCTTGGTGAACGGGTGCGCCTGCTCCACCGCCTGGCGCAACGAATTGAGCGCCTCGGTGGACTCGGTGAACAGCTCGCTGATGAACTGCCCATGGCTGCGCTGGCCGCTGATGGCCAGCAACATCTCCGCCGCCGGGTTCATGTACTCGAGGCGCAATTCGCTGTCGAGCAGGATGGTGGCGGTGGTCAGGTTGTCGAGTAGCAAGCGATGCAGTGCGTCACTGATGGTCATGAGGACCTCTTTTGGAGCATGGCGCGCGCAGGGATACAGCGCTGATGCGAGGAAAATGCAAAAACCAAACCAAGGCTCCGAAAAGAAGCGTTCAACCCCTGAAACGGGCGTTTGACGCTCGTTTGCGTGGCAGTCGAACCGCTCTGGCGGGTACTTTCGAACCAAAATGGGTTGGAATGTGAGTACGGTGCAGCGTATTGCACCAATATAGTGCGCAAAGCTGAACGACGTCAGAAGAAACGCAGGAAAGGATTTTTCGGTTCGGCGGGTTTGTCTTTCAATGGGCATTCCGGGCGCACGCCGTAGTCGGCGCTGACGCAGGGTTTGACCTGACGTTTCTGTGCCAGGGAAATGCGCTGCATGTGGAATGGCTGGTTGGCGGTTTTCTCCACGGTTCGGCCCTGGGCATCGAGGATCTCCACCGACAGGTTGTGGCTGCCGCGATCGATATTGCTCAGCGGGAACACCGGACTCAGGCCGGGTTCGCCGACGGCCTGGCCATCCAGCAGCAGGCGATACAGGTGACCTCTTTGCAGGCCCGGTTCGCTGGTGACGCTGACGATCAGCTCACCGGCGCTGCTGCGAATGGTTGCGTCCGGCTCGGGGATCAGCACGCGCAGCATGTCGTAGTGGAACAGTGACGGCTCTGCTGATTGCTTCGACGGTGTGACCGGTGCAGCGGCGGTCGGATTCGAGGCCATGCGATTGCTGGTGGCCAGCGGCACACGCTTGGCGTTGCCGTGCGGTTGGTCCGTATAGACACGATTGCCCTGGGCGTCGATGTAAGTGAACACCTCGGCCGATGCGCCAAACGCCATCAGAAACAGGCACAGGGCAATCAATCCCCGCGTCATGGCTTGTGCACCCGCTGCACGGTGAACACCACCGCAGGACTCTGCTGAATGATCGCCTCGCCATTGATCACCTGCACCGCCAGCCGATGCTCGCCCCGGTCAACGTTTACCAGTTGCAGGATCGGCACGTTGCTCGGCTGGCCATAAGGCGCGTCGTCCAGCAGCAGACGCAATTGATGCGGCGGTTGCAGGCGCGGCTTGATCAGTACGCTGACCGTGAACCTGCCGTTGTTGGCGCGCAGGGCTTCTTCGGTAGGCAGGCCGGTCAGCTCGAGCACTTCATAGGCATTGCGCGCAGGCTCGCGACTGGGCGTGTCTGAAGAGGGCGCACTCGGTGCCTGCGGCTGGACGCTGTTGAGCGGCGGCAACTCCACCGGCTGCGCCTGCACGCCGTCCGGCGCGTGATCGCTGTACACCGTGTTGCCGCTGGCGTCGGTGTACTTGTAGATCTGCGCGGCGGCGGGCAGGGCGATCAGCAGCAGGAATAAAAACCCACGACCCATGGATTCGACCGATCAACAATGAGATTGGCTTGCAGCATAGGCCAGGGGCGGCGGTAAGCCCAATCGGGACAATATCCGCTCACACAAACCGTTCAGGATTTATTGTGCGGCGCCAGGCGTAACGGCATTCTCGCGGGCGCCGGACAGAACGCCTGCCTTGTAGTGCTCGATCAGGACCGGCGCACCCTTGGTGTCGACTTCGCGCAACTCGCCTTCCTTTACGTCGTCAACAAAGTTGACGTTGAGGATGTGGCCATTGTCGAGCCTGGTCACCCAGAGGCCTTGGCGTTTGTCATCGCGATATTCACCGCGCTCGGTAGTGCCACGGACAGTCAATTCGCTGAGGCCGTTGAGTTGGCCGTGGGCATAGGTCTGGAATCCGGTGGCGACCCATTCCATGTCGTCGTGGTTGAGAAGCTGCCAACGACCCTCGCGCAAATCATTGTGGAATTCGCCCTCCAACGTTTGCCCATCCTGGTACAGCGTCCACTGGCCCTCTCGTTTGCCCTCTACGAAATTGCCGGACTCCGAATATTTCTCGTCTTTGGAAGAAGACCACGGGCCGATCCGCACACCCTGCTTGTAGGCACCTTGGGCCGAGAGCGAGCCGGAATCATAAGACACCGATTGGCCGTCTTCGCTGCCGGTGAATTTAGCCGGTTCGGTTTCCCAGGCAATACGCCTCACCCGATAGTTGTAGAGCGTGCGCTTGCCCTCGGCGAGCGTCTCGTCGAGCCATCGCCAGAAAGTAACGGTAAGGAACCGGCCGTTTTTTTCCTGATAGGTCTTCTTGAAGAAGTAAGGTTCGTCATCTGGCGTCGGGTCGCTCAGTGGGTCGTAGTACTGGCCGTAAAAGCTCACCAGTTTTCCTTGGCTGAAATCGAGCTGGTCGAATTCCGGTATGCCGGACGCTTCAAGGAAGAGGCTGTAGTTGAGCGGGGTGATTTGGCTCAGAGCCTTCTTGATGGTCAGGGCGTCGAGGTGTTTGCGACCTTCGGCGATGCGGTCCAGCGCCAGCTGCAATCGCGTGACGCGGCTGTAGAGGTGGTCGTTGGCGTTGTATTTGTAGGCGTAGATTTTGTAGCGGTCGTTTTGCCGAAAAAGCACGAAGCGGGTCGGATCTTCACTGTCGAGCGACATGAGAAAAACCGACTCGATGCTCGCCTGGCCGAAGTCATCAAGCAATTGCGGACGTTCGCCCGGCGTGTCGCAACGGCAGTAATAGCCTTTGACGCCGTTCGTTTCCTTGATGAACGCCAGAGTCATCGAGCTCTCCTGCAAGCCCTGGATCAGCGGGTGAGCCAGCGGCTTGTTTTCATAGAACTCGGCTGCGCCGACTGTCGAGCAGGTGAGGCCGGCCATCAGGGCGATAGCCCGTAACCACTTCATGCGAATCCCTTCGTCAAGGCGCCGGTCATGGCGCGAAAGCGGCGGATTATCCACGGATGAGCGGGCACAAAAAAGGCCTCCCGAAGGAGGCCTCTTTTTGTCACGCCGCGTAGCGCGGCGCTACCGGATCAGCAGCTGTAGTACAGCTCATATTCCAGTGGGTGCACGAAGGTGCGGACCTTGATTTCTTCTTCGGATTTCAGCGCGATGTAAGCGTCGATGAAGTCGTCGGAGAACACGCCGCCCTTGGTCAGGAACGCGCGGCCCTTGTCCAGCTCTTCCAGGGCTTCTTTCAGGCTGCCGCAAACTTGCGGGATCTCTTTCGCCTCTTCAGGCGGCAGGTCGTACAGGTTCTTGTCGGCAGCATCGCCTGGGTGGATCTTGTTCTGGATACCGTCCAGACCGGCCATCAGCAGTGCTGCGAAAGCCAGGTACGGGTTGGCAGCCGGATCCGGGAAACGGGCTTCGATACGACGGCCTTTAGGGCTGTTGACGTAAGGAATACGGATCGAGGCGGAACGGTTGCGAGCCGAGTAGGCCAGCATTACCGGGGCTTCGAAGCCTGGCACCAGACGCTTGTAGGAGTTGGTGGCCGGGTTGGTGAAGCCGTTCAGGGCCTTACCGTGCTTGATGATGCCGCCGATGAAGTACAGGGCGGTGTCGGACAGGCCGGCATAACCTTCACCCGCGAAGGTGTTCTTGCCATCTTTGGAGATGGACATGTGAACGTGCATGCCCGAACCGTTGTCGCCGTACAGCGGCTTCGGCATGAAGGTCGCGGTGCGGCCGTAGGCGTCGGCAACGTTGTGTACAACGTATTTCAGGGTCTGGGTTTCGTCGGCTTTCTTCACCAGGGTGTTGAACTTGACGCCGATTTCGTTCTGGCCGGCAGTTGCCACTTCGTGGTGGTGAACTTCAACGGTCAGGCCCATTTCTTCCAGTGCGTTGCACAT
This sequence comes from Pseudomonas sp. GW456-12-10-14-LB2, assembly GCF_002884345.1. Classification (NCBI taxonomy): domain Bacteria; kingdom Pseudomonadati; phylum Pseudomonadota; class Gammaproteobacteria; order Pseudomonadales; family Pseudomonadaceae; genus Pseudomonas; species Pseudomonas sp. GW456-12-10-14-LB2. Next base: position 96,731 of record NZ_POHV01000016.1, read on the forward strand.
GGAGGTACGGATTTCGTGGTCGTGGTCGAACGGCGGAACCGGGAAGTAGCCACCTTTCACGCCTGGACGGTGGCCTTTGTTGCCGCCTTCCACGTCCTGGTCGGACATCCACGAGCCTTGCTCGGAGTAGATCTTGAACATCGAGCCGGAGATGTCGGACTTGAACTTCACTTCGTCGAAGATGAAGAACTCAGGCTCTGGACCGGCGAATACGGTGTCACCGATACCGGTGGTCTTCAGGTATTCCTCGGCGCGGCGGGCGATGGCGCGCGGGTCGCGATCGTAACCTTGCATGGTCGAAGGTTCGATGATGTCGCAGACCAGGATCAGGGTTGGCTCTTCGGTGAACGGGTCCAGAACGGCGGTTTCGTCGTCCGGCAGCAGGATCATGTCGGAGGCTTCGATGCCTTTCCAGCCAGCGATGGAGGAACCGTCGAACATCTTGCCAACTTCGAAGAAGTCGTCTTCCAGCGCATCGCGAGCCGGCATGGTCACGTGGTGCTGAGTGCCTTTGGTGTCCGTGAAGCGCAGATCAATCCACTTGACGTCATGATCTTTGATGAGTTGAACCGACTTCGACATAGTGTCCTCCGGGTGAATTAGGGCGGGTAGTGGATGCCCTTAATAGTGGTGATGCCGGCGCGAATACTCTGCCAAGGCAACCTGCCTCACAAGGGAGCAAATTGCATGCCAGTGCCCCAGCATGGGTTTTTTGCCCCAAATTCACGCTTCTAAAGGCCGAAAGCGCCTTAAAGGCGAAAATCTCGCCCTTTAATGTAGCGCTCAAATCGAAAAATGACCCGTTTTGGTGCGCGCAAAACCTTCTGCACATTAACTGGTTAAACCTTGAGCAATTTCCGCTATAATCCGCGCCCCCCTTTTTCGGCTGGCCCTGCGCGCGCTGTTTTCATGAAACTAATCGTAAAAGTCTTCCCCGAGATCACCATCAAAAGCCGACCTGTCCGGACGAAATTCATCCGCCAGCTGGCCAAGAACATCCGCACCGTGCTCCGCGACCTGGACCCGGCCGTGGTGGTGAACGGTGTGTGGGACAATCTCGAGCTGGAAACCCGCGTCACCGACCCCAAGGCCCTGAAAGAGATGGGCGAACGCCTGACCTGCATGCCGGGCATCGCGCACTTTCTGCAGATCGACGAGTACCCGCTGGGTGACTTCGACGACATCACCGAGAAGTGCAAGCAGCACTACGGCGATGCGCTGGCCGGGAAGATTTTTTCGGTGCGCTGCAAGCGTGCGGGCAAGCATGCGTTCAGCTCGATGGACGTCGAAAAATACGTCGGCAGCAAGCTGCGCCGTGAGTGCGGCGCTGCCGGAATCGACCTGAAACAGCCGGAAATCGAAGTCCGCATCGAAGTTCGCGACAAACGGTTGTTCGTGATCCACAGCCAGCACAATGGCATCGGCGGCTACCCGCTCGGTGCGCTGGAGCAGACGCTGGTATTGATGTCCGGCGGTTTTGACTCGACGGTTGCCGCGTACCAGATCCTTCGTCGGGGTCTGATGACGCACTTCTGCTTCTTCAACCTGGGCGGTCGTGCCCACGAATTGGGCGTAATGGAAGTCGCGCATTTCATCTGGAAGAAGTACGGCAGCTCGCAACGCGTGCTATTTGTCAGTGTTCCGTTCGAAGAAGTCTTGGGCGAAATTCTCGGCAAGGTCGACGACAGTCATATGGGCGTCGTATTGAAGCGTATGATGTTGCGCGCGGCGTCGAACATTGCCGAACGCCTGCACATCGATGCGCTGGTCACCGGTGAAGCGATTTCCCAGGTGTCGAGCCAGACGCTGCCGAACCTGTCGGTCATCGATTGCGTCACCGACAAGCTGGTGCTGCGACCGCTGATCGTCGCCCACAAGCAGGACATCATCGACACGGCCGACCAGATCGGTACCGGTGATTTCGCCCGGCACATGCCGGAATACTGCGGCGTCATCTCGGTCAACCCGAAGACCGCCGCCAAGCGTGGCCGGGTCGAGCACGAAGAGCAGGAATTCGACATGGCGGTGCTCGAGCGTGCGCTCGCAAACGCCAGACTGGTGCCGATCGATCGGGTGATCGACGAATTGGGCCAGGATTTGCAGATCGAAGAAGTCAGCGAAGCGCTGGCCGGTCAGATCGTCATCGACATCCGTCACCCGGATGCCGCCGAGGATGACCCGCTGGAACTCGCCGGCATAGAGGTACAGACGATGCCGTTCTACGCAGTGAACGCTCGTTTCAAGGAACTGGACCCTACTCGCCAGTACCTGCTGTATTGCGACAAAGGCGTGATGAGTCGCCTGCATGCCCACCATTTGCTCAGTGAGGGGCATGCCAATGTGCGCGTTTATCGACCGAGCTAAGTGCCCGGGGCTGTTTGCCTGTGGCCTGCGTCACCGGCCCCCCGACACCGCCGTCAAGCTGTAACGGCCATGCCGGACACTACTGTCAATCGCTGCCAAGACTTGTCAGCAAACCGAATCCTCTGATCGAGATACACAAGTGATCGAAAATCTACGCAACATCGCCATCATTGCCCACGTTGACCATGGTAAGACCACCCTGGTAGACAAACTCCTGCGTCAATCCGGCACCCTGGAGCGCAACGAGCTCAACGACGAGCGCGTGATGGACTCCAACGACCAGGAAAAAGAGCGCGGCATTACCATTCTGGCGAAAAACACCGCCATCAACTGGAACGGCTACCACATCAACATCGTGGACACCCCGGGCCACGCCGACTTCGGCGGCGAAGTCGAGCGCGTAATGTCCATGGTTGACTCCGTGCTGCTGCTGGTCGACGCCCAAGACGGCCCTATGCCGCAAACCCGTTTCGTGACCAAGAAGGCTTTCGAAGCCGGCCTGCGTCCAATCGTGGTCATCAACAAGGTTGACCGTCCGGGCGCGCGTCCTGACTGGGTTCTGGACCAGATCTTCGATCTGTTCGACAACCTGGGCGCTACCGAAGAACAACTGGACTTCCAGGTTGTTTACGCTTCGGCCCTGAACGGCATCGCCGGTCTGGACCACACCGCCATGGGCGAAGACATGACCGCGCTGTACCAGGCGGTAGTCGACCACGTTCCGCCTCCGGCTGTTGACCGTGACGGTCCGTTCCAGATGCAGATCTCCGCTCTGGACTACAACAGCTTCCTGGGTGTTATCGGTGTTGGCCGTATCGCTCGTGGTCGCGTCAAGCCGAACACTCCGGTTGTCGCTATCAGCGCCGACGGCAAGCGCCGCAACGGTCGTATCCTGAAGCTGATGGGTCACCACGGTCTGCACCGCGTTGACGTTGAAGAAGCTGCAGCTGGCGACATCGTCTGCATCAGCGGTTTCGACGAGCTGTTCATCTCCGACACCCTGTGCGACATCAACAACGTCGAGGCGATGAAGCCTCTGACCGTTGACGAGCCAACCGTTTCCATGACCTTCCAAGTAAACGACTCGCCATTCTGCGGTAAAGAAGGCAAGTTCGTGACCTCCCGTAACATCAAGGATCGTCTGGACAAAGAGCTGCTGTACAACGTTGCACTGCGCGTTGAAGAAGGCGACTCGGCTGACAAGTTCAAGGTATCCGGCCGTGGTGAGCTGCACCTCTCGGTACTGATCGAAACCATGCGTCGCGAAGGCTTCGAGCTGGCCCTGGGCCGTCCTGAAGTGATCATCCGTGAAGTTGACGGCGTGAAGCAGGAACCGTTCGAAAACGTAACCATCGACATCCCTGAAGAATCCCAGGGCAAGGTCATGGAAGAAATGGGTCTGCGTAAAGGCGACCTGAGCAACATGGTGCCGGATGGCAAAGGCCGTGTTCGTCTGGAATACAACATCCCTGCTCGCGGTCTGATCGGTTTCCGTAACCAGTTCCTGACCCTGACCAACGGTGCTGGCATCCTGACCTCGATCTTCGACCGTTACGCTCCAGTGAAGTCGGGCCACATGTCCGGCCGTCAGAACGGCGTTCTGGTTTCGGTTGAAACCGGCAAGGCACTGACCTACTCCCTGGAAACCCTGCAGGCTCGTGGCAAGCTGTTCGTAGAACACGGCCAGGAGATCTACAACGGTCAGATCGTTGGTCAGAACTCCCGCGACAACGACCTGGGTGTGAACCCGACCAAAGGCAAGAAGCTCGACAACATGCGTGCTTCGGGTAAAGACGAAACCATCGCTCTGGTCCCACCTGTTCGCTTCACCCTGGAACAGGCTCTGGAATACATCCAGGAAGACGAGCTGTGCGAAGTTACGCCTAAGTCCATCCGTCTTCGCAAGAAGATCCTGGACGAAAGCGAGCGTACCCGCGCTGCCAAGAAAGCCAAGGCGTAATTTAGCCCAGGCTTAAAAAAACGCCCCCGGTCGAGAGACCGGGGGCGTTTTTGTTTGTCCGGGATTTATTCGGTGTTTGTGCGGGCCCCATCGCTGGCAAGCCAGCTCCCACAGGGTTTTGGGGGGAACACAAGTTACTTGATCACCAGTAACCTTTGTGGGAGCTGGCTTGCCAGCGAAGGCGGCCGATCAGCCGCCGAACATCTCAGGGCAGATCAGAACTTCTCGATCGACCGCGAATTCTGCACCCGCTCCACTTCCTTCGGCTTGTACGCGCAGTAACCCGGGCGCGGGCCGATCTTCGGGTGGTTGCGGCAGGTGTCAGGGCGCTTGTCATAAATGGTGCACAGGCGGCTCTTACGATCCAGGTAGTAGCAATCGTTGTTGCTCATGCGCTGGAGCGTGAAGATCCCCGACTTCTGATTGAATCGCTCGACCAGACCTTCCTTTTGCAGACGCTTGGCGATGTTCTTCGGCGGGTCGCCCAGTTCGAACTCGTCGACCACACCGATGCGCACCAGATCCTTGATCTTGACCTCGACCGGCAGCGTGCAGCAGCTGGAAACGCACGAGCCGCACATCGGGGCCGAATATTTGGCCCAGGTATCGAGACGGTCGATCTCGGCTGCGGCGATCAGGTTGGGCTTCATCATCGGTGTTTACCAGGCGTGTGCGTCAGGGCGCGCGATCATACCGGGACTGGTGGATTTTTGAACAACCTTTCGCCAGATTTTTTCTTCATGCGCGCACATCGTCCGACAATTCGGCACGGCCCCTGCATTCATTGAGGCATTCGCCAGAGTATTGCCGGTCGATCTCACACTCTCGGTAAAAACTGCCGAACCAGAGCCCTTACCGTCGGTCAGACCGTCTAGGCTCTGACAACTCCCCGCTCGCTCGAGGTCCTATCGATGACTCAAGAACCACTAGTTCGCGAAGCAGAGGTGGCCGCATTCCGCGACGCCGTCCTGACCAAACTCACCTACGCGGTGGGCAAAGACCCGGATCACGCCTTCGACCATGACTGGTTCGAAGCCATCGCCCTGGCGGCGCGCGATCACATGGTCGAGCACTGGATGGACCATACCCGGCAGATCTACCGCAAAGGCCAGAAGCGGGTGTATTACCTCTCGCTGGAATTTCTCATCGGCCGTTTGCTCTACGACAGCCTGAGCAACCTCGGTTTGCTGGACGTCGCCCGTGAAGCCTTGACCGAGCTGGGCGTCGATCTGGAGCGCATCCGCATCCTGGAGCCGGATGCGGCGCTGGGCAACGGTGGCCTCGGACGATTGGCGGCGTGCTTCATGGAAAGCATGTCGACCCTCGGCATCGCCGGCCACGGCTACGGCATTCGTTATGAGCACGGGTTGTTCCGTCAGGCGATTGTCGACGGTTGGCAACAGGAACAGACCGAGCACTGGCTGGATTTCGGCAACCCCTGGGAGTTCGAGCGGCCAGAGGTGGTCTATCCGATCGGCTTTGGTGGCAGCGTCGAGACCGTCACCGACGCCAGCGGCAAGTCCCGGCAAGTCTGGCACCCGGCGGAAACCGTCCGGGCGATTGCCTACGACACCCCGGTGGTCGGCTGGCGCGGGGCGAGCGTCAACACCTTGCGCCTGTGGCGGGCGCGGGCGATGGAGGACCTGCATCTGGAGCGCTTCAACGCCGGTGACCACCTGGGCGCCGTCGCCGAAGTGGCCCGGGCCGAGAGTATCTCCCGCGTGCTCTACCCGGCGGACAGCACCGAAGCCGGGCAGGAACTGCGCCTGCGTCAGGAATACTTCTTCGTCGCCGCCTCGCTTCAGGACCTGCTGCGCCGTCATCGCAACATGCACACCTCGGTGCTGACCCTCGGCGATCACGCGGCGATCCAGCTCAACGACACCCACCCCTCGATCGCTGTCGCCGAACTGATGCGCCAACTGGTCGATGTCTACGACGTGGCCTGGGACGCGGCGTGGCAAGTCACCGTCGACACGCTGTCGTACACCAACCACACGCTGCTGCCCGAAGCGCTGGAAACCTGGCCGGTGGGGCTGATGGAACGCATGCTGCCGCGGCACATGCAGATCATCTATCTGATCAACGCCCAGCATATCGATTCGCTGCGGGCCAAGGGCATCCACGATTTCGACGTGCTGCGCGCGGTGTCGCTGATCGAGGAAGACAACGGCCGACGGGTGCGCATGGGCAACCTCGCATTCCTCGGTTCCCACAGCGTCAACGGCGTGTCCGGGCTGCACACGCAACTGATGCGCAAAACCGTGTTCGCCGAACTGCACAAGCTGTATCCGGAGCGGATCAACAACAAGACCAATGGCATCACCTTCCGCCGCTGGCTGTATCAGGCCAACCCGGAACTGACGTCGATGCTGGTCGATTCCCTCGGCGCGGATGTTCTGGATAACCCCGAACAGCGACTGCTCGATCTTGAACCGTTCGCCGAGAAACCCGCCTTCCGCAAAGCCTTCGCCGAGCAGCGGCTGCACAGCAAAAAGGCCCTCGCTTACCTGATCCATGAACGGCTGGGGATTGCGGTCAATCCGGCGGCGATGTTCGACGTGCAGGTCAAAAGGATCCACGAATACAAACGTCAGTTGCTCAACCTGATGCACACCGTCGCGCTGTATCAGGCGATCCGCGCCGAGCCGGAAATCGACTGGGTGCCACGGGTGAAAATCTTCGCCGGCAAGGCCGCGGCGAGTTATCACCAGGCCAAGCTGATCATCAAGCTGACCAACGACATCGCCCGGGTGGTGAACAACGATCCGACCGTGCGCGGTCTGCTCAAAGTGGTGTTCCTGCCCAACTACAATGTCAGCCTGGCGGAGAGCATCATTCCAGCAGCGGACCTGTCGGAGCAGATCTCCACCGCTGGTTTCGAGGCCTCGGGCACCAGCAACATGAAGTTCGGCCTGAACGGTGCGCTGACCATCGGCACCCTCGACGGTGCCAACGTGGAAATGTGCGAAAACATCGGCGCCGAGCACATGTTCATCTTCGGTCTCAGCGCCCAGCAGGTCGAGGCGCGCAAGCAGAACCACGAGTTCAGCGCGGTGCCGGACATTGCCGCGTCCCATCGCCTCAACGATGTGTTGCAGGCGATCCGCAGCGGGGTGTTCTCGCCGGACGACACGTCGCGCTACACCGGGCTGATCGATTCGCTGGTGGATTACGACCGGTTCTTCGTTTGCGCCGATTTCGACTCCTACTGGGAGGCGCAGATGCGTGTCGATGCGCATTGGCACGACGCCAACAACTGGTGGCGTTCGGCGGTGCTGAACACCTCGCGTATGGGCTGGTTCTCGTCCGACCGGACAATCCGCGAGTACGCCACGGATATCTGGAAGGCACTCGAGTAACTTTTAGCGACAAATGTGCGCCTGGCCCCACGATTGTTGGGCCGGGCCGATATACTGAGCCTTGGTTCCGCCCCGCCACGGGGCTGCTCAGGGATATCGACCATGCAATGGATGTTCATGTTGATCGGGCTGCTGCTCGGCTGGCTGCTCGACGAGTCGTTCAGCGATGCACTGTTGGGCGCGTTGCTGGGGCTCGCCATCGGGCAGGCGATGCGGATTGCCCGGCTCGGTTCACAGGCTGTCGAGCAACAGCGTCAGCTGGATCACGCGAAGATTGCGTTGCAGGGCGTCGAACAGCGACTGTTTCTGCTGGAGGGCGCTCCAGCGCATTCGCCAGCGCCGCCGAGTGTCGCGCCGGCCAGCGAAACGATCGTTGAACCCGTCACGGTATTTGAACAACCCGCTGCCGCAGAACCCGAGCTGGTCTGGGAACTGCCACCCGAACTCGAACCTGTCGCCGTCGCCGCCAGCGAACCCGGTCAGCCGCTGCCGGTCGATGTCTGGCGTCTGGACGCCGTTACGCCTGAACCTGAACCCCGACAACCCGCCGAACCTCGTGGCCCGAACCTTATCGAACGCGGCATCAGCGCTGCGCGCAACTGGCTGTTCGGTGGCAATACCGTGCTGCGGGTCGGTGTGGTGCTGTTGTTCTTCGGTCTGGCGTTCCTGCTGCGCTACGCCACCGAAGGCATGGTGGTGCCGATCGAATTGCGTTACGCCGGGGTCGCAGCGGCAGCGCTGGGCTTGCTGGCGCTGGGCTGGTGGTTGCGCCATCGCAACAACAGCTACGCCTTGATGCTGCAAGGCACCGGGATCGCGGTGCTGTACCTGACGGTGTTTGCGGCGATGCGTCTGCACCCGCTGCTCGATCCGTCTGCTGCGCTGGGCTTGCTGGTGGCGGTGACGGTGTTTTCGGCCATTCTGGCCATCACCCAGGATTCCCTGGCCCTGGCCTGCGTCGCCGCACTGGGCGGTTTCGCCGCGCCGATCCTGACCTCCACCGGCGCCGGCAACCACGTCGCGCTATTCAGTTATTTCGCGCTGCTCAACGCCGGCATCCTGGCCATCGCCTGGTTCAAGGCCTGGCGCCTGCTCAACCTGATCGGCTTCGTTGGCACCTTCGGCATCGGTTTCGCCTGGGGCCTGCGTTCGTACACGCCGGAACTGCTGTGGAGCACCGAACCGTTCCTGATTCTGTTCTTCCTGATGTACCTGGCCATCGGCCTGCTGTTCGCCCGACGCAAGTTGCTGGACATGCCGGACGCCCCGGCGGATGACGATCGCCAGGCGCTGCTGCATTGGTCGGCGCGCAAGGGCGATTACGTCGACGGCACGATGCTGTTCGGTCCGCCGCTGGTGGGTTTCGGCCTGCAATTCGCGCTGGTCCAGCATCTTGAATTCGCTGCCGCGTTCAGTGCGCTGGCGCTGGGCATGATCTACATGGCCCTGGCCAAAGTGCTGATGGGCGGTCGGGCGATGTTGCTGGGCGAGACTTGCCTGGCGCTCGGGGTGATTTTCGCCAGCCTGGCGATTCCGCTGGGGCTGGATGCGCGCTGGACGTCCCCGGCCTGGGCGGTGGAGGGTGCGGGGATTTTCTGGCTGGGCTTGCGTCAGCAACGGCCGTTGGCCCGGGCTTTCGCATTGCTGCTGCAACTGGGTTCGGCGCTGGCGTTTCTCAGTCAGTTGCGGGTTGGCGAAAGCAGCCTGCTCGACGCTGCGCCGTTGGGCGCATTGATGCTCGGCGCGGCGTTGCTGTTCAGCTTCTATCAATTGCGCAAGGCGTCGCCGGAGCAAACCTCGCTGTGGGAGCGTCAGGGCTTGCCGGTGCTGGCGTGCCTGGGGCTGACCTTCCTGTATCTGCTGGCGCCGCTGTTCTTCTTCATTCAGGGCACGGCGATCAGTTGGGCATTGGCCGGGCTGGCGACCTTGTTCGTCGGCTTGCGCCTGCAATCGCGCACGTTCTTGTTCACCGCGTTTGCCGTGCAGTTGCTTGGCGGGGCGTTATTCCTGTTGCGCCTGCAAGGGGCGGGCGAGGATTCGGCGGCCGTGTTCAGCGCCGGCTGGAGCGGTCTGCTCAGCGCCTCGTTGATCGGTCTGGCGTTGATCGCCGGCATGCTGCTGGCGGCGCGCGACGAGATGGTGCGCAGCGATGTTCGTCTGCTGCGCGGGTTGTCGGTGGTGCTGCTGGCAGGTCTGGTGCTGATCAATCTGGCGGTGTTATTCGTGCTGCCGTGGCAGACCGCGAGCGCGGTGTGGGCGGCCAGTGGCTTGCTGATCATCTGGCTCAGTCTGTACCTCAAGCAGCGCGTGAGTTTTGTCTTCGGTCTGCTGTTGCAACTGATCGGTGGCGCAGCGTTTTTGCTGGCCGGCCCCGAGTTGCTCGGGCCGCTGTCCAGCGAGGGGCTGCGACCGCTGGCCCATGGCGGATTCTGGACGCCACTGGTGCTGGGCCTGGCGGCGATGATCGGAGCGTGGCGCCTGCAACTGGGCAATCACGCCTCGGCGTTCGATGTGCTGAGCCTGCATCGCCTGTCTGAAGTGTTGCTGGTGTGGGGCGCCGGTTGGTGGGCGCTGGCGTGGTTCAGCGAAGTGATGCGGTTTGCGCCGCTGAATCTGCAAGCGACGCTGTTGCTGGTGGTCGCCGCGCTGAGCGTCGCGTTGTGGACGTTGTTGGTCTTGCGTCTGAAATGGCCGTCGCTCGGGTTGCTCTGCACCGTGCTGATTCCGGCAGCCGGGCTGGTGTTGCTCGGCGCGTGGCACTCGCGTTATCACCCGGCGGCGGATTTCGGCTGGCTGGCCTGGGCGGCGGTGTTCGTCGTGCATTTCATCAGCCTGCGACGCCTGGCGCCGATGCTGCCAGCGCGGGCATTGAGCACGGCGCATGTGCTCGGTTGCTGGCTGCTGATCGGCGTGCTGGCGCTGGAGTTGCGCTACGGCCTGCTGCTGTTGTCCGAGCAGTACAACGCCTGGCGCTGGCTGGGCTGGGCGATTCTGCCGAGTGTGTATCTGTTGCTGATGGCTGCGCCGCGTCAGTGGCCGTGGCCGGTGGCAGCGTTCCCTCGCGAATATCGCCTGTACGCGGCGGCGCCGTTGGCGGTGCTGATGCTGGTCTGGTTCTGGCTGGCCAATGGCGTCAGCGATGGCAATGCCGAGCCGCTGCCTTATGTGCCGCTGCTTAACCCGCTGGAGTTGGGTCTGCTGTTTGCACTGTTCGGTGTCTACGTCTGGTCGCGCAGCGCCGTTGCCGAGCTGTCGATCCGCCAGGATTACGCGGCATACGCGACGCAACTGATTGCCGGCGTTTCGCTGTTCGCGTTCTGCACTGCGCTGGTCACCCGCGCCGCGCACCATTGGGCGGGGATTCCGTTCGAGCTCGATCTGCTGCTCGAATCGATGCTGGTGCAGGCCGGTCTGTCCATCGTCTGGACGCTGATGGCGCTCGGGCTGATGATCGGCGGGCACCTGCGTCATCGCCGCGAAGTGTGGCTGATCGGCGCGGCGCTGATTGCGCTGGTGGTGGCCAAACTGATTTTTGTCGAATTGAGCAACCGTGGCGGACTGGCCCGGATCGTCTCGTTCATCGGCGTCGGCGTGTTGCTGCTGGTGGTGGGCTACTTTGCTCCACTGCCGCCCAAACGCGTCGACGCTGCAACGGCGGCGGACAAACCGGCCCCGGAAACCGAAGGAGTGTCGTCTTGAGTCGCAAGCTTAATCTCGGGTGGCTGTTGCTGGGCGTGGCCATGACGGCCGGCGCCCAGGAAAAACCGGCGGACTTCGCCGCGCAGGTGCCGTTGGCGGTCAGTGGTTCCGGCCCTTGGTATCGCCTCGAACTGCCGCTGAGCGTGCAGTTGCAGGCGCGCCAGACTGATCTCAGCGACCTGCGAGTGTTCAACGCCGCCGGAGAACCGCAGGCCTATGCGCTGGCCCGGGAATCAGCCCAGACCCGCGACGACGGTCAGTTGCATGAGGTGAAGTGGTTCCCGCTGTACAACTCGGCGGATGCCACCGAGCGCGCGCCAAGCGTCCGCGTGCAATCCACCACCACCGGTACGCTGGTGGAAGTGCAGCCGTCCAGCCAACTGGAAGCGGGCGAGGAAGTGCTGCGCGGTTGGCTGCTCGATGCCAGCGCGATCAAGGCGCCGTTGCAGCAATTGATCCTCGACTGGACCAGCGAGCGCGACGGCTTCCAGCGTTTCAGCATCGAGGCCAGCGACGACTTGCAGCACTGGCAGGCCTGGGGCGAAGGCCAGGTCGCGCGCCTGACCTTTGCCGACGAACGGGTCGAGCAGCATGAAGTGGCGCTGCCGGGGCAATCGGCGCGGTATCTGCGTCTGCTGTGGGATTCACCGGCCTCGGCGCCGGTCCTGACGTCGGTGCAACTGAAAAGCAGCGACCCGCGCAACCTGCCGCTGCCATTGGTCTGGTCGCCGGCGCTGGCCGGCAGCAGCGGCAAGCCCGGCGAATACACCTGGCAGTTGCCGATGGGGCTGAACATCGAGCGGGTGCAGGTCGAACTGAAACAGGCCAACAGCCTGGCACCGGTGACGTTGTCGGGGCGTCGCGAAAACAGTCTGCCGTGGCAACCGCTGAGCAGCGGCTTGCTCTATCGCCTGACCCAGAACGGCCAGGACGTGGTGCAGAACGAATTGCAGCTGTACGGGCAGACCGTGCAGCAGTTGAAACTGACGGTCGACGAACGCGGCGGCGGTCTCGGCGAGCAGGCGCCGAGCGTGAAATACGCGATGCGCGCCACTCAGGTTATCTTCCTCGCCCGGGGTGACGGGCCGTACAGCCTGGCGCTGGGCAATCCGACCGTGAAGACGGCGAACCTGCCGCTGACCACGCTGATCCCCGATTTCAAACCGGAGAAACTGGCCACGCTGGGCAAGGCCACGGTGCAGGGCGAAGCGCTGGCGACCCAGACTTCGACGGCCACCACCTCGACCACGGCGGATACCAACTGGAAGAAATTCGGCCTGTGGGCGGTGTTGCTGCTCAGCGTGCTGTTTCTGGCGGCAATGGCTTTCAGTCTGCTGCGCAAGCCGCCGGCCAAGTCCTGAATAGGACGGGTGTGGCCTCTACACCCGTCGGGTTTCCAACTACGCTGAATCCGGTGCCTGAACTCTCTCGGTTCGATCACGTCTGATTGCAGGAATTGCACCCGACGCACGTTACCGGGCGTCATTGCTCGCTACGGTTTCAGACTCCCTGTAAACTGCGCGGGTTTTTAGCCCCCCATTCCACCGGAGCCGTCCATGTCCCGCGTTACCCTGAGTCGCTATTTGATTGAGCAGACCCGCAGCAACAACACTCCTGCCGATCTGCGTTTCCTGATCGAAGTGGTGGCGCGTGCCTGTAAAGAGATCAGCCACGCCGTGTCCAAAGGCGCCCTGGGCGGTGTTCTGGGCAGCATGGGCACGGAAAACGTGCAAGGCGAAGTGCAGAAGAAGCTCGACGTGCTGTCGAACGAAATCCTGCTCGAAGCCAACGAGTGGGGCGGTCACCTGGCCGGCATGGCGTCCGAAGAAATGGACAACGCCTACCAGATCCCGGGCAAATACCCGAAAGGCGCCTACCTGTTGGTATTCGACCCGCTGGACGGTTCGTCGAACATCGACATCAACGCCCCGGTCGGCACCATCTTCTCCGTGCTGCGTTGCCCGAACGAATACCTGAGCCAGAACGAAGCCCTGGATGAAAAGGCCTTCCTGCAGCCAGGCACTCAGCAAGTTGCCGCCGGTTATGCGATCTACGGCCCGCAAACCATGCTGGTGCTGACCCTGGGCCACGGTGTCAAAGGCTTCACCCTGGACCGCGAAATGGGCAGCTTCGTCCTGACCCACGAAGACATCACCATTCCTGAATCCACCCAGGAATTCGCCATCAACATGTCCAACCAGCGCCACTGGGAAGCTCCGGTACAACGCTATGTTTCGGAACTGCTGGCCGGTGAAGAAGGCCCGCTGAAAAAGAACTACAACATGCGTTGGGTTGCGGCGATGGTTGCCGACGTGCACCGCATCCTGACCCGTGGCGGTCTGTTCATGTACCCGCGCGACAGCCGCGAGCCGTCCAAGCCGGGCAAGCTGCGCCTGATGTACGAAGCCAACCCGATGTCGTTCCTGGTGGAACAGGCGGGCGGCGCTTCCACCGACGGTCACCAGCGCATTCTCGACATCAAGCCTGAAGGCCTGCACCAGCGCGTAGCGGTGTTCCTCGGCTCGAAAGAAGAAGTCGCCCGCGCCACGGCTTACCACAAGGAATAAACCATGAACGCGCCCTGGCAGCCGTTGCTCGATTGGTGGTTCGGTCATGCCGAATCAGCCACTGAAGTTTCGGCGCAACAGGGCAAGTTGTGGTTCGGCAAGAAAGACAGCCAGGACCTCGAAGCGCGTGAGCGTTTCGGGGTCTTTGTCGATCAGGCTCTCGCTGGCGAATTGACCGAGTGGACGCAACGTCCCGAAGGCTGGCTGGCGGTGGTGCTGTTGCTCGACCAACTCCCGCGAATGATTTTTCGCGATACGCCCAAGGCTTTTTCCGGTGATCTACGGGCACAGAAACTGGTGGCTCAGGGGATTGCCGCAGACTTCGATCGGCAGTTGAAACCGATCCAGCGACTCTTCATCTACCTCGTCTTCGAACACTGCGAAAACCTCGCGGTGCAGAATGAAGCGGTCTCCCGATTCATCGAGCTGGTGGCGGAACAGCCGGAAGCGGAGCGCGGGGTGTTTGCCGACAACCTGGATTATGCCGAGCGGCATCAGCGGGTGATTGCGCGGTTTGGGCGGTTTCCGCATCGCAATGCGGTGTTGGGGCGGGAGTCTACGGTTGAGGAGTTGGCGTTTTTGAAAGAGCCGGGGTCGCGGTTTTAGGGCGATTTTCGGCAACCTCAAAAACCAGCCCTCACCCTAACCCTCTCCCGGAGGGAGAGGGGACTGACCGAGTTGGATGTTCGAGTTACGCTGACTTGAAATACCGAGTTGAACTCAGGTCTGGAAAGCGACAGAGATCGGCTCCCTTTCCCCTCGCCCCCTTGGGGGAGAGGGTTGGGGTGAGGGGGTAAGCTCTTGATCTTCAGATTCTGAAGCTACCCACCAACTGCTTCAGCCGAGCAGCCTGCTGCTCCAGATCCGCACAAGCCCGCAACGTCGCCTGCAAGTTCTCCACGCCTTCCTGGTTCAGCGTGTTGATCTCGTTGATATCGACGTTGATCGACTCGACCACCGCCGTCTGCTCTTCAGTCGCCGTCGCCACCGACTGGTTCATGCCGTCGATCTCGCCGATGCGCTGGGTCACGCTGCCCAGACGTTCGCCGGCCTGGTTGGCGATGCCGACGCTGCTTTCGCTCTCACGCTGGCTCTCGGTCATGATGCCGACCGCCTGACGCGCGCCGACTTGCAGCTCTTCAATCATCTTCTGCACTTGCTGCGCCGAATCCTGGGTGCGGTGTGCCAGGTTGCGCACTTCGTCGGCGACCACGGCGAATCCGCGACCGGCTTCACCGGCACGGGCCGCTTCGATGGCGGCGTTGAGCGCCAGCAGGTTGGTCTGCTGGGAGATGCTGGTGATCACTTCCAGAATCTGCCCGATGTTCACGGTGTTGCTGTTCAGGGTTTCGATGTTGCCGCAGGAGTCGCTGATCTTCGCCGACAGCTGCTGCATCGCGTGGATGGTTTTATCCACAACCTGCTGGCCGTCTTCGGCCAGGCTGCGCGCGTCGCTTGAGTGTTGCGAGGCGAGGGCAGCGTTCTGGGCGATTTCCTGGGCGGCGGCGCCGAGCTGGTTGATCGCGGCGGCCACGCTGTTGGTGCGCGAGGCCTGCTGGTCGGAGTTGAACATCGACGAGTTGGACGCCGCGACCACGCGCAGGGCGACTTCGTTGACCTGGCCGGTGGCCGAGGAGACTTCGCGGATCGAGGTGTGGATGCGCTCGACGAAACGGTTGAACGACAGCCCCAGCGCACCAAATTCATCGTGGCCGTGGATGGTCAGGCGTTTGGTCAGGTCACCTTCGCCTTCGGCGATGTCGTGCATGGCGCGGCCCATGGTCAGCAGCGGCTGCATCAGCACGCGGATCAGCATGCCGAGCAGCGCGATGATGATCACTACCGCAATGACCATGGCGATCAGCGCCGAGGTGCGAAATTCGCTGAGCATCGAGAACGCGGTGTCCTTGTCCAGCACCAGCGCCACGTACCAGTCGGCCGACGGCACGCCGTTGACGCGGGTGAAGGAGATCAGTTGGGTCTTGCCGTCGAACTCGACTTCTTTCAGACCCGGGCTGACTTTCGGCGCGCCGTTGGGGTAGGCCTCGGCCAGGGTCTTGAGCACCAGCTTGCTGTCCGGGTGGATCAGGATTTTGCCGTCGGCACCGACGATGAAGGCGTGACCATGGCCGCCGAAGTTCAGCGAGTTGATGATCGCACTGACGCTCGACAGGTCAATGTCGGCGCCGGCCACACCGATCATCTGGCCCTGGCGCTGCACCGGGGTGGCGACGGTGATCACCAGTTTGCCCGACGAGGCGGCGATGTACGGTTCGGTGACGATGGTCTGTTGCGCAGCGTTGGCTGCCTTGTACCAGCCACGGGCGCGCGGATCGTAATCCGGCGCGCGGTTGCCGGCCGGGACCGAGAACATCACGCCGTCGGCGCCGCCGAAGTAGCTGAGCTGGAAATTGCCGGTGTAGGCGGGCAGGTCGATGATGCGTTTCAGGCTGGCCGGGGCGTTGCCGTCGGCGACAACCTGTTGCGCCATCGATTGCAGCAACTGGATGCGGCTTTCCAGCCAGGTCTGGATGTTGCTGGTGGTCAGGCTGCCCAGTTCCTGCATCGACGCTTCGGTGCTGCTTTGCAGGGCTTCGCGCTGGCGATAGTCGTTGAACAAAATGAAACAGGCGAACGCAACGGCCACCACGAGGGCGGCAGCCAACAAGATCTTGTGGCTGAATTTCATGTTTCTGGTCATTAAGTGAGCTACCGCGAAGGGGCTGGTCAAGAAAGGGCGGCAATTTGCCACACTCTGGGGCTTTGCGCTGCTCTTATTTCGACCGCCGCGCGCCAAAGATTAGGCGCTTTTTGCTAAAAGCGACGAAATGCTCGATAGCCTTACAAACTGTCTGATTTACCGGCGAAAGCCGGACGAGCGGGCTAACAAATAGCCAGTCTCCCAGGGAACCAGACAGGGGTTTTCTCTTCTAAGCTTCTGGTTGGCGCCATGCCATCCCCCTTCCGTTCCAGGAGTTACACCATGTCGCTGCGATCTATCGCCCTGCTGTCGTTTTGCGTGCTGTTGGCCGCATGCAGCAAGGTCAATCAGGAAAACTATTCGAAGCTCTCGGCCGGCATGGCCAAGGCCGAAGTGGAGACGCTGCTTGGCAAGCCCACCGATTGCTCGGGCGCGCTCGGCATGTCCAGTTGCACCTGGGGCGACAAGAACAGCTTTATCAGCGTGCAGTACGCCGGTGACAAAGTGCTGATGTTTTCCGGCCAAGGCCTGAAGTAAACCGGGGCTACGCGCCCACGGGAGAAAAACAATGAAGCGGTTATTGCTTGTCCTTTTGGCCGGCCTGGTATTGGCCGGCTGCGCCACGTCCGGTGAAGATCCGCTGGCGCCGAAGACGGTCAACAGTGTCAATCTCAAGCGTTACCAGGGCACCTGGTACGAACTGGCGCGTCTGCCGATGTATTTCCAGCGCAACTGCGCGCAATCCGAAGCCCGTTATTCCCTAAAGCCCGACGGCAATATCGCGGTGTACAACCGCTGCCTGACGGCGGACTGGACGTGGGAAGAAGTCAAAGGCACGGCTTATCCACAGGTGCCGGGCAAGACCGACAAGCTGTGGGTCGAATTTGATACCTGGTTCTCGCGTCTGATTCCGGGTGTGGCGAAGGGTCAATACTGGGTGCTGTACGTCAGCGATGACTACAAGACCGCCCTCGTGGGCGACCCGAGTCGTCGCTACCTGTGGCTGTTGTCCCGCACGCCGACCGTCAACGGTGTGGTGCGTGAGGAACTGCTGAGCAAGGCGCGTCAGCAGGGTTATGACACCACGCGCCTGATCTGGCGTACTTCGGATCAGCAGATGGCCAAGACGTCCAACTGACTTCTCCTGTTCTGATCGTTCCCACGCTCCGCGTGGGAATGCCTCAATGGACGCTCTGCGTCCGCTTTTGGGACGCGGAGCGTCCCGGGCTGCATTCCCACGCAGAGCGTGGGAACGATCAGTAACAGAGGTGAAAAAAACCTGTGGAGGACAATCCCACAGGTTTTTTTGTGTCAGCCCAAAAGGTCTCGCAGGACCTGGGTAAAGGCGCGATTGCTGTCCTCTTCCCCGGCATGTCGCCCCTCGCGCACGACCCACTGACCGTTGACCAGCACGTCGCGCACCTGGCGATCGCCACCGGCAAACAGCCAGCGATTGAGAATCCCGTCACCGCTGGCCGTGGCCAGATAGGGATCGCTCCCATCGAGCACAATCCAGTCGGCACGCTTGCCAACTTCCAGCGCACCGATTGGCTGGCCCAGCGCCTGAGCGCCACCGTCCAGTGCCGCGTCATACAGCGTACGGCCGACCATCGGCTGATCCGCGCCATACAAGCGATTGCGCCGTTGATCGCGCAGACGCTGGCCGTATTCCAGCCAACGCAATTCCTCTACCACGCTCAACGACACATGGCTGTCGGAGCCGATGCCCATGCGCCCGCCCTGAGCGAGGAAATCCACCGCCGGGAAAATCCCGTCGCCGAGGTTGGCCTCGGTGGTCAGGCACAGGCCGGCGATGGCGCGACTCTCGGCCATCAGCGTGACTTCTTCCGGATTGGCGTGGGTCGCATGCACCAGGCACCAGCGCTGATCGACTTCGGTGTTTTCGTACAGCCATTGCAACGGGCGACGACCGCTCCAGTTCAGGCAGTCGTCGACTTCCTTCTGCTGTTCGGCGATGTGGATGTGCACCGGGCATTGCTTGTCGCTGGCCGCCAGCACTTCGCTGATCTGCTGCGGCGTGACCGCGCGCAACGAGTGGAAGCACAGGCCCAGCGACTGCGCCTTTTGCTGCGCCAGCAGGGGTTGCAGGCGTGATTGCAGCTTCAGGTAGTTTTCGGTGCTGTTGATGAAACGGCGCTGGCCTTCGTTCGGCGTCTGGCCGCCGAAACCGCTGTGGCTGTAGAGCACCGGCAACAGCGTCAGACCGATGCCGACCGAGCTGGCCGCCTGGCTGATGCGCAACGCCAGTTCGGCCGGGTCGGCGTAAGGCTGGCCGTTGTGATCGTGGTGGACATAATGGAATTCGGCGACCGAGGTGTAACCGGCCTTGAGCATTTCGATGTACAGCTGACGGGCAATCACACCGAGCTGGTCGGGGCTGATTTTTCCGACGAGCCGGTACATCAGATCGCGCCAGGTCCAGAAACTGTCGTTGGGATTGCCGGCCACTTCTGCAAGTCCGGCCATCGCTCGCTGAAACGCGTGGGAGTGCAGATTCGGCATCCCCGGCAGCAGCGGACCGCTCAGCCGTTCGGCGCCATCTGCAGTGGAATCGGCCTGGATTCGGGTCAACACGCCATCGGCGCTGACCTCGAGACGTACATTGTTGGCCCATCCGTTAGGCAGCAGCGCGCGTTCGGCAAAGAAGGCGGACATGGTTCAGCACCCCATCGTGTGTTATTTGTATATACATATACAGACGTTTGCCTGCCCGGTAAACTCCGGCAAGCTAGCAACTTTCATCCAATGAACAGGGATCCACCGTGCCGACTCCGCCTCCAGTCTCCCCGTTGGCCGCGAACATGGGCGACAGTCCGGCGCCCTTGTACGCCCGCGTCAAACAGATGATCACCCAGCAGATCGACAGCGGTAACTGGCCGCCGCATTACCGCGTGCCGTCGGAAAGCGAGCTGGTCAGCCAGTTGGGTTTCAGCCGCATGACCATCAACCGCGCGCTGCGGGAAATGACCGCCGACGGCCTGCTGGTACGCATGCAAGGCGTCGGCACTTTCGTTGCTGAGCCGAAGAGCCAGTCCGCGCTGTTCGAAGTGCACAACATCGCCGACGAAATTGCTTCTCGTGGCCATCGCCACACCTGCCAGGTGATCACCCTGGAAGAAGAGGCTGCCGGTTCCGAGCGCGCGCTGGCGCTGGACATGCGCGAAGGGCAGAAGGTCTTTCACTCGCTGATCGTGCATTACGAAAACGACATTCCGGTGCAGATCGAAGACCGCTTCGTCAACGCGCTGGTCGCCCCGGAATACCT
Source organism: Pseudomonas sp. GW456-12-10-14-LB2 (assembly GCF_002884345.1). Classification (NCBI taxonomy): domain Bacteria; kingdom Pseudomonadati; phylum Pseudomonadota; class Gammaproteobacteria; order Pseudomonadales; family Pseudomonadaceae; genus Pseudomonas; species Pseudomonas sp. GW456-12-10-14-LB2. Next base: position 116,670 of record NZ_POHV01000016.1, read on the forward strand.
CAAGCAGGACTTCACCCTGCAGACGCCTTACGCCTATCTGAACCAGGTCGCACCGTTGACCGAAGGCGAGCACGTGGTCGAAGCGATCCTTGCCGAAGCGTCCGAATGCAAATTGCTGCAGATCGAAAAAGGCGAGCCGTGCCTGCTGATCCGCCGTCGTACGTGGTCGGGTCGTCAGCCGGTGACGGCGGCGCGCCTGATCCACCCCGGTTCTCGTCATCGTCTGGAAGGTCGGTTTCATAAATGAGTCAACTCAAGGTTTTACGCGCTGAAGGCTACCCGCGCATGCCGTGGAAAAACGGCGGCGGCAGCACCGAGGAAATCACCCGTGACGCCGGCGCCGGCCTCGACGGTTTTGGCTGGCGTCTGTCGATTGCCGACATCGCTGAATCTGGCGGTTTCTCGACCTTCGCCGGTTACCAGCGGGTCATCACGGTATTGCAGGGCGACGGCATGACCCTGTGTGTCGACGGCGACGATACCCGGCCGTTGTTACCCCTCGACCCGTTTGCCTTCAGCGGCGAGAGCCAGGTGTCCTGCACCTTGCTCGGTGGCGCAATCCGCGACTTCAACCTGATCTACTCACCCCAGCGTTACAGCGCACGCCTGCAATGGCTGGACGGCGAGCAGCGGTTTTTCAGTTCGGCGAGCACCTTACTGGTCTTCAGCGTCAGCGAATTGCTGGAGGTCGCGGTCGGTGACAGCGCCTCGCAACTCGGACGCTATGACTGCCTGCAGCTGGACGGTAACACCGGTTTGACCGAGATTGCCGTCAATGCCGGCTGCTGCGTGATCGAACTGTCCCCGCGCTGATTCCTTCACACGCTCTGTGTGGGAACGATCAAAAACCGCTGCTTTGAACGCAGCGGTTTTTTTTCGTCCCGACGTTCCCGAAATGCGCACCAACTTGTTACCGAACGCCCCAGCGTGGCGCAGAACCACGCTCCCGTAACAACCTCTCGCTACCCTCAATCCACCCCGCGAAAAATTTCATGAATGCCAGAGCCCTTGATTCAGGCGCTTTCCAGCCCTGTCCGGGATTTTTGTTGAACGACCCTCCAACAAGTTGGCCGCTCGATTGCATATGCTTGTATGTACAAGTAAAGACGTATGCGTATGAGTCGAACGAGACTCTCCGCAGCGTCCACTGATTCGCTTGTCGCGCACTGAGGCGCACAGGCTGCTTGCCCACTGCCAGGGTTGGTTTGAATTGATCGCTGAGGAGTCTTTTTCGTGACTGACAACAAAACCACTAAGTTTCGTGACGTCGAAATCCGTGCCGCACGCGGCAACAAGCTGACCGCCAAGAGCTGGCTGACCGAAGCGCCGCTGCGCATGCTGATGAACAACCTCGACCCGGAAGTCGCCGAGAACCCGAAAGAGCTGGTGGTCTACGGTGGCATCGGTCGCGCGGCGCGTAACTGGGAGTGCTACGACAAGATCGTCGAGAGCCTGACCAACCTCAACGAAGACGAAACCCTGCTGGTGCAATCGGGCAAGCCGGTCGGCGTGTTCAAAACCCACAGCAACGCCCCGCGCGTACTGATCGCCAACTCCAACCTGGTGCCACACTGGGCGACCTGGGAACACTTCAACGAACTCGACGCCAAAGGCTTGGCCATGTACGGCCAGATGACCGCCGGCAGCTGGATCTACATCGGCAGCCAGGGCATCGTCCAGGGCACCTACGAAACCTTCGTTGAAGCCGGTCGCCAGCACTATAACGACAACCTCACCGGCAAATGGGTACTGACCGCCGGCCTCGGCGGCATGGGCGGCGCCCAGCCACTGGCCGCGACCCTCGCCGGTGCCTGCTCGCTGAACATCGAATGCCAGCAGATCAGCATCGATTTCCGCCTCAAGACCCGCTACGTCGACGAGCAGGCCAAAGACCTCGACGACGCGCTGGCCCGCATCGCCAAATACACCTCCGAAGGCAAGGCGGTTTCCATCGCCCTGTGCGGCAACGCCGCTGAAATCCTTCCGGAACTGGTCAAGCGCGGCGTGCGCCCGGACATGGTCACCGATCAGACCAGCGCCCACGACCCGCTCAACGGTTACCTGCCGGCCGGCTGGACCTGGGACGAATACCGCGCCCGCGCCAAGACCGAGCCAGCCGCTGTGGTCAAGGCCGCCAAGCAATCGATGGCCGTTCACGTCAAAGCCATGCTCGACTTCCAGAAAATGGGCGTGCCGACCTTCGACTACGGCAACAACATCCGTCAGATGGCTCAGGAAGAGGGCGTCGAAAACGCATTCGATTTCCCGGGCTTCGTACCGGCCTACATCCGTCCGCTGTTCTGCCGTGGCATCGGCCCGTTCCGCTGGGCTGCGCTGTCCGGTGACCCGCAGGACATCTACAAGACCGACGCGAAAGTCAAAGAACTGATCCCGGACGACGCCCACCTGCACAACTGGCTGGACATGGCCCGCGAGCGCATCAGCTTCCAGGGTCTGCCGGCGCGTATCTGCTGGGTCGGCCTGGGCCTGCGCGCCAAGCTCGGTCTGGCGTTCAACGAAATGGTCCGCAGCGGCGAGCTGTCGGCACCGATCGTGATCGGTCGCGACCACCTCGACTCCGGCTCGGTCTCCAGCCCGAACCGCGAAACCGAATCGATGCAGGACGGCTCCGATGCAGTCTCCGACTGGCCGCTGCTCAACGCGCTGCTTAACACCGCGAGCGGTGCGACCTGGGTTTCCCTGCACCACGGCGGCGGCGTCGGCATGGGCTTCTCCCAGCACTCGGGCATGGTGATTGTCTGCGACGGTACTGACGAAGCGGCCGAGCGTATCGCTCGCGTGCTGCACAACGACCCGGGCACCGGCGTCATGCGTCACGCCGATGCCGGTTACCAGATCGCCATCGACTGCGCCAAGGAACAAGGGCTGAACCTGCCGATGATCACCGGCAAGTGAACATCTGCGGGAGCGGGCACCCTCGCTCCCGCAGGGCCACAACAACAATAACCAGAACAATCCACAGAGGTTGAATCATGGCGGGCAACACCGATCGTGCAGGCAGTAAACCGTTGATCGAAAGGCGTTCGATCGACTACATCCCGGAAGCGGAAAGACACGGTCGTCTGTTCAGTCAGTTCACCCTGTGGATGGGTGCCAACCTGCAAATCACCGCGATTGTCACCGGGGCCCTGGCCGTGGTGCTGGGCGGCGATGTGTTCTGGTCGTTGATCGGTCTGCTGATCGGTCAACTGCTGGGCGGCGGGGTGATGGCGCTGCATGCGGCGCAAGGGCCGAAGCTTGGCCTGCCGCAGATGATTTCCAGCCGGGTGCAGTTCGGCGTTTACGGCGCGGCGATTCCGATCGTGCTGGTGTGCCTGATGTACCTCGGCTTCACCGCCACCGGGACTGTGTTGTCCGGTCAGGCGCTGGGCCAGTTGTTCGGGGTCAGCGACACCGTCGGCATCCTGCTTTTCGCCAGCGTCATCGTGGTGGTCACGGTGCTCGGCTATCGGGTGATTCACTGGATCGGCCGCATCGCCAGTGCCATTGGCGTGATTGCTTTCGTTTACCTGTTCAGTCGTCTGATGAGTCAGGTGGACGTCGGCGCACTTCTGGAAATCCGTCACTTCAGCTGGAGCAGTTTCCTGCTGGCGGTGTCGCTCGCGGCCTCCTGGCAGATCGCTTTCGGCCCGTACGTGGCGGACTACTCGCGCTACCTGCCGAGCAAGGTGTCGTCGGTGAAAACCTTCTTCGCCGCCGGTGCCGGTTCGGTGATCGGTGCCCAGGTGGCGATGATCCTCGGTGTGTTCGCGGCCGCTTCGGCCAACGGGCAATTCGCCGGTCATGAAGTCGCTTACATCGTCGGTCTGGGCGGGACCGGTGCCACCGCCGCGCTGCTGTATTTCAGCATCGCGTTCGGCAAGGTCACCATCTCCACCCTGAACTCCTACGGCAGCTTCATGTGCATCGCGACCATCATCAGCGGCTTCCGTGGCAACTTGCAGGTTTCGCGGATGCAGCGTCTGGTGTTCGTGCTGGTGATCGTCGGCGCGGCGACCCTGATCGCGTTGCTCGGCCAGCATTCGTTCCTCGGTGCGTTCAAGTCCTTCATCCTGTTCCTGCTGGCGTTCTTCACGCCGTGGAGCGCGATCAACCTGGTGGACTACTACTGCATCACCCGTGAGCGCTATGACGTACCGGCGCTGGCGGATCCGAACGGTCGCTACGGCCGCTGGAACCTCCTCGGTATCAGCGTTTATGTGTTCGGGGTGCTGGTGCAACTGCCGTTCATTTCCACCAAGTTCTATACCGGTCCATTGGTAGCGGCCCTGGGGGATGTGGATATTTCTTGGATCATCGGTCTCGTGCTGCCCGCAGCGCTGTACTACGTCTGCGCGAAAAAATGGCACGGCACCGTACCCGATCGACTGATTCTGCCCGTCGAGCAGGACAGCGTTGTACAACCTAAAACAAGCGGGGCCGGTCGCGCTGCGGCGCAGGCCTGATTTGGATGTGGACAGGGCTGGATGCCTCTTGACTGCCGTAAGCCAATTCATGATTAGGAGCGTCACAACAATGAAATCGAACAAGACCCTGCTGACCACATTGCTTTCCATGGGCCTGCTGGCCAGCGCCGGCGCGACCCAGGCCGCCGGCTGGTGCGAGTCCGGCAAACCGGTGAAATTCGCCGGCCTGAACTGGGAAAGCGGCATGCTGCTGACCGACGTTCTGCAGGTGGTGCTGGAAAAAGGTTACGACTGCAAGACCGACAGCCTGCCGGGCAACTCCATCACCATGGAAAACGCCCTGAGCAGCAACGACATCCAGATCTTCGCCGAAGAATGGGTTGGCCGCAGCGAGGTCTGGAACAAGGCCGAGAAGGCCGGCAAGGTCGTCGGTGTCGGCGCCCCGGTGGTGGGGGCGATCGAAGGCTGGTACGTGCCGCGTTACGTGATCGAAGGCGACGCCAAACGCAAACTCGAAGCCAAGGCGCCGGACCTGAAAAACATCGCCGACCTGGGCAAATACGCCGCCATCTTCAAGGACGCCGAAGAGCCTTCCAAGGGCCGCTTCTACAACTGCCCGGCCGGCTGGACCTGCGAGCTGGACAACAGCGAAATGCTGAAAAGCTACGGCCTGGAAAACAGCTATACCAACTTCCGTCCGGGCACAGGTCCAGCGCTGGATGCGGCCGTGCTGTCGAGCTACAAGCGTGGCGAGCCGATCCTGTTCTACTACTGGTCGCCAACCCCGCTGATGGGCCAGATCGACGCAGTCAAACTGGAAGAAAAACCGGGCGTCGACAAGACCGTGACCATTAAGGTCGGTCTGTCCAAGACCTTCCACGAGCAAGCGCCGGAACTGGTGGCCGTGCTGGAAAAGGTCAACCTGCCGATCGACCTGCTGAACCAGAACCTGGGCCGCATGGCGAAGGAACGTATCGAGTCGCCAAAACTGGCGAAAATCTTCCTCAAGGAACATCCTGAGGTCTGGCATGCGTGGGTGAGTGAAGACGCTGCCAAGAAAATCGACGCGGCGCTGTAGGTCGAATTCCTCCCGGCCAACCGAGAGGCTGGCCGGGGTGTTCGCCGCAATCGCTTGATTGAGTTTCCTGATTGAGAGCCGCTTATGTTTCCCGAAAGCTTTACCTTTTCCATCGCCGACTGGGTCAACGGTTGGGTCGATGCGCTGGTCACCAACTACGGCGATGTGTTCCGCCATATCTCCGACACCCTGCTGTGGGCCATCGTCAATCTTGAAGGCCTGCTGCGCGCCGCGCCGTGGTGGTTGATGCTGGCCATCGTCGGCGTCGTGGCCTGGCATGCGACGCGCAAAGTCGTGACCACCGCCGTGATCGTCGGTCTGTTGTTCCTGGTCGGCGCCGTCGGCCTGTGGGACAAGTTGATGCAGACCCTCGCGCTGATGATGGTGGCGACGGTCATTTCGGTGCTGATCGGCGTACCGCTGGGGATTCTCTCGGCGCGCAGCAATCGCCTGCGTTCGGTGCTGATGCCGCTGCTCGACATCATGCAGACCATGCCGAGTTTCGTGTACCTGATTCCGGTGCTGATGCTGTTCGGCCTGGGCAAGGTGCCGGCGATTTTCGCCACCGTGATCTACGCCGCGCCGCCGCTGATCCGCCTGACCGATTTGGGCATCCGCCAGGTCGATGGTGAAGTGATGGAAGCGATCAACGCCTTCGGCGCCAACCGCTGGCAGCAACTGTTCGGCGTGCAACTGCCGCTGGCCCTGCCGAGCATCATGGCCGGGATCAACCAGACCACCATGATGGCCCTGTCGATGGTGGTGATCGCCTCGATGATCGGCGCCCGTGGCCTGGGTGAAGATGTGCTGGTGGGCATTCAGACCCTCAACGTCGGACGTGGCCTGGAAGCCGGTCTGGCGATCGTGATTCTCGCAGTGGTCATCGACCGCATTACCCAGGCGTATGGTCGGCCACGGCATGAGGTGAGCAAATGAGCAACGCAACCGTGAGCAAGATCGAAGTCAAAAACGTCTTCAAGATTTTCGGCAACCGCGCCAAGGACGCCCTGGCGATGGTCGGTCAGGGCAAGACCAAGGATCAGGTGCTGAACGAAACCGGTTGCGTGGTCGGGGTCAACGACTTGTCCCTGAGCATCGGCACCGGCGAGATCTTCGTGATCATGGGCCTGTCCGGCTCCGGAAAATCGACGCTGGTGCGCCACTTCAACCGCCTGATCGACCCGACCAGCGGCGCGATCCTGGTGGACGGCGTGGACATCCTGCAATACGACATGGAAGCCCTGCGCGAATTTCGCCGGCACAAGATCAGCATGGTGTTCCAGAGCTTCGGCCTGCTGCCGCACAAGACCGTCCTCGACAACGTCGCCTACGGCCTGAAAGTGCGCGGCGAGAGCAAGCAGCTGTGCGCCGAACGTGCGTTGCACTGGATCAACACCGTGGGCCTCAAGGGCTACGAAAACAAATACCCGCACCAGCTCTCCGGCGGCATGCGCCAGCGTGTGGGTCTGGCCCGGGCATTGGCGGCGGACACCGACATCATCCTGATGGACGAAGCGTTCAGTGCGCTGGATCCGCTGATCCGCGCCGAGATGCAGGACCAGTTGCTGGAGCTGCAAAAGACCCTGCACAAGACCATCGTCTTCATCACCCACGACCTCGACGAGGCCGTGCGCATCGGCAACCGCATCGCGATCCTCAAGGACGGCCGCCTGATCCAGGTCGGCACGCCGAAAGAGATCCTGCATTCGCCGGCGGACGAGTATGTCGACCGTTTCGTGCAGCGGCGGGCGGCGGTGGTCTGATCTGAGTTTTGCAGTGCACAGACTGGCCTCATCGCGGGCAAGCCCGCTCCCACAGGGATTGTGTGAGCAGCGGAGATTCTGTGGGAGCTGGCTTGCCAGCGATGAGGCCGGTGAAGCTGCATCAAAATTATGGTTGAGGTAAGTGATGTCCCAGGCTGAAAAAGTCGTTATCGCCGACGCTACGATGCGTTGGCAGGATGTGGTCGCAGTCGCCCGTCACGGAGCGCAGCTCGAGCTGTCGGCGCAGACCTGGGCGCGCATTGAAAACGCGCAGGGCATCGTCCAGCGTATCGTTGCCAGCGGCGAGCGCGCCTATGGTGTGAACACCGGTCTCGGTGCGCTGTGCAACGTTTCGCTGAAAGACGAGCAGCTCAGTCAGCTGTCGCGCAACACCTTGCTCAGCCATGCCTGCGGCGTCGGTCCGGTACTGGCCGATGAGCAGACCCGCGCAATCATGTGCGCTGCGATCCGCAACTACAGCCACGGCAAATCCGGCATTCATCGTCGGGTGGTCGAAGCGCTGCTGGCGCTGCTCAATCGCGGCATCACCCCGCAAGTGCCGTCGCAGGGTTCGGTGGGTTACCTGACCCACATGGCGCACATCGGCATCGCGCTGCTGGGCGTGGGCAATGTCAGCTATCGCGGGCAGATCGTGTCTGCACAGCAGGCGCTGGCCGAAGAGGGCCTGCAACCGGTTCAGCTCGGGGCGAAGGACGGTCTGTGTCTGGTCAACGGTACGCCGTGCATGACCGGCCTCGGTTGCCTGGCGATCGCCGACTCCACGCGTCTGCTGCAATGGGCCGACGTGATCGGCGCCATGAGCTTCGAGGCCCAGCGCGGCCAGATCGCCGCGTTCGATGCCGAGATCATTGCGCTCAAGCCGCATCCGGGCATGCAGCAGGTCGGCGTCAATTTGCGCGCCTTGCTCGATGGCAGTGAAGTGATTGAGTCGAGCAAAGGCATTCGCACGCAGGATGCCTTGAGCATCCGCTCGATCCCGCAGGTGCACGGTGCTGCGCGCGATCAACTGGAACACGCGATCAAACAGATCGAAACCGAGCTCAACGGCTGCACCGACAACCCGTTGCTGCTGGGCACGCCGGATGACTTCCGGGTGATGTCCCAGGCCAACCCGCACGGACAATCGGTGGCGCTGGCGGCGGATCTGCTGGCGATTGCGATGGCTGAAATCGGCTCGATTGCCGAGCGGCGTCTGGATCGCCTGATCAACCCGCACGTCAGCGGTCTGCCGGCGTTTCTGGTGGCCAATCCGGGGGTGAACTCCGGGATGATGATCGTGCAATACGTCGCCGCGTCGCTGTGCGCGGAAAACCGCCAGTTGGCGCAACCGGCGGTGCTCGACAACTACGTCACCTCGGGCCTGCAGGAAGACCATCTGAGCATGGGCACCAACGCCGCGCTGAAGCTGCATCGCGCGCTGGAAAACTGCACGCAGATCCTCGCCATCGAGTACCTGCTGGCGGCCCAGGCGTTTGAATTTCTCAAGGAACAGCGATTCGGCGCCGGCACCGATACCGCCTGGCGACTGCTGCGCGAAAAAGTCCCGGCCTACGATCAGGACCGCTGGCTGGCGCCGGACATCGCCGCTGCTGCAGGCGTTCTGAAAGACCCGGATCTACTGCACAACGCATTACCCAATCTGCACTGACAACTACCCATACCAGCGTGCCAAGGCGCGGATCGTCCAAAAGACGAGAGGCGACGGATAACGGAATGCTCCGGAGCGACTGGTAGTTAATAACAATGCCTCAAAAGGAGCATTTAAATGACTGCGCTGAACCTGATCCCCGGCCAACTGAGCCTGGCCCAACTGCGTGACGTTTATCAGAACCCGGTCAAGCTGACCCTCGACAACAGCGCCAGCGCGCAGATCGAAGCCAGCGTTGCCTGCGTCGAGCAGATCCTCGCGGAAAACCGCACCGCGTACGGCATCAACACCGGTTTCGGCCTGCTGGCCTCGACCCGCATCGCCAGCGAAGACCTGGAAAACCTCCAGCGCTCGCTGGTGTTGTCCCACGCCGCCGGCGTCGGCCAGCCGATCAGCGATGAGCTGGTGCGCCTGATCATGGTGCTCAAGGTCAACAGCCTCAGCCGTGGTTTCTCCGGCATTCGTCGGGTGGTGATCGATGCGCTGATCGCGCTGATCAACGCCGAGGTCTATCCGCACATTCCGTTGAAAGGCTCGGTCGGTGCCTCCGGTGACCTCGCACCGCTGGCGCACATGTCGCTGGTGCTGCTGGGCGAGGGCAAGGCGCGTTACAAGGGCGAGTGGATGGAAGCGACCGAAGCGCTGAAAGTCGCCGGTCTGACCCCGCTGACCCTGGCGGCGAAAGAAGGTCTGGCGCTGCTCAACGGCACTCAGGTGTCCACCGCATTCGCGTTGCGTGGTCTGTTCGAAGGTGAAGACCTGTTCGCTGGCGCACTGGCGCTGGGCGGTCTGACGGTGGAAGCGGTGCTCGGCTCGCGTTCGCCGTTCGACGCACGCATCCACGCCGCCCGTGGTCAGAAAGGCCAGATCGACGCTGCTGCCGCTTACCGCGATCTGCTGGGCGAGCGCAGCGAAGTCTCCGACTCGCACCAGAACTGTGAAAAGGTGCAGGACCCGTACTCGCTGCGTTGCCAGCCGCAAGTCATGGGCGCGTGTCTGACTCAGTTCCGCCAGGCCGCCGAAGTGCTGGCCATCGAAGCCAACGCCGTATCCGACAACCCGCTGGTGTTCGCGGCCGAAGGCGACGTGATTTCCGGCGGCAACTTCCACGCCGAGCCGGTAGCCATGGCCGCTGACAACATGGCCCTGGCCATTGCCGAAATCGGTTCCCTGAGCGAGCGTCGTATCTCGCTGATGATGGACAAGCACATGTCGCAACTGCCGCCGTTCCTGGTGGCCAATGGCGGCGTGAACTCCGGCTTCATGATCGCCCAGGTGACCGCTGCGGCCCTGGCCAGCGAGAACAAGGCGCTGTCCCATCCGCATTCGGTGGACAGCCTGCCGACTTCTGCCAACCAGGAAGACCACGTGTCGATGGCCCCGGCCGCTGGCAAGCGCCTGTGGGAAATGGCTGAGAATACCCGCGGGATTCTTGCGGTGGAGTGGCTGGCGGCGGTGCAGGGGCTTGATCTGCGCAACGGCCTGAAAACTTCGGCCAAACTGGAACTGGCCCGAGGGATTCTGCGTCGCGAAGTGCCGTTCTACGAGAAGGACCGCTTCTTCGCGCCGGATATCAACGCGGCGACCGAACTGTTGGCTTCGCGGGTCCTGACTGAACTGGTTCCGGCGAAGTTGCTGCCTAGTTTGTAAGCGTTTTTTCAGGGGGATTTTTGTCGTCCGGGAAACCGATCCCCCTCACCCCAGCCCTCTCCCCCAAGGGGGAGAGGGGGAAAGGGAGCAGATCTTCATCGTTTTCAGAACCTGAGTTCGACTCAAGAATTTCAGGTCGATGTACCTCGAAAGAGCAACCCGGTCAGTCCCCTCTCCCTCCGGGAGAGGGTTAGGGTGAGGGGGCTTTTGAAGGCTGCCCACCAAACAGAATCCAACGGAGGCTCACAGTGAAAACCCTCTGGCAACACTGCCACGTCGCAACCATGGCGCAAGGCGTCTACTCGATCATCGAGGATGCGGCCATCGTGACGTCCGGTGCACTCATCGAGTGGATTGGCCCGCGCAGCCAATTGCCGTCAGGCGAATACCCGGCGGTCAATGACCTGCAAGGCGCGTGGGTCACCCCCGGCCTGATCGATTGCCACACTCACACCGTGTTCGGCGGCAACCGCAGCGGCGAGTTCGAGAAGCGCCTGCAAGGCGTCAGCTATGCCGAAATCGCAGCGGCCGGCGGCGGCATCGCCAGCACCGTGCGTGCCACGCGTGAGGCCTCGGAAGACGAGCTGTTCGCCAGCGCCGCCAAACGTCTGAAAAGCCTGATGCGCGACGGCGTGACCACGGTCGAAATGAAGTCCGGCTACGGCCTCGATCTGGCCAGCGAGCGCAAGATCCTGCGGGTCATCCGTCGCCTCGCCGACGAACTGCCGATCAGCGTGCGCAGCACTTGTCTGGCTGCTCACGCATTGCCGCCGGAATATAAAGATCGCGCCGACGATTACATCGATCACATCTGCGCCGAAATGCTGCCAGCGCTGGCTGCCGAAGGCCTGGTCGATGCGGTGGATGCGTTCTGCGAATACCTGGCGTTCTCCCCTGAGCAGGTCGAGCGGGTGTTCATCGCCGCGCAAGAACTCGGTCTGCCGGTGAAGCTGCACGCCGAACAATTGTCGTCGCTGCACGGCTCCAGCCTGGCTGCGCGCTACCACGCATTGTCCGCCGATCACCTGGAGTTCATGGACGAAGCCGACGCCATCGCCATGGCCGAATCCGACACCGTCGCGGTGCTGTTGCCGGGCGCGTTCTACTTCCTGCGCGAAACCCAGTTGCCGCCGATGGAAGCCCTGCGCAAACACAAAGTGAAAATCGCCATCGCCAGCGACCTCAACCCTGGCACCTCGCCATCGTTGTCGTTGCGCCTGATGCTGAACATGGCCTGCACCTGTTTTCGCATGACCCCGGAAGAAGCCCTGGCCGGCGCCACGATTCACGCGGCGCAAGCCTTGGGCATGGCCGATACCCACGGTTCGCTGGAAGTCGGCAAGGTCGCGGATTTTGTCGCCTGGCAGATCGACTGCCCGGCGGATCTGGCGTACTGGCTGGGTGGTGAACTGGATAAACGCGTCGTGCGTCACGGCGTTGAATCAAGTCTGTAGGAGAGCGGTTGTGGATAAGGTTCTGAACTTCAAACAAGGTCGCGTGCCGCTGCTGATCAGCATGCCCCACGCCGGCGTACGCCTGACCCCGGCGGTCGAGGCCGGGTTGATCGCGGACGCGAAAAGTCTGCCGGACACCGACTGGCACATTCCGCAGCTCTACGACTTCGCCGCCGAACTGGGCGCCAGCACCCTGGCGGCCGAGTACTCGCGATTCGTCATCGACCTCAACCGGCCGTCCGACGACAAACCTTTGTACGCGGGCGCCACCACCGGGCTGTACCCGGCGACGCTGTTCGATGGCATTCCGTTGTTCAAGGAAGGGCAGGAGCCGTCGAAAGAAGAACGTACGACGTACCTGAAGCAGATCTGGACGCCGTACCACCGCACCTTGCAGGAAGAGCTGGCGCGGCTGAAGGCCGAGTTCGGTTACGCGCTGCTGTTCGATGCACACTCGATCCGTTCGATCATCCCGCACCTGTTCGACGGCAAGCTGCCGGATTTCAACCTTGGCACCTTCAATGGCGCCAGTTGCGATCCACAACTGGCCACACAACTGGAAGCGATCTGCGCCCGCCACGACGCTTACAGCCATGTGCTGAACGGACGCTTCAAGGGCGGCCACATCACCCGTCACTACGGCAACCCGGCCGAGAACATCCACGCCGTGCAACTGGAGCTGGGCCAGTGCACGTATATGGAAGAGTTCGAACCGTTCCGCTACCGCGCCGATCTGGCGGAGCCGACGCGGGTGGTGTTGAAGGAGTTGCTGCAAGGGCTGCTCGCCTGGGGCACAAAGCACTACAGCTGAGTCTGCTCTGATCGTTCCCACGCGGAGCGTGGGAACGATCTAGCTGGGTGGTGGAAACAAACAGTCGCCACCGTGCAAATCCCGGTCGCCACAGTTCGCTTTTCCCGCTCGTCTGCTGCGTAATGTTTCGGCCACGGTGCAAGAAGACACCGATCCGAACAATAACCCGCTGCCGCACGAGACGATCCCACATGAAAAAACTGTTCACTCGTTGTGCGTTAATCCTGACCGGCAGTGCGCTGCTCAGCGCCGGCGCCATGGCTTCCGACGATGCTTCCTGCAAAACCGTGCGCATGGGCGTGGTCAACTGGACCGACGTGATCGCCACCAGCGGCATGGCCGACGTGCTGCTCAACGGCCTCGGTTATGAAAGCAAGCAAACCAGCGCCGTGCAGCAAATCATCTTCGCCGGCATCCGCGACAAACGTCTGGATATCTTCCTCGGCTACTGGAAACCGGCGATGGACAAGAACATCGCGCCGTTCCTCGCTGCCAATCAGGTCAAAGTCATGGACAAACCAAGCCTGGCCGACGCCCAGGCGACGCTGGCGGTTCCGGATTACGTGGCGGCGGCGGGGCTGAAGACCTTTGGCGACATCGCGAAATTCAAGGATCAACTCGGCGCCAAAATCTACGGCATCGAGCCCGGCAGCGGCGCCAACACCACGATCAAGACCATGATCGAAACCAACCACTTCGGCCTGAAGGATTTCAAGATCATCGAATCCGGTGAGGCCGGCATGCTCGCCGCCGTGCAGCGAGCGGTGAACCGCAAGGAATTCGTGGTATTCGTCGGCTGGACGCCGCACCCGATGAACATCAACATGAAAATCACCTACCTGACCGGCAGCGAAGACGTCTACGGCCCGAACGAAGGCGCCGCCACCGTTTCCACGGTCACCGCGCCGGACTACGCCGAGCGCTGCCCGAACGTCCATCGACTGCTGGAAAACCTGACCTTCACCGCCGCCCAGGAAAGCCAGTTGATGGTGCCGATCATGGAGCGCAAGACGCCGCAGGAAGTGGCGAAGACCTGGCTGCGTGAACATCCCGAAGACCTGCAACGCTGGCTGGCGGGTGTCAGCAGCTTCGACGGCAAGGACGGCGTGGCCACGGTTCAGGCCAGTCTGAAAAACTGATGGGCACTTATCCACTCTCGCCGTCGATGGCGGCGTTCGTCGCCAGAACCGAAAGCTTTGCCAGCGATGACAGCAGCCTCGGCGGATTGCGCAAATCCTATGACGACATGTGCCGCGCCTTCACGCCCGAACGGCCGGCGGGTCTGGAGGTGGTGGATTTCCAGTTGAGCGGGGTGGCGGTGCGTTCGTATCGCCCGCCTGTCCGGCCATCGGCCAGTGGCTGGCCGTGCGTGTTGTATCTGCACGGCGGCGGTTGGGTGGTCGGCGGGCTGGATTCCCATGACTTCATCTGCTGCGAGCTGGCCATGGCCCTCGGGGCGATGGTGGTGGCGGTGGATTACCGGCTGGCGCCGGAGCATCCGTTCCCGGCCGGTTTCGAGGATTGCCTGAGCGTCTGGCGCGCGTTGCGCAGCGGACCGTTCTGGTTCGATCCCGGACGGATGCTGGTGGCTGGCGACAGCGCCGGCGGCAATCTGGCGGCGGCGCTGTGCCTGGCGCTACGCGATGCCGGCGAGCCGCTGCCGGGCGCGCAGGTCTTGATCTATCCGGGGCTGGGTGGCGACGCACAGTTAGCGTCGCGCAGCGAATGCGCCGATGCGCCGTTGCTCGCCAGCAGCGATGTCGATTGCTATCACGCCTTGTACTTGCGCGGCACCGCGAAGCCGAACGCCTATGCGATGCCATTGCTGGCCGGGGACTTCAGCGGTTTGCCACCGGCCTGGATCGCCGTGGCGCAGTTCGATCCGCTGCGTGACGACGGCGTGTGCTACGCCGAACGGCTTAAAGCAGCGGGCGTCGACGCGGCGCTTTACTACGGCGAAGGGCTGGTTCACGGTTGCATGCGGGCGCGGCATCAGGTCGCCGAGGTCGATCGTCTCTTTGAGAACCTGCTGGGGTTCATGGCTGACAAATTGTGACAGCGTGCGGGCATGCTCATTGACGTAAATCGGGTTTATGATGCCGGACGGCAGAATAATAGAAGTCCCCCCAGGGATGACCTCGACCCCTTACGGAGCGCGCAATGCAGACTTTGTTTCCGCAGATCAAACCTCACGCACGGCACGATCTGGCCGTCGATGACACCCACACGCTGTACGTCGACGAAAGCGGTTCACCGGAAGGTTTGCCGGTGGTGTTCATCCACGGAGGTCCCGGCGCCGGGTGCGACGCCCAGAGTCGCCGCTATTTTGATCCGAACCTGTATCGCATTGTCACCTTCGACCAGCGCGGTTGCGGTCGCTCCACGCCCCACGCCAGTCTGGAAAACAACACCACCTGGGATCTGGTCGAAGACCTCGAGCGTATTCGTAAACACCTGGGCATCGACAAATGGGTGCTGTTCGGCGGCTCCTGGGGTTCGACCCTGGCGCTGGCCTACGCGCAGACCCACCCGGAACGCGTGCATGGGCTGATCCTGCGCGGGATCTTTCTGTGCCGTCCGCAGGAAATCGAATGGTTCTACCAGGCCGGCGCCAGCCGTCTGTTCCCCGATTACTGGCAGGACTACCTCGCGCCAATTCCGCTGGACGAGCGCGACGACCTGCTCAGCGCGTTCCACAAACGCCTGACCGGCAACGACCAGATCGCCCAGATGCACGCGGCCAAGGCCTGGTCGACCTGGGAAGGGCGCACCGCGACCCTGCGTCCGAATCCGCTGGTGGTCGACCGCTTCTCCGAGCCGCAGCGCGCCTTGTCGATTGCGCGGATCGAATGCCACTACTTCACCAACAACGCGTTCCTTGAGCCAAACCAGCTGATCCGCGACATGGGCAAGATCGCCCATCTGCCGGGCGTGATCATCCATGGCCGCTACGACGTGATCTGCCCGCTCGACAACGCCTGGGAACTGCATCAGGCCTGGCCGAACAGCGAGCTGCAGGTGATCCGCGATGCCGGCCACGCCGCGTCCGAACCGGGCATCACCGATGCACTGGTGCGCGCCGCCAGCAAAATGGCCCGTCGCCTGCTCGACCTGCCGCCCGAAGAAGCATGAAGGGTCTTTTGCAGCGCGTGAAAGGCGCGCGGGTCGAAGTGGCGGGCGAGGTGGTTGGCAGTGTCGATCAGGGTTTGCTGGTGCTGGTGGCGGTCGAACCCGACGACACGCCGGCCAGCGCCGACAAACTTCTGCATAAGCTGCTTAACTATCGAGTGTTCAGTGACGCCGAGGGCAAGATGAATCTGTCCCTGGCGGATGTGGGCGGCGGGTTGCTGCTGGTCTCTCAGTTCACCCTCGCTGCCGACACCAAAAGCGGGTTGCGCCCGAGTTTCTCGACCGCCGCCCCTCCGACGCTGGGCGAAGAATTATTCGACTATCTATTAAGCAAAGCGAAACAGATGCATGGCACAGTGGCATCAGGTAGATTCGGCGCGGATATGCAGGTGCACCTGGTCAACGATGGCCCGGTAACCTTCCTGTTACAGACATGAAAGCGCTTGAAACATCTTTTTAAGGGCTTTTCGACTGAAAACAGGGAATTTTCGCGATAAATACTTTGTTACCCCTGATGCGTTGTCACGCGGGCTACTAGATAATCGCGCGCTACGGGGATCAGCGTTCGTTGGTCCATTTTGACTTAGGTAGAGACTTGTCCGGATCCGATTGGGGAATCATTTTGACCCAGCGGAGTCGGAACAATGCTCGCCAACTTGGCAAGGGTGCCCTGAAAGGTCGGTTTTTTTGTACCGAATCCCTCACAGGCACTTCATCTGGCCGTTGGTTTATTGATCTGTTTTCGGCGAGGGTTGCTCGTGATTGTTAGTCCCTGTAATGCAGCAAAATTGTCTGCCAAACGCTTGCGCAGCGCTCTGGTAGCGGGCTCGGCAGTACTCTGCCTGCTCAGCGCCGGCCAGCTTTGGGCATTCAATCTTGACGATGTGTCGGCCAAGGCCAAAGAGCTGGCCGGGCAGAAGTTCGAAGCCCCGCGCAGCAACCTGCCAAACGAATTCCGTGAAATGAAATTCGCGGACTATCAGAAGATTCGTTTCCGCACCGAAAAAGCCGAATGGGCCGACCAGAAGACCCCGTTCAAGCTGTCCTTCTATCATCAGGGCATGCACTTCGATACGCCGGTGAAAATCAACGAAATCACCGCGAACACCGTCGAAGAGATCAAATACGATCCTAGCCGTTTCGATTTCGGCGACCTGCAGTTCGATCCTAAGGCCACCGAACAACTGGGCTACGCCGGTTTCCGTGTCCTGTACCCGATCAACAAGGCTGACAAGCAAGACGAAATCATGACCATGCTGGGCGCGAGCTACTTCCGCGTTGTCGGCAAGGGTCACACCTACGGTCTGTCGGCCCGTGGTCTGGCGATCGATACCGCTTTGCCGTCCGGCGAAGAATTCCCGCGTTTTCGCGAGTTCTGGATTCAGCAGCCGAAGCCGGGCGACAAGCACCTGGTGATCTTCGCCCTGCTGGATTCGCCACGTGCGACCGGCGCCTACCGTCTGATCCTGCGTCCGGGCAGCGACACCATCGTCGACGTCAAGGGCCAGATGTACCTGCGTGACAAGGTCGGCAAGCTCGGCATCGCGCCGCTGACCAGCATGTTCCTGTTCGGCGCCAACCAGCCGTCGAAAGTGCTCAACTACCGTCGTGAACTGCACGACTCCAGCGGTCTGTCGATCCATGCCGGCAACGGCGAGTGGATCTGGCGCCCACTGAACAACCCGAAACATTTGGCTGTCAGCCAGTTCAGCGTCGAAAACCCGCGTGGTTTCGGTCTGCTGCAACGTGGCCGTGACTTCAGCCACTACGAAGACCTCGACGACCGCTACGACAAGCGCCCAAGCGCCTGGATCGAGCCGAAGGGCGACTGGGGCAAAGGCACCGTCGATCTGGTCGAGATCCCGACCGCCGACGAAACCAACGACAACATCGTTGCGTTCTGGAGCCCGGAAAAACTGCCGGAGCCAGGCCAGCCGCTGGACTTCGCCTACCGCATGCACTGGACCATCGACGAAGCCGCGCTGCACGCGCCGGACAGCGCCTGGGTCAACCAGACCCTGCGTTCGACCGGTGACGTCAAGCAATCGAACCTGATCCGTCAGCCGGATGGCAGCGTTGCCTACCTGGTCGACTTCGAGGGCCCGTCCCTGGCCGCCTTGGCCCCGGATGCAGACGTTCGCAGCCAGGTCAGCGTCGGCGACAACGCCGAACTGGTCGAGAACAGCGTGCGCTACAACCCGGAAACCAAGGGCTGGCGCCTGACCCTGCGGATGAAGATCAAGGACGCGAGCAAGTCCACCGAGATGCGCGCAGCCCTGGTGCAGCCAGTGGTCACCGCTGATCTGGCCAAGTCTTCGGTGCCGACGTCCAACTCGTCGGTAGCCAAGGCCGACAAGGTTGCCGCCAAGCAACAAGAGAAAGCCGACAAGGAAGCCAAGGCCGCCGAGGCCAAACAGGCCGACGCCAAGCCGGTTGCAGATGCCAAGGACAAGGCCAACAAAGACGCCAAGCAGCCAGCCGCTGCGGACGCGGCCCCAGCCACACCGGAATCGGCACCGACTGAAGAAGTCCTGACCGAGACCTGGAGCTATCAGTTGCCTGCCGATGAGTAACTCTCAAGTACAGCCAGAGACTCTGTCCGAGTACCTGGCGCATCTGCCGATGACCGACGAGCAGCGCGCGGAACTCGCGGGCTGCCAGTCCTTCAGCGAATTGCATGAACGCCTGTCGTCCAAGACCTTTGACGCGCCGACCGAAGCCGCCCAGGCTTCGGTGGGCAAGCGCCTGACCCTGAGCACCGCCGAAGAGCTGGAAGACGCGGAAATGCTGGTGCTCGACGCCAGCGGCCGGGTCAGCATGAAGGCCACGCCGCCGATCCGTCGGACCAAGGTCGTGCCGGAGCCGTGGCGCACCAACATTCTGGTGCGTGGCTGGCGCCGCCTGACCGGCCGGACCAACCCGCCGCAACCGCCGAAGGACGCCAATGTGCTGCCGGCGGCGCGGTGGCGCACGGTCGGTTCGATCCGTCGCTACATTCTGCTGGTGCTGATGCTGGGTCAGACCATCGTCGCCGGCTGGTACATGAAAGGCATCATGCCGTACCAGGGCTGGTCGTTCGTCGATCTGGAAGAAGTCCTGCATCAACCGCTGCTGCAAACCGCCACGCAAGTGCTGCCATATGCGCTGCAGACCAGCATCCTGATCATGTTCGGGATTCTGTTCTGCTGGGTGTCGGCCGGTTTCTGGACCGCGCTGATGGGCTTCCTCGAATTGCTTACCGGCCACGATAAATACCGGATCTCCGGTAAAAGTGCCGGCAACGAGCCGATTCCGAAAGACGCGCGCACCGCACTGGTGATGCCGATCTGCAACGAAGACGTGCCTCGGGTGTTCGCCGGTCTGCGCGCGACCTTCGAGTCGGTCGCCGCTACCGGCGACCTGGACCGTTTCGACTTCTTCGTCCTCAGTGACAGTAACGACACCGACATCTGCGTTGCCGAGCAGCAGGCCTGGCTGGACGTCTGCCGTGAAGCGAAGGGCTTCGGCAAGATCTTCTATCGCCGCCGTCGCCGTCGCGTCAAACGCAAGAGCGGTAACCTCGACGACTTCTGCCGTCGCTGGGGCGGTGACTATAAGTACATGGTCGTACTCGACGCCGACTCGGTCATGAGCGGCGAGTGCCTGACCAGTCTGGTGCGCCTGATGGAGGCCACTCCGGACGCCGGCATCATCCAGACCGCGCCGCGCGCTTCGGGCATGGACACGCTGTATGCACGCATGCAGCAGTTCGCCACTCGCGTGTACGGTCCGCTGTTCACCGCCGGCCTGCACTTCTGGCAGCTGGGTGAATCCCACTACTGGGGTCACAACGCGATCATCCGCATGAAGCCGTTCATCGACCACTGCGCTCTGGCGCCGTTGCCGGGCAAGGGTGCGTTCTCCGGTGCGATCCTCTCTCACGACTTCGTTGAAGCGGCGCTGATGCGCCGTGCCGGCTGGGGCGTGTGGATTGCCTACGATCTGCCGGGCAGCTACGAAGAACTGCCGCCGAACCTGCTCGATGAACTCAAGCGTGACCGTCGCTGGTGCCACGGCAACCTGATGAACTTCCGTCTGTTCCTGGTAAAAGGCATGCACCCGGTGCACCGCGCGGTGTTTCTGACTGGCGTGATGTCTTACCTGTCGGCGCCGCTGTGGTTCTTCTTCCTGGTGTTGTCGACCGCGCTGCTGGCGGTGAACACGCTGATGGAGCCGCAGTACTTCCTCGAACCGCGTCAGCTCTATCCGCTGTGGCCACAATGGCACCCGGACAAGGCGATCGCGCTGTTCTCGACGACCATCGTGCTGCTGTTCCTGCCGAAGCTGTTGAGCATCATCCTGATCTGGGCCAAGGGCGCGAAAGAGTTCGGCGGCAAGTTCAAGGTGACCCTGTCGATGCTGCTGGAGATGCTGTTCTCCATGCTGCTGGCGCCGGTGCGGATGATTTTCCACACCCGTTTCGTTCTGGCCGCGTTCCTCGGCTGGGCCGCGACCTGGAACTCGCCGCAGCGTGACGACGATTCCACGCCATGGAGCGAAGCGGTCAAGCGTCACGGTCCGCAGACCCTGCTGGGCTTCTTCTGGGCGCTGCTGGTGATCTGGCTGAACCCGAGCTTCCTGTGGTGGCTGGTGCCGATCGTCGGTTCGCTGATGCTGTCGATTCCGGTGTCGGTGATTTCCAGCCGCGTCGGTCTGGGCCTCAAATCCCGTGACGAAAGCCTGTTCCTCATCCCCGAGGAATACAATCCGCCACAGGAGCTGCTGGCCACCGATCAGTACACCCACGAAAACCGCTGGCACGCGCTGAACGACGGCTTCGTCCGCGCCGTGGTCGATCCACAGCAGAACGCCCTGGCGTGCTCGCTGGCGACCTCGCGTCACGGTCAGGCCGAGCCGATCGAATGGCTGCGCCAGGAACGTGTGCGTCACGCGATCAAGGTCGGCCCGGCCGGGCTGAACAACCATGATCGTCTGCAACTGCTGAGCGATCCGGTGGCCCTGGCCCGTCTGCACGAGCAGGTGTGGGCCGAAGGCCATGCCGAGTGGCTGGACGCCTGGCGGGCTTCGGTGAAAGCCGATCCCCACGCGCCGCTGCTGCCGCTCAAGCCGGTGAGCTTGCAGGCGCAACCGGCCTGATGAAGAAACCCCGCGAAAGCGGGGTTTTTTATGTCCAGAAAAAGAGCCCCCCTCACCCTAACCCTCTCCCGGAGGGAGAGGGGACTGACCGAGTTGAATGCTCGAGTTACGCCGACGTGAGATACCGAGTTGAACTCCGGTCTGGAAGACAACGAAGATCGGCTCCCTTTCCCCCTCTCCCCTCTGGGGAGAGGGCTGGGGTGAGGGGTGGTTCTTGAATGTTAAACAAATCGTCCATTAAACCTTGTGCAAAAAATCGAGTGCGTTAGCATCCGTCCCCGAATTGGCGCACCCGGACAATCTTGTCCATTTCTGTCGGTTTTCGCGCCGCAAACGCAATGGTTTTGGGGACTTGAAGATGAAGAAGTATCTGTCGATGCTGCTGGTCGGCGTCACGGCACTGGTTGCAGTCAATGCGGCGCAGGCCGGCGCCATCGACGACGCGGTCAAGCGTGGCTCGTTGAAAGTCGGCATGGATCCGACCTACATGCCGTTCGAAATGACCAACAAGCGCGGCGAAATCATCGGTTTCGAAGTCGACATCCTCAAAGCCATGACCAAGGCGATGGGCGTCAAGCTGGAGCTGGTCTCCACCGGCTACGACGGGATCATCCCGGCGCTGATGACCGACAAGTTCGACATGATCGGCAGCGGCATGACCCTGACCCAGGAGCGCAACCTGCGCCTGAACTTCAGCGAACCGTTCATCGTGGTCGGCCAGACCCTGCTGATCCGTAAAGAGCTGGAAGGCACCATCAAGTCCTACAAAGACCTGAACACCGCCGACTACCGCATCACTTCCAAGCTCGGCACCACCGGCGAGATGGTCGCCAAGAAGCTGATCTCCAAGGCCAAGTACCACGGTTACGACAACGAGCAGGAAGCCGTGCTCGACGTGGTCAACGGCAAGGCTGACGCCTTCATCTACGACGCCCCGTACAATGTGGTCGCGGTGAACAAGGTCGGCGCCGGCAAGCTGGTGTTCCTCGACAAGCCGTTCACCTACGAGCCACTGGCCTTCGGTCT
This sequence comes from Pseudomonas sp. GW456-12-10-14-LB2, assembly GCF_002884345.1. Taxonomy (NCBI): domain Bacteria; kingdom Pseudomonadati; phylum Pseudomonadota; class Gammaproteobacteria; order Pseudomonadales; family Pseudomonadaceae; genus Pseudomonas; species Pseudomonas sp. GW456-12-10-14-LB2. The sequence goes on from NZ_POHV01000016.1 coordinate 138,813, forward strand.
GAAGAAGGGTGACTACGACAGCATCAACTTCATCAACAACTTCCTGCACCAGATCCACGAAGACGGCACCTACGATCGCATCCATGACAAGTGGTTCAAGAGCACCGAGTGGCTCAAGGACATGGAATAAGGCCCGCCCGCTGATCGTTCCCACGCTTTGCGTGGGAACGCCGCCCGGGACGCTCCGCGTCCCTTAGCAAGCGTGACGCAGAGCGTCACAGGATGCATTCCCACGCAGAGCGTGGGAACGAGCGAATCAGAGAAACATTCAATGAAACAGAAAAAAGCCCAATGGCCCTGGCACGTCCTGACTGTGCTGGTGCTGGTCGGCCTGGCTGGCGCGTTGTATTACGCCACGTCGCTGATGTCCTACGAATGGCGCTGGAACCGTGTGCCGCAGTACTTCGCCTATCAGGCCGAGGAAACCCAGCGCGCGACCGACATTTCCACCGTCAGCGAACTGGTGCGCAAGGGCGGCAGCGCGCAGGTCACCCTGCGCAACGATGCCGGTGACGAGCAGCACCTGACCGTCGACGAAAACAGCCTGCAATTCGCTCAGGGCGACGATGTGGCCGAAGGCGACGTCGTGGGTGTGACGCGGCATTGGGCGGCGGGTCCGCTGTTGTGGGGCCTGTGGACCACGCTTTGGCTGTCGGTGGTGTCCGGCGTGCTGGGCCTGCTGATCGGTCTGGCGACCGGGCTGTGCCGGCTGTCGAGCAACCCGACCCTGCGCGACCTGTCGACGATCTATGTCGAACTGGTGCGCGGCACGCCGCTGCTGGTGCAGATCTTCATTTTCTATTTCTTTATCGGCACGGTGATGAACCTGTCCCGGGAATTCGCCGGGATCGCCGCGCTGTCGCTGTTCACCGGCGCCTACGTGGCGGAAATCATCCGTTCCGGCGTGCAGTCGATTGCCCGCGGCCAGAACGAAGCAGCGCGTTCGCTGGGTCTGAGCGCTGGCCAGTCGATGCGTCATGTGGTGTTGCCGCAAGCGTTCAAACGCGTGCTGCCGCCGCTGGCCGGGCAGTTCATCAGTCTGGTCAAAGACACCTCGCTGGTGTCGGTGATCGCCATCACCGAGTTGCTGAAAAGCGGCCGTGAAGTCATCACCACGTCGTTCTCGCCGTTCGAGATCCTGTTCTGCGTCGCCGGCCTGTACCTGTTGATCAACCTGCCGCTGTCGAAAATCGCCAGCCGGCTTGAGCGGAGGCTCGCGCAAAGTGATTGAAGTCCGCGATCTGGTAAAAGTCTTCGACACCCGTGGGCAGGTGGTGCGCGCGGTGGATAACGTCAGCACTTCCGTGGCCAAGGGCGAAGTGCTGGTGGTGATCGGCCCGTCCGGTTCCGGCAAGTCGACCTTCCTGCGTTGCCTCAATGGTCTGGAAGAATTCGATTCCGGCTCGGTGAGCATCGACGGCCTGCAACTGGCCGACCCGAAAACCGACGTCAACGCCTACCGCCGCGAAGTCGGTATGGTGTTCCAGCATTTCAATCTGTTCCCGCACATGACCGTGCTGGAAAACCTGTGCCTGGCGCAGAAAGTCGTGCGCAAGCGCGGCCAGAAGGAAAGCGAGGCCAAGGCCCTGGCGTTGCTGGAGAAGGTCGGCATCGCCCAGAAGGCCCGCGAATACCCGTCGCGCCTGTCCGGCGGTCAGCAACAGCGGTTGGCGATTGCCCGGGCGCTGGCGATGGACCCCAAAGTAATGCTGTTCGACGAACCGACCTCGGCCCTCGACCCGGAAATGGTCGGTGAAGTGCTGGACGTGATGAAAAACCTGGCTGTGGAAGGGATGACCATGGTTTGCGTGACCCACGAAATGGGCTTCGCCCGGGAAGTGGCGGATCGGGTGCTGTTCTTCGATCACGGCAAACTGTTGGAAGACGCCTCGCCGGCGGAGTTCTTCGATGCGCCGAAGGATCCGCGAGCCCAGGCGTTCCTGCGGCAAGTCCTCTAACGCCGGACAAAAAAAATGCAGCCAATGGCTGCGTTTTTTTATCACTGATCGTTCCCACGCTCTGCGTGGGAATGCATCCTGTGACGCTCCGCGTCACGCTTGCGAAGGGACGCAGAGCGTCCCGGGCGGCATTCCCACGCGGACAGTTCGACGCCTCGACGTGGGAACGATCATCAAGCGATCAGTCATCCCTCAAACCTTGAACCGGCCCACCAGCGTTTGCAGGTGAGTGCCCAGGCGCGCCAGCTCGACGCTGGAGGCCGCCGTCTCTTCACTGGCCGCCGAGGTCTGGTCCGAGACATCCCGCACGTTCAGCACACTGCGGTTGATCTCTTCGGCCACGGCGCTCTGCTGCTCGGCCGCTGCAGCGATCTGCTGGTTCATCGCCTGAATCGCCGAGACGGTGCGGGTGATGCTTTCCAGCGAGCCACCGGCACGCCGGGTCAGCTCGACACTGCTGTCGGTCAGGGTGCGGCTGTTGTCCATGATCGTCGCCACTTGCTGGGTGCCGTTCTGCAGACCGACGATCAGCTCTTCAATCTCTTCCGTGGACTTCTGAGTGCGCTGGGCCAGGCTGCGGACTTCGTCGGCGACCACCGCAAAACCACGTCCGGCTTCACCGGCGCGGGCGGCCTCGATGGCGGCGTTGAGGGCCAGCAGGTTGGTTTGCTGGGCCACGGACTTGATCACGTCGAGCACGCTGCCGATCTTGTCGCTTTCGCGCTTGAGCTCGCCCATGGCCTCGGTGGAGTGGCCGACTTCGGCAGCCAGGCGTTCGATCTGGGCGATGGCCTCGCCAACCACCTTGTCGCCTTCACGGGCCTGCTGGTCGGCGGCGACCGCTGCTTCCGAAGCTTCCTCGGCGTTGCGCGCGACTTCCTGCACGGTGGCGGCCATTTCGTTCATGGCGGTGGCGACCTGGTCGGTCTCGATTTTCTGATTGTTCACCCCGGCGCTGGTCTGCTCGGTCACGGCCGACAGTTCTTCGGCGGCGCTGGCGATCTGGGTCACGCCGTCGCTGATGCCGCCGATCAATTCGCGCAGGCCTTGAGTCATGCTCTGCATCGAGCGTTGCAGTTGACCGAGTTCGTCGCGGCGCAGGGACACCAGGTTGTGGGTCAGATCACCAGCGGCGACGCGCTCGGCAACTTTCAGGGTTTGCTCCAGCGGAATGATGATCTGGCGGGTGATCGCCCAGGCGGCGAGCAGACCGAAAGCCACAGCCAGCAGAGTGGCGATCAGCAGCTGATTCTTGGCGCTGGCGGCATCGGTGTCGCGGACGATGGTCTGGGACACCGTGAGCTTCTTGCTGACGTCGAGCAGGATGTCGCCCTGGGCCGACATGCGAGCCAGTGCCTTGGCGTTGTTCACCTGGGAGTCGCGGAACTGGCTGACGGCAGCGCGGTAAGCCTTGAGCGATTCGGTGGCCTGTTGCAGGTTGGCGATGTGTTGCTCGGGCAGTTTGCTCGGCAGGCTTTCCAGATTGTTCAGGGCGGCGGCGATGGCATCCAGCGCCGGTTGTTCGGCCTCGGCCTTGCCGCTGTAGGTGTAGCCGCGCACCTGATAGCGCGCCTGCTGCAGCAGTTTGCTCAGTTCGATCACGCTGTTGAATTGCGCGACGCTGTCGCCTTGCAGCAGGGATTTCTCGACTTCACTGACCTTGGCCACTGCATTGTCGGCGCTGGCGCCGAGTTTGCTGCGGGCGTCTTCACGCTGCACGGTGGCCTGAGTCATGTCGCCAAAGGCGCGTTTGTACTCGGCGACCGCCGCCAGTTGCTGATCGATCATGGCCACGTCGGACGGTTGCTCGATCATGTTGCGGGCGCTTTGCAGGCCGCTGTCGAGTTTGCCGAGCAGGTCGTTGACCGCGCCAGGACCCTGTTCGCCACGGCGGGCTTCATAGTCCAGACGCGCCAGGCGCAGGTCTTTGGTCAGCTCGTTGAGGCCGGAGATGAAGCCGAGCTTGTCGCCCCGGCTGATGATCCCGCTCATGCCGGTCCAGCCGGTGAAGGTGATCAACAGGGTCAGCAGCAGCACCAGGCCGAAACCGATTCCAAGCTTACGTTTGACGCTGACGTTTCCAAGACTCTCGGCTAACCAACGGTACATGCGACGACTCCCTCGGACCACTAATTGGACTTATGGGGAGGGTATCGGCCGCATGATGGCAATCTGTAACGCCTTTTGTCTGACGAAGACTTCAGAACAGCCGGGCGAGCAGTGCGGTGACGGCGGTTTCGACCCGCAGGATTCGCTCGCCCAGTTGCACCGGTTGCAGCCCGGCCTTGGCCAGCAGATCGATTTCGTAGGGAATCCAGCCACCCTCGGGGCCGATGGCCAGGGTTACCGGTTCGTTCAGGGCGCGGGGGCAGGGCGGGAAGTTGCCCGGATGACCGACCAGGCCGAGGGTGCCGTCGGTGACGGCTGGCAGGCGGTCTTCGACGAACGGCTTGAAGCGCTTCTCGATGATGATTTCCGGCAGCACGGTATCGCGGGCCTGTTCGAGGCCGAGGATCAGTTGTTCGCGGATGGCGTCCGGTTCGAGGAACGGCGTCTGCCAGAAGCTTTTCTCGACCCGGTAGCTGTTGACCAGAATCACCTTCGACACGCCCATGGTCGCCACGGTCTGGAACACCCGGCGCAGCATCTTCGGGCGGGGCAGGGCGAGTACCAGGGTCAGCGGCAGTTTGGCCGGTGGCGGTTGATCGAGGGTGACCCGAAGCTCGGCTTCACCCGCGTCCAGGCGCAGCAGCTCGGCCGAGCCCATCAACCCGCCGATCCGCCCGACCCGCAGGCTGTCGCCGACTTCCGAACGGTGGACTTCCTGCATGTGGGTCAGGCGCCGATCACGCAGCACGACGCGGTCGGCCGCAATGAAGTCGGCCTCTTCGAGCAGCAGCAGGTTCATGGCTGAGTCGCTGGCGGCTGGTCGTTGTGATCGTCTACGGTTTCTTCCGGGCGCTCGCGCTTGCTGACCAGGCTGCCGAAGAGGATGCCGACTTCGAACAGCATCCACATCGGCACGGCCAGCAGGGTCTGGGAGAAGATGTCCGGCGGGGTCAGGATCATGCCGACCACGAAGCAGCCGATGATCACGTACGGACGGATCTTCTTCAGGTA
>NZ_POHV01000168.1:0-269 GCF_002884345.1 Pseudomonas sp. GW456-12-10-14-LB2
GGGCTCAACCTGCCCGAGTTCCTGAACGTCTCCGAGGCCGCCCTGGAGAACGGCGCCGCCGAGCTGACGGCGACGGTGAGCCAGGCCGCGGGCGCCAAGTGCCCGCGCTGCTGGCGCTGGCAGTCCGACATCGGCTCCGCGAAGTCCCATCCCGAGCTATGCGGTCGCTGCGCCCGGCAGCTGTCGTAGCCGCGCTCGTCGCCGACCGGGCGACGAAGCTGTGGGCGGCGGGCGCCCTGCGCGCGGGCGGGCCCGTGCCCGTCCTGCCG
>NZ_POHV01000169.1:0-269 GCF_002884345.1 Pseudomonas sp. GW456-12-10-14-LB2
GTCCTCGCGTCAGCACCGCAGATGCCACGACTTTCGGTGATGCTCTGGTACGCCTATCACGCACCCTACTGCCATATCTTCGCGTTCCTTGCCGGCCTCGCGACGGCGCGACTCTTTCTCCAGGTGCGTGACCGTCCGGTTGCTCGGCACGAGACCACTGTCGCGCACGGCATCGCGACCCTCTGCATTGCGTTCATTCCGTTCAGCGTCTGGCAAGGCTGGGGGGACTTCAACTCCTTCATCAACTTCATCCATGCCAACTTCTGGAA
>NZ_POHV01000170.1:0-269 GCF_002884345.1 Pseudomonas sp. GW456-12-10-14-LB2
GTTCCTGGCCGGGCCCATGACCCTGGTGGGGGCGATCAGCCTCGCCACCGCGCGGGGGATCGCCGAGGCCGACCCGGACGTCGCCGAGCTCGTCCGGCGGCTCACGCGGCACCGCTTCTGGACCCAGCTCGTGGGCATGGCCGCGATCTTCGTGACGGCGATGTTCGGGATGTATCACAACCTCGCGGCCCTGCGCGCCTGGTGAGCGCCGGCCACGTTGACACCACGCCCGTCAGGGGTAGGTGAGCGCCCATGGCCCCCTCCAGCCG
>NZ_POHV01000171.1:0-269 GCF_002884345.1 Pseudomonas sp. GW456-12-10-14-LB2
GCCCGGGCGAGGGGCTCGCCGCGTCAGAGGATGAAGTCGTCCCGGATCAGGTCGAAGCCGCCCACCGGCTTCACCAGCACCTCGAACTCGGCCGTGGAGTCGGAGTCGAGGTTGACGCGCACGTCCACGTAGCCGTTGTCGAGCTCGACGATGCGGACTTGGTTGGCGCCCGTGAACGCCCCGGTGCCGCGCCACGCCAGCGTCCCGGAGTAAAGGTCCGACAGGTCGATCCGGTCGCCGATCTCGAAGTCCTCGATGCGGTCCTCGGC
>NZ_POHV01000172.1:0-269 GCF_002884345.1 Pseudomonas sp. GW456-12-10-14-LB2
CGTGGGCGTAGGAGCCGTCGGCGCGCAGGAAGCGATACTCTTCGGTCCAGGCCGTCCCCGCGCCGTCGATGACCGCGCGGATGGCGGAATCGATGCGGGCTCGGTCATCGGGATGGATGTGTGCGATCCACCATTCGCCGGTCGGCTCGACCGCGCCGGAGGCATGGCCGTAGGCTTCGTTGAGGGCCTCGTTCCACAGGACGTGGTTCGTCGCCAGATCCCAGTCCCAGATCGCGTCGTTGGTCGCCCGCGCGACGAGCCGGTAGCGC
>NZ_POHV01000173.1:0-269 GCF_002884345.1 Pseudomonas sp. GW456-12-10-14-LB2
ACGAGGTCCCGTCGGCGGGCATGATCGCGGGCCTGGGCGTGATCTCCGGCCGCCTGTGCGTGGTCGTCGCCAACGACGCCACGGTCAAGGGCGGCACCTACTACGCGGAGACGATCAAGAAGCACCTGCGCGCGCAGGAGATCGCGCTGGAAAACCGGCTCCCCTGCGTCTACCTGGTCGACTCCGGCGGCGTCTTCCTGCCCAAGCAGTCCGAGGTGTTCCCGGACAAGGAGCACTTCGGGCGCATCTTCTACAACCAGGCCGTGATG
>NZ_POHV01000174.1:0-268 GCF_002884345.1 Pseudomonas sp. GW456-12-10-14-LB2
GCTTAGCCCTCCGCCGCCAGCGCCTGGCGGACGTGCTTGGCGACCTTCGCGTCGTCCTCGGCGAGCAATATCCTCATGCGTTCAATGCGCGTGCGGCGGCAGTCCGTCGTGCGCGTGGGCCGCAACGCGGTGGCCGCGTCCGCCGGCGCAGACGTGCACCGCCGCGTCGGACAAGAAATCGACCTCGTGCAGGAGCCGGTGGCGCACGTCCAGCGCCACGGCGTGCCCGTCGGCCGCGCTCAGGGCGGGATCGACCTCCACTTCCACC
>NZ_POHV01000175.1:0-268 GCF_002884345.1 Pseudomonas sp. GW456-12-10-14-LB2
GCTGTACGACCCGACGGCTCGCGTCGGCGTTCTTCAACGAGGACGAGGCCAACCGGGTGATCGCTGACATCATCGTCCGCGCCGAGCACGGCCGAAGGGAGTGGGTCGACAGCCGCAAGTTCCGGGTATGGCGCGATGGCGGTTGCAAGGGCCCCCGCCCGGAGCGGAAGGGCGACCTGAAGGGCAAGGTCGATGCTCTGCCGACCGGATGGCACGATGCCCTGGACGAACACAACGCCACGTCCGCCGGGCTCGGAGCGCCGCAAGC
>NZ_POHV01000176.1:0-268 GCF_002884345.1 Pseudomonas sp. GW456-12-10-14-LB2
GATCGTCAGCTCGTCGCCGACCCGGAAGGTCGCTGCATGATAGCGGGCCGACGCACGGAAGCGCGGGAGGCCGTGGCCGCACTTGAAGAAGGCAGTATAAGTTTGATCCAGCCGGCGCAGCACCTGTTGCAGGGCGGAGAACGACCAGCGTCCAAGCCCGTCCGGGTCGCTTCGCGGCACGCCTCCAACTCGCTGGCTTGATGCTTGTAGCGCAGGCTCATGCCGCGGCGGCGGTATGCCTCGACGCGCTTGCAAGCCGGCGTTGTAC
>NZ_POHV01000177.1:0-268 GCF_002884345.1 Pseudomonas sp. GW456-12-10-14-LB2
ATCCGGAACTCCTCCGCCCGCGAGCGGCTCGACGCGATGGTGGCGGCCGCGTCCTTGCGCAGGACGAAGCCCCGCGGCGCCCCGTCGACCCGGCACGACAGCATCCAGTTCTCCTGGATCGAGCCGCCGGTCAGCGGCCGCGCGTCGTCGAGCGTGACCGTCCCGGCCTCCAGGGTCCGGCCGATCCAGGCGCAGAGCGCCGTTCTCTGATCCGCGTCCAGCATGGTGCCTCAGGGCCGCGTCACGGGACGCGCTCGAGGGCCATGGC